>DASYXY010000083.1:0-1887 GCA_035934385.1 Candidatus Dormiibacterota bacterium
GGGCGAAAGATCCAGACGCAGGCCGAAGAGCAGATGGGCAAGGCGCAGCGCGAGTACTTCCTGCGCGAGCAGCTCAAAGCGATCCAGCGGGAGCTGGGCGAGCTGGACAGCGAGCACGCGGAGCTGTCGGAGCTGCGCGAGCGGATCGAGAAGGCGGGCCTGCCGCCCGAGGCCAGGCGGGAAGCGGATCGAGAGATCGGGCGCCTCGAGCGCATCCCCTCGGCGTCGCCCGAGTCGTCGGTCATTCGCACGTACCTCGAGCTGATGGTCTCGCTGCCGTGGAACGTCTCGACCGGAGGCGAGGTCGACGTCAAGAAGTCTCGCCAGATCCTCGATGCCGACCACTACGACCTCGACAAGGTCAAGCAGCGCATCGTCGAGCACCTCGCGGTGCGCCGCCTGAAGCAGCAGCGCGGCTCGACCGATCGCGGGCGCGAGCCCATCCTCTGCTTCGTCGGCCCTCCGGGCGTGGGCAAGACGTCACTCGGTCACTCGATCGCACGCGCCATGGGTCGGAAGTTCGCGCGGGCTTCCCTGGGCGGCGTGCATGACGAGGCCGAGATCCGCGGCCACCGCCGCACCTACATCGGGGCCATGCCCGGGCGCATCCTGCAGGCGATCCGTCGCGCCGAGTCGAACGACCCGGTGTTCATGCTCGACGAGGTCGACAAGATCGGGTCAGACTGGCGCGGCGATCCTTCGTCTGCCCTGCTCGAGGTGCTCGACCCCGAGCAGAACAAGGACTTCCGCGACAACTACCTCGACGTGCCGTTCGACCTGTCGAAGGTGATGTTCATCACCACGGCCAACTCGCTCGAAACCATCCCGCCGGCGTTGCGCGACCGCATGGAGGTGCTCCACCTGTCCGGCTACACCGAAGAGGAGAAGGTGCAGATCGCGGAGCGGTTCCTCATCCCCAAGCAGCTCCTGGCGCACGGTTTGCACGAAGGCGAGATCGCGGTGCCCGAGAAGGCGGTGCGCCTGATCATCCGCGAGTACACGCGCGAAGCCGGAGTGCGCAACCTCGAGCGCGAGATCGCGTCGCTGATCCGGCGCGACGTGGCCGACATCGCCTCGGGCAAGAAGCTCAAGCGACTCGACGAGGTCAAGAAGGTCCGCGCGGCCCTCGGCAAGCGTCGCTTCTACGACGACGTCGCGGAGCGCATCGACCGGCCGGGCATCGCGACCGGGCTGGTCTGGACGCCGACCGGCGGCGAGATCATCTTCGTCGAGGCCACCATCACCCCGGGCAAAGGCGAGCTGAAGCTGACCGGACAGCTCGGTGAGGTGATGAAGGAGTCCGCGGCGGCGGCGCTGTCCTACCTGAAATCACACGCGCTCGAGCTGGGTATTGACCAGACGTTGTTCGACAAGAACGACATCCACGTCCACGTCCCCGCCGGGGCGCAGCCGAAGGAAGGACCCTCGGCCGGGGTCACGGTGCTGACCGCGATGGCCTCGATCCTGACGGGGCGCCCGGTGCGCGACGACGTGGCTATGACCGGCGAGATCACGCTACGCGGGCGCGTGCTGCCGATCGGTGGAATCAAGGAGAAGGTGCTGGGCGCTCACCGCGCGGGGCTGCGCCGCGTGCTGATCCCGTCGCACAACGAGGCGGACCTCGACGACATTCCCGCCGACCTGCGCAAGGAGATGCAATTCGTGATGCTCGACACCATCGACCAGGTGCTGCGCGAGGCGCTGTCGCCCGCACGGCCGGTGGTCCTGAACGGTGGAAACGGCCTGCGGACTACCGTCGTTGCGCGCGCTGCAGGATCCAGTCGTGCGCGGCCAGCTCCGCCGAGTCGTCGAGGTGCGAAAGTGCGCCGCCGCCCCGTCGCCTGACCGCCCCGCCGATGATGTGATCCGCGAGCTGCGGATTCTTGG
>DASYXY010000029.1:0-3127 GCA_035934385.1 Candidatus Dormiibacterota bacterium
CGGCCGCCAGCTATGGCTCGGCCATCGGGTGCCCGTCTATCACTGCCCGAATGGGCACGTCACAGTCGCCGTCGATCGCCCCGAGCAGTGCAGCGACTGCGACAGCACCGAGCTCGAGCAGGACCCGGACGTTCTCGACACGTGGTTCTCGTCCGCGCTGTGGCCGTACGCGACGTTGGGCTGGCCCGACGACACCGAAGACCTCGAAGCGTTCTATCCGACGGACGTCAACTGCACCGCGCGGGAGATCATCAATCTCTGGGTCAGCCGGATGATCATGACCGGCCTCGAATTCATGGACGAGACTCCGTTTGGCGACGTCGTGATCCACGCGGTCGTCCAGGCCGCTGACGGGCGGCGGATGTCGAAATCGCTGGGAACCGGGGTCGATCCCCGCGACCTGCTGTCGAAGTACGGCGCTGACGCGCTCCGGGCGTGGGCCACGTCGGTCGCGATGTCGACGCAGGACGTCCGCTTCGACGAGAGTCGCGTCGAGGGCTACCGCCGGTTTGCTAACAAGCTCTGGAACGCGACGCGACTGATCCTGGGCTCGCCCGGTGAGCAGACCGCGCAGGCGCCTGGCTTTATCGAAAGGCAGGAGCACCTCGAGGATCGATGGATCCTCTCACGATTGTCCAACGCCGCGGAAGCGATCACGGCCGGCCTCGATGCGTTCGCGTTCCAGGAGTCCGTCAACGCCGCCTATGCATTCGTGTGGAACGAGTTCTGCGACTGGTACCTCGAGTCGATCAAAGAGCGGCTGCGCGAAGGCGATGCGGCCGCGCAGGACGTCGCCTATTTCTGCCTCGACAACCTCCTGCGGCTTCTGCACCCGATGATGCCCTTCGTCACTGAGGACCTGTGGTCGCGGCTTCCCGGCAGCCGCGATTACGTGATGCGCGCCGGGTGGCCCGACCTTGCTCGCCGTTACGTCGACCCGGAGGCTGAGGATGAGTTTGGCCAGGTCATGAAGATCGTGGAAGAGGTGCGCGGTCACCGGACCGCCGCAGGTGGTCCGACGCGCGGAGGTTCGCTGCGACTGGACGGCTCGGTCAGCGAGACGATCGCCAACCTCGCCGCTATGCTCGCGCAGGTGAAGCTGGTCGACGACCTTGAAGGACCGGGCACGCCGCTGGCCGTGGTTGCAGGGAGGGTGGGCTTTCCGGCCGGCACCGGCGACGCGAAGCGCAGTAAGGAACGCAAGCGGATAAAGGACGACCTCCAGAAGATCGAGGCAAGGCTCGCCAACCCGGACTTTCGCGAGAAGGCACCACCGGAGGTGGTGGCGAAGCTGGAGGAACGCGCGAGAGCTCTGCGCGAGGCTCTCGACCGCCTGAACGACTCGGAAAGTTAACTTAGACGGCGCATGCCGTCAGCTGCAGTCCTCGCGCCGATCGTCGTTCCCCTTGTTGGCGCGGCGCTGATCGCGGCGTTCGGCCTCGCGGGCATCGACCTCGGACGCGTCGTCACCGCGGTCGGCGCGTGGGGCACGGTCGCGGCTTTGTTGGCGGTGTGGCTGCCGATCCGCTCGTCCCTGGACCTCGTGCTGGGGCAACTCGGATACGGGTCGCCCTTCGACCTGCGCTTGGACGGCGCAAGCTTCGCGTTTGGGCTGATGATCGCGGTGCCCACCGCGGTGTTGCTTTCGCTCCAGCCGCGGCCATGGGCGGAATCCGTCATCGCCTTGCTCGGCGTCGCCGCGTCGATAGCTGCAGTCGAGGCGGGCGGTGTCGTGCTGACCGCCATGGCGGGTGGCACCGCGGCGACGCTTGCGGTCGTGCTTCTCGACACGGAAGATCCGGACGCGGCGAGGCCGTCGTGGGGATTCCTCCTTTCGGCGTGGTTGGCGTTGAGCCTGGTCGGCGCGATCTTCCAGGTGGCAGGCGGAACCGCGGTCTACTCGGCAGTCCCGGTCTCGTCGGTGACGGCTCCGGTGTTCACGCTGCTTGCACTATCCGCGGTGCTGGCATCGTGCCTGTTTCCATTTCGATCCTGGGTCGCGCAGCTATGGATGCGACCATCCCTGCGAGCCGCAGGGATCACAGTCGCGACCCTCTTTCCGCTTGGCTTCTACTTGCTCGTGCGCGCCTACGAGCTGGGCGACGGCCGCTATCCATCGGTGGCGTTCAACGTCGTGCTGGCGATGCTTGGCCTGGTGGTCGCGTTGAGGGCGGCAGGGCGCGCGCAGGCCGCGGCGACACGGCGTGAGTTCCTGGCCGAGATCGTGCCCGGATTCGGCGGGTTTGCGCTGACCTCGATCGCCCTCGGCACGCCGCTAGGCCTTGTGACCGGCATCGTCTTGCTCGCCAGCGCATCCGCGTTCATCGCTGCGCTCGCGCTTCTCCCCGATCGCGCTGGGATCGAACCCATCGTCATCATCGCCGCCGCGGTCGGGCTTCCACCGAGCCTTACTTTCGGCGCGCGCGTCGTCGGCATCGAGGCCACGTTCGAAGCAGGACCGTTCGTCGGATTCGTCGGTCTCGCCGCTGCCGTCACCTGGGTCGTCTGGGTGGTCGCCGGCGCTCGCGCGATCGGGTTGCCGGGCGGTCGGGGCCATCCGTTGGCCGAGACTCTTCCGCTCGGAGCGATGTCGATCGCTCTGCTGATGTTCGTGGCCGGACCCGCGCTCGCGGTCTTCATCGCCGGGTTTGCGAATCCCGTGGCGGCGGAGGTCATGGGGCAGACTGCCGGCACGCCTGGCGCCTTCGCCTCGATCGTGACCACGTCGAGCGTCCTTCCGGTGGTCACGCTGTTTGTGCCACTGCTTGTCGTGGCCGTCGTCGTGTACCTGACGACCAATGCGGCGGCCCTTCGTACGCAGGCTCGTCCCGCGATCTTCCCGCCTCCCTCGCTGCCTTTCCTGGACGCAGTGCGGACCGCGATTCGAGGCGCAACCGTTCCCGAGCAGTACCGCTCCATTCTCAGCCTGCGCGATCTCGAGTCCGCCGCCACCCGCGGCAACCCCATCATCTGGATCGTCGCGCTAGTAGCACTCGGCTTTGCAGTGACCCGGTATTGATCTCGCCGGCCGCCGCCGTCGTCGTGTGGCTCGGTGCGACCCTGGTCGTCGTCGCGGACGGCAGGCGCGGCCTCGCGACGGGACTGGCGCTTGCCACCGTCGGATTGT
>DASYXY010000009.1:0-11951 GCA_035934385.1 Candidatus Dormiibacterota bacterium
CCCGGCCTACTCACCCGACACGGTTTACGTCGGGCATTACGACGAGACGTTCGATTACTACACGAAGACGCAGACCGCGCTCTCGCTGCTGACCGGGAAATCGGACATCGTCAGCTTCGACCAGGACAACCACATCCGGTACGTCATCTGGACGGTGGACCTGCAGACGCCGCCACCGGCCGCGCTGGGGCCGCCGGCTTATGACGCGCCCGACTTCAAGATCTGGAAGCTGTACTAGACAGGGGATGGGCACCCTCCCCGCCCATGGGGGGAGGGGTCAGGGGTGGGGGTTCCGCACATAGATCACCGCGACTGAATCTTCATAGACCAGCTTCCATTGCGGTTGCGTGGCCAGCACGTTGGCAAGCGCCTCTCCGCGGTTGTAGACGATGTAGTCGACGCCGTAGCTGTCGAGCACCTGCTCCCAGTCGGACCGCAGAGTCTGTACGTCCTCGTATTTGTTCAGCAGGTCATCGCCCATGAGCGCGGCCTCACCGAAGATGAACACCCGCCGGTTCGGCTGAGGGTAGAACCGGTTGGCGAGGTAGCCGCCCCAACCGTACTGGTTGTACATGCGCGTGCCGACGTCCGGATGCGCGGCGAGCCAGTCCGCGGCGCCGACCGGGTAGCTCGACGCATCCAGCGACGCCTGGCGATCAGGGTTGATGTCGCCGGTGATGTGGATCGCCGTCGCGACGGTGATGACGACCAGCGCGAGGGCCGTGATCGCGGCGAATGCCGGTCGGGTCGGTGCACCCAGCTTCCACTTCCGCGCAGCCGCGAGCTCCCGCCACCACGCGCCGTACGTGTTGATCAGCACGGGCGTGGTGGCTGCGACAAATAGCGCGACATTGCGCACCGACTGCAGGGCCAGCGCCAGCGAGGCGACGAACAGCAGGAATTCGTAGAGGGACGGTCGGCGGAGTGCGAATCCCCCGATCGTGATCAGGATCATCGCCTCGAACGGCAGCAGGTAGCGCTGGTGGAAGTCCGGCGAGAACCACTCGACGATCAGCTTCTCCTGCGCGACGCTGCCGACAGTGTTGAAGGGATAGAGATAGACGCTGAGCCCGTGCGGCGTCGCCAGCACGGCCACTCCTGACGCGGCGGTGATGATGCCGAGGAACTTGAGGTGCGCCCAGTGCGCGGGGTTGGCGCGATCCCACACCCACATCACGAGCTCCGCGGCCAGGGCCGCGCCGAGCCATGCGAACCCGATCACCCAGCCCCCATGGAGGTTGGCCCATACCGCCATCACGAGCGGGAAGTACACGAGCATGCGGCTGCGACCGCTCAGGTAGCCCTGGAGCCAGTACAGCTCCAGGCAGGTGATCGCAAACGTGATCATCTGCGCACGAGGCCCCCAGATGGGATTGCCGGCGACGGCCGCCAGCGCGAGCCCGACGCCGGCGATCACGAATGGCTGGCGCCGGACCTGGCGGTGCATCAGCCAGAAGCCGAGCCACGTGATCACCCCGAACGCGATGGCGATCCCGACCACGCCGGCGCTGCTGTAGACGAACCACATCAGGATCTCGGTCAGGTACTCGTGGTCCGTCCAGACGTGGTCTGGAACCGTGTAGGTGAAGATGTCGGTCGACGGCAACCGGTGGTTTTCGACCATCCAGCGCCCGATCCGGATGTGCCACCAGAAGTCAGGGTCCTGCTCAGACGTGGTGAACAGCGAAACGATGGTGATCAGGACACCGCCCAGGAGCAGCGTCCGCGTGCTCAGCCGCTGGGTGAGGTTCAGCTCGTGGAGCCCGCCCGGAAGGGATTCGGAAAGTAGCGCGGCACGCGCGCCGCGTAGGCCGGGTAGTCGGCGGGGAAAGCCTGCGAAAGCACGCCTTCCTCCCAGCGCATCCGCAGGAGCTCGGCGCCTACGAAGTAGACAAGCGCCAGCACGCCTGGCCAGCCCGCGGTTGCCAGGTTGACGCCGATCGCGGTGGTGATCTCGCCCAGGTAGACAGGGTGCCGGCTCAGCCGGTAGGGCCCGCCCGTAACCAGGCGCCGCGCCTCCGGGGTGATCGAGAACGACCGCCGCAGGTAGGCCAGCCCCCAAACTGAGTAAACGAGGCCGATGGTGGCCAGGACATCGCCCGGAAGGACCAGCCACGCCCGATGGTCGCCGCCGGGCAGGAACGTGCCCGCCAGCGCCGAGAACGTGCCGGTGAAAGCGACGAAGATCACGCCCAGCCGGTGGTCGGTGCCGCGCTGCGGCAGGCGGGTGCTGTAGAGCACCACCAGCATTGTGAAGTAGCTCAGGGCGAGCAGCTGGCGCAGGACGAACAGGTAGTCGCTGAACGTCCGGGCGGCGTGGACGGTGTCTGACAGCTGCACCAGCTGGTTGGCGACGAAGAGGCTGAAAAACAGGGCAGGGAGCACCCGGCCGAATACAAGATCGCGCCAGTACGCCCGTGTCCGCGGCTCCGTCGGCACCCTGGCAGCCACCATATGCGAGCCGGAATCTAGCAGTAGGGGACCCGACGCCCTCCGACTTTCGTTATTCAATTGACCTGCCGGGGACCCCCCGGATAGGATCTCGTCGCGATCAGGCGGCGACCCGCAAGAACCGGCCCCCAGGGCCGTCTAGCAGGGTGAAAGTCCTGGAGTTCGAGAGAAAGGAGGTGAAATCGCAGAGATGTTGAGCCTGTACTGGAAGCTTCGCAGCCTTACGACCCGTCAGGAAGGCCAGGGAATGGTTGAGTACGCCCTGATCCTCGTGCTCGTTTCAATCGTGGTCATCGTCATCCTTCTTACGATGGGCAACCAGATCAAGAACGTGTTCTCGAACGTCGTAGCCGCCCTCGGCTAACGACAACCCCACGTAGTAGCACCTTCAACACGAAGAGCCCCCGCAAGGGGGCTCTTCACATTTCGGTCAGGATCGCACTAAAGAAAGGGGGGGACGATCTGTGTCCCCATGGCTACAATCACACCGCACTTTTTGAACACGCAAGACTCGGAGGTGACTTAAACCTTGGCAACGGCACCAGCTCCCGCAAGGCCGCGACCCGGCGGCGGACGGCTCTTCATCATCGTCGGCCTTCTCCTGGCGCTGCTCGCGGGAGGTGGCGTCTTTCTCCTCGGCTCGCTTGGCGGAGGCGGTGGCGGCGGCTTCGCGGGTGGTTCGAGGATCACCGTGGTGACCGCGGCCACGGCCATACCGCTGCGGGCCCCGATCAAGGCTGAAGACCTGTCGACCCAGGACGTATCGGGTGTCTTCGTAAACACCTACTCCAAGGTCAGCGACGTCGTGAACCTGATCGCCCAGGTGAACATCAGCAAGGGCACCGTCATCACCTCGGACATGCTCGTCAAGGACGCCGGCCTCATCACCACCAGCAACGCTCCGGCCTATCTGCCTCTCGCGTCGGGATACGTGGCCATGGCCATCCCGACCAGTGAGCAGCAGGGTGTCGCCGGTCACATCACCGTCGGCGACTACATCACCGTGATCGCCTCGGCCCAGCGCTCGCTGTTCGTCAAGGCCGGCACGAGTACGTCGAGTTCGACCCAGGTCGTCATCAAGACGGTGTTCACCAACATCCGCGTGATCCAGGTCGGTCCGGCTGCGATCAACGTCCAGCCGGCGGGAGGCGCCAACGCGGCGACGACCAACCAGGGCCAGGTGGGAGGGGTCACGTCCAGCCTCACCATCGAGATCACGCAGTGCGACGCGGAGTTCTTCCAGTGGTTCCTGAGCAACAGCGTGCAGCTCAAGTACACGCTCGAGTCGTTCCACGACTACCAGCCTCCGCCGACCGGTCCCGACCCCGCGTGCCTGACCGTCACTGCCAGCAAGGGCGTGAGCGCGGACGACGTCAACAGGCGCTTCGGATTCACCGTCACCACGGGCGGCTAAGAGTCCGGAGAACCGTGCTGTGGGATCCTCACCGGATGGCGGGGAAATGGCACGCGCTCTGGTAACGTCTTTTTCCGCGCGCGGGCGCACTTCGAGCGCGAACTGACATGGGCCTACTCGACCGGGTAAAGCAGAACCAGACCGGGGTTCCAGCGGCCGCCAGCATCGGCGGCAACGGCCCCGCGACCGCCAGCGCTCCAGGAGGCTTCACCACCGCCTCCGCCATCCCGGTCGCGCGTCCCGCCGCGCCGCCCGTCCAGACCGCCCCTCCGCCACGGCCGGCTGCGGTCGGCGAGCAGCTGCCCGCCTTCACGGCCGCCAAGGTGCAGATCCACGCGAAGCTGATCGAAAAGTTCGCAGACCAGATCGACTCGAGCAACAAGGAAGGCGTGCGGGCCAAGATCGTCGAGCTGGCCGACGAGTACTTCCGTTCGACGGCCATGACCATGACCAAGACCGACCGCGAGCGGTTGGTCGAGTCAGTGCTGGACGACGTGCTCGGCCTAGGCCCGCTCGAAGCCCTGCTCTCCGACGCGACGATCACAGAAATCATGGCCAACCACCCGAAGCAGATCTACGTCGAGAAGGCGGGCGAGCCCGTGCTTTCGGCGACGGTGTTCGAGTCCGAGAGGCAGATGCGCCAGGTCATCGACCGCATCGTGAGCCTCGTCGGACGCCGCGTCGACGAGTCGACACCCATCTGTGACGCGCGCCTCAAGGACGGCTCCCGCGTCAACGTGGTCATCCCGCCCATCGCGCTGAAAGGTCCGTGCCTGACCATCCGCAAGTTCGCCAAGGAGAAGTGGGGTCCGGGCGACGTCGTCAACCGCTTCCGGTCGTCGAGCCCCGAGCTCATGACGTTCCTGCGCTCGTGCGTGCGCGCCCGCATGAACATCCTCGTCTCGGGTGGCACCGGCTCTGGCAAGACGACGCTGCTCAACATCCTCTCGTCGTTCATCCCCGAGAGCGAGCGCCTCATCACCTGCGAGGACGCGGCCGAGCTGCAGCTGCAGCAGCCGCACTGGATCCAGCTGGAGTCGCGTCCGCCCAACGTCGAAGGCAAGGGCGCCGTGCCCATCCGCGAGCTCGTCAAGAGCTGCCTGCGTATGCGACCGGACCGCATCATCGTCGGCGAGTGCCGTGGCGGAGAGGCGCTCGACATGCTTCAGGCCATGAACACCGGCCACGATGGCTCGATGTCGACGATCCACGCCAACAACCCGCACGAGTGCCTGGTGCGTCTCGAGACGCTGGTGCTGCAGGCCGGCCAGGACCTTCCGTCGCGCGCCATTCGCGAGACGATCGGCGCCGCCATACACATGATCGTCCAGCAGTCCAGGCTTCGTGGCGGAGTGCGCCGCATCGTGAGCGTGGCCGAGATCACGGGCATGAAGGACGGCGAGGTCCAGTACCAGGAGATCTTCCAGTTCCGCCAGATCGGGGTGAACTCCGAAGGCAAGGCCGTCGGTTACCACACGGCGACCGGCATCATCCCCATGCGCATGGAGCATCTGAAAGCCGAGGGGGAGGAAGTTCCCGAGCACATATTTCAGCCCACCCCCCAGCCACCCCCGGATAAGCTGTACTGACCCTTTTGGAGGTCTAGATGCCAGCCCTTTCGTTCCCGATGGTCTTCGGAATCATCATGGCGGCGGCAGTTTTCCTGATCGTCCTCGGCCTCTCTCAGGCGAGGCGGGCGGCCGGCGGCTCGGAGGATTTCCAGAATCGTCTGGCCGCGTACGGCGTCACGACCGCGGGCGCGTCGCCGGTCGAGAGCGCCGCTGGCTTCCGCGACACGCTCAACCACCTGTTTCAGCCGGCGGCTGACAGGTTCGGGCGCGGCGACACCAAGAAAGGCAAACCGTCGGTCGCCGAGCAGCTCCAGCGAGCGGACCTGAAGCTCCGTACGTCGGAGTACTTCATGATCCAGCTCGGCAGCACCGCCCTGTTCGCGCTAATCGGGTTCTGGCGGTGGGGCCTGCTCCAGGCCATCGTCGCCGGGGTGTTGGGCTACCTCGTGCCCGGCATCTACGTGAAGTACAGGATCGGGCAGCGCCTGAAAGCCTTCAACGGGCAGCTCGGCGACACGCTCACCCTGCTGTCCAACGCCATCAAGGCCGGCTACTCGTTCGCGCAGGCCATCGACACCGTGGCCAAGAACGCGGTTCCGCCCATCGGCGACGAATTCGGACGGGCCGTGCGTGAGATGAACCTTGGCGGTTCGCCCGATGAGGCGCTGATGAACATCACCAAGCGCGTCGTCAGCCCCGACTTCGACCTCGTGGCGACGGCCTACTCGATCCACCGCACGGTCGGTGGCAACCTTGCCGAGATCCTCGACAACATCGCGTACACGATTCGCGAGCGAGTGCGAATCAAGGGCGAGATTGCGACCCTTACTGCCCAGGCCCGAGCGTCGGGCACGCTGATCACGTTCCTGCCCATTGTTCTCGCCACGTTCATGTACTTCGTGACGCCAACCTATTTCCGGCCGATGTTCGGAAGCATCATCGGCTGGATCCTGCTGGCGATCGGCGGTTTCATGATCTTCGTCGGCAACCTGATCATCCGGCGCGTGGTCGCCATCGAGGTCTGATATGACACCGCTCCTTGCGTTGATGGTCGGCGTCGGCGTCCTGATCATGTTCGTCGGCTTCGCACGCAACGCCCAGAACGCGGCAAGCACCGCGGACATCGTGGCCACGCGCCTCCAGGCGTACGGCGGTGAGAAGCCGCTGACGATGGAGGAGGTCGAGCTGCAGAAGCCGTTCAGCGAGCGCGCCCTGCGGCCGATGATCGAACGGCTCGGCGCGTTCCTTTCGCGCTCGACGCCGCAGGAGGCGCGCAAGAAGCTGCTCAACGAGCTCGATCTTGCCGGCCGGCCCGGCAACCTCACGCCGGAGGACTTCGGTGCCGTCCGCATCGTCGCCGCGGCGGTGATGGCCGCGCTCGGCCTGCTGCTCGGCCTCGTGCTGGGGAGCCCGCTCTACGCGGTGATCGCGCTGGCCGTCGGCACGGTGCTCGGCTACTACCTGCCGACGCTGTGGCTGCGGCAGAAGGTCGACGGTCGCCGCAAGGAGATCCAGAAGGGCCTGCCCGACGCCATGGACCTGCTGGTGATCGCGGTCGACGCCGGTCTTGGCTTCGACGCGGCGCTCGCGCGCGTGGTCGAGAAGTACAAGAACGCTCTGTCGGACGAGTTCTCGAAAGTCCTGCGCGAGGTGAGCCTGGGCCGGCCGCGCCTCGAGGCGATGGACGAGATGGGCCGCAGCAGCGGGGTCGAGGACCTGCACAACTTCATCCAGGCCATCATCCAGTCCGAGCAGTTCGGCACCGGCATCGGCAAGATCCTGCGCATCCAGGCCGACGAGATGCGCCGCAAGCGTCGGCAGCGCGCCCAGGAGCTGGCCGCGCAGGCCACGTTGAAGATGCTGCTTCCGATGGTGGGATGCATCTTCCCGACGCTCTGGATCGTGCTGCTGGGACCGGCCGCGCTCATTCTGCTGGCGCCCCGCTAACGCCACAGCTCCTCCCCAGCATCCCCTGGTGGGAGCTGGTCGTTCGCGGAGTCGTGATCTACGCGGCGCTTCTGGTGGCGCTGCGCGTGTTCGGGAAGCGCGAGGTTGGCCAGTTCACGCTCTACGACCTCGTCTTCATCCTGCTGGTGGCGAACGCACTGCAGCCGGCCATGACAGGGCCCGACACGTCGCTGGTGGGCGGATTGGTCCTGATCATCGCGCTGATCGTTACGAACTACGCGGTTGGGCGTCTCGCCGATGTTCCTCAGCTGCACCGCTTCTTCAGCCCACCTCCGGCCGTGATCGTTAGAGACGGCAAATACCTCTGGCGGGCGATGCGCCGAGAGGGCGTGCAGCGGCAGGAGGTGGAGACCGCGGCGCGCGAGCACGGCATCGAAGACGTGAGTGAGGTCGAGCGAGCTGAGCTTGAGGAGGATGGTTCGATTTCGATCGTCGCCGCGGGCTCAACGCCGCGAACACGGCGCCGCGGCCGCTTCAACCGCCGGCAGACCTAGTCGAGGAACGCCAGCGCGGCCTCCTTGAACTCATGCGCCGGCACCGTACCCAGGTGGTCGCGTCCAGGCACGATGACAAGCCTCGCGGTCGGCATCAGCTCCACGAGGTCCTCGGCGCCTGACACGAGCTCGTCGCTGCCACCGACCACCATCAGGATCGGCGTCTTGACCGCCTCGAGCAGCGCGAGGTCAAACGGCGCCGAAATCGCCACGATGCACAGCGCCAGCGCTTCTAGGTCGTTGTGCGGACGTGCCCTCGCAAATTCATAGAAGCTCTTGGCCACCGGGTTCTCCAGGGCGCCGCCACGCAGGGCCCGCGCGATCGACTGCGCCTGCGTGGATGCGCCTTTGATGCCGACGCCACCGAGCACCGCCTTGCGCAGCCGGGACGGGAAGTCGAGCACGCACTGGATGCCGATGCGCGCACCCATCGAGAAGCCGAGATAGTGCGCTGACTCGATCTCGAGATGGTCGAGCAGCCGCCTGACGTCGGCCGCCATCTCGGTCGTCTCGTACGCGCGCGGGTCGTGCGGCTTGTCGCTCTCACCGTGACCGCGGCAGTCGAGCCCGATGACGTGATAGCCCGCGCCGGTGAGCGTCTCCTGCCACCTGGTGCCGACCCAGTTCAGCCGGTAGTGCGACGCGAACCCGTGCACCAGCACGATCGGGGTCCCGCTGTCGGGACCATGGACCTCGTAATGCAGGCGCACGCCATCGCTGTCGAAGTCCATGTCGTCCCAGTCACTACCCTATGCGATCGTGAGGGCACGGCCGAAGGCGGTCCATCAGCGCACGGGCAAGGTTCTGGCTGCGGAGCTCGAGGTCCCGCGCACGTTCATGGGCCGCGGGCTCGGGCTGATGTTCCGCCAGTCGCTTCAGCCCGGCACCGGGATGTGGATCAATCCGTGCAACGGGATCCACATGCTCTGCATGAACTTCGCCATCGATGCCGTCTTCCTCGATCGCACGTTCCGCGTGAAGAAGGTCTACCCGCGGCTGCCTGCGTGGTACGGCGTGGTGTGGATCGAGTGGGGGGCGCACAGCGTGCTCGAGCTGCCGGCGGGCTCGACGCAGGATATGGGCCTGCAGCGGGGCGACGAGATCGCCATCTCGTAGGCCTGTTAAGAGGACGTTGACGCGCCGCCTACTCTCGAGACATGTTCGAGCGCGTCCTCGACCTCGTCTTCCCGCCGCGCTGCGGCGCGTGCCATCTGGGCGGTTCCTGGCTCTGCGAGCGTTGCCGGCGTCAGATCCGCCGGCTCGAAGAGCCGCTGTGCCGCCGATGCGGGGCTGAGCTCGACTCGAAGCAGGACACGTGCGGCTGCCGCACGCGCATGCACGCGCTGTCGCGCCTGCGCTCCGCGGTGGCCTACGAAGGTCCGGTCGAACCGCTGGTCCACCGCTTCAAGTACCAGGGCTGGCGGGCGCTCGCCAGGCCGCTGGCGCTTCTGCTGTGCGACCGGATAGTGGTGGAGGGCCTGGCGTCGTCGCTGGTCGTCCCTGTGCCGCTCCACGGTGAGAGGCGCCGCCAGCGCGGCTTCAACCAGGCCGAGCTCCTGGGGCGCGAGCTTCGCCGGCAACTGAACCTTCGCGATCCGCCCGGGCGGCTCGTCCGCATCAGGGCGACCAGGCCGCAAGTGGGCAGCGACCGCCTGCGCCGTTGGGAGAACGTCCATGGGGCTTTCGCCTGGCGCGGTGGCTCGCTGGACGGGCGATCGCTGATGGTCGTGGACGATGTCGCCACCACCGGGGCGACGCTGGAGGCCTGCGCCTCGGCCTTGAAGGCCGCCGGAGCGGGGCCGGTGATCGGCGTCACGGTCGCGAGGGTCCGAGTTTGAACTGGGTTAGGGCCGCTGACCGGTTCGCTATAGTGGCGAGGCACTTGGAGACCATGGCGGAGGCGAACTAATGGCAGTCCGGATCCCCGGGATCAACATCGACGAGTACTACCAGCAGCTCGGGCCGATCGAGCCACTCATACGCGACGACCGCGTGACAGAAATCATGGTCAACGGCTCCGACCACGTCTACGTCGAAATGGGCGGCAAGGTGGTTCTCACCAACATCAAGTTCCTGGACGAGGACCAGCTCCTCAACGTCATCCAGTTCATCGTTCGCACCGTCGGCCGCCGAATCGACGAGCGCTCGCCGCTCTGTGACGCACGACTCGCCGACGGCTCCCGCGTCAACGCGGTCATCCGCCCGCTGGCGCTCAACGGTCCGCTGCTTACCGTCCGCAAGTTCGCCCGCGACCCGTACCAGGTGGAAGACCTGATCCGGTTTGGCACGTGCAACGAGTCAGCATTCGGCTTTCTCAAGGCGGCGGTGCTCGCCAAGGCCAACATCATCATTTCTGGAGGTACCGGCACCGGCAAGACGACGTTTCTCAACGTGCTGTCGGGTTTCATCCCTGTCGAGGACCGCATCGTCACCATTGAGGACGCAGCCGAGCTGCAGCTCCACCAGGAGCACGTATGCCGCATGGAGACGCGACCGAAGGACATCAACGGCGAGGGCGAAATCACGATCCAGCGCCTCGTCATCAACTCCCTGCGTATGAGGCCCGAGCGAATCGTCGTCGGTGAGTGCCGTGGCGGCGAGGCCCTCGACATGCTGCAGGCCATGAACACCGGCCATGACGGCTCCATGACCACGCTTCACGCCAACAGCCCGCGCGACGC
The DNA here is from genome assembly GCA_035934385.1 of Candidatus Dormiibacterota bacterium. Lineage (GTDB taxonomy): Bacteria > Chloroflexota > Dormibacteria > Dormibacterales > Dormibacteraceae > CF-118. Next base: position 10,580 of record DASYXY010000009.1, read on the forward strand.
GCTCGCCAGGCTCGAGACCCTCGTCCTGATGGCCGGCGTCGACCTGCCGCTGAAGGCCATTCGCCAGCAGATCGCCGGCGCCATCAACCTGATCGTCCAGCTGAGCCGCCTGCGCGACGGCTCGCGCAAGGTGACGCAGATCTCCGAGATCGTCGGCATGGAGATGGAGACCATCACGATGCAGGACATCTTCGTGCTCGACCAGAAGGGCGCCACGCCGGACGGCAAGGTCATCGCCGAGTTCAAGCCGACCGGCCTCCGGCCGAAGATCCTGGACCGCATGTTCTCCCAGGGCATCCCGCTCCCCAAGGAGATCCTGCTGCTCTTCCCGCCGCCCCCTGGATACAAACCGGCGCAGAAGTAGCCGCGCGCTTCGCCTCCGTTAAGGGGGCCTGGGTGCATGCCGGATCGGGTCTTATACTCGGGCTGTGAGGGTCGTCCTGAACGACCGCACCGCCGGGCTGAGTCCGGGGCTGAAGGACTACGCCCAGCGGAAGCTCGAGCGCCTCGCCCGCCACTTCGGTCGCGTGGCAGAAGCTGAGGTCGATTTCGTGGATGAGGCGAAGCGCTTCGGTCTCGAGATGACCGTCGTGCGCATCAACGTGCACGTCGACGGCCGGCGCGCGCCGGTGCTGTCGGCCAAGGAGCATGGCGCCGACCCGCAGGCCGCGCTCGACCTGGCCCTCGACAAGATCGACAGGCAGGTGGTGAAGCTCAAGGAGCAGCGCACCCGCCGCAAGCAGGCGACCTCGCCCGTGAGGGTGCCGCAAGAGGAACCGCCCCAACGCGAGCATGCATCGGAACCGGAGCGGATCAGGATGATCCTCAAGCCGGAGCCGCTCGACCGGGTCGTGGAGCAGCTCCAGGCCGACGGCCAGTCGTTCCACGTTTACCTGGACGAGGACACCGGTGAGATCCAGATCGCCTACCGGCGGGCGGACGGCACGGTCGCCGTGATCGAACCGGTCGTCCGTTAGGCGCCGCCGGGGCCTGTTAACCAAACCGGATCTTTGGGCATGCTGTACTAGATCACAGTGCTGAATCTCGGCCGGCTGCTCGATCCCAACGAACGCGAGGTCAAACGCCACCAGGCGGTGGCCGTGGCCATCAACGGTCTCGAGGCGGAGCTCCAAGAGCTCGACGACGCGGCCCTCCGCGCGCGCTCGGACGAGCTCAGGCAGCAGGCGAAGGATGGGCACGACCTCGACGAGCTCCTGATCGAGGCCTTCGCCCTGTGCCGCGAGGCGGGCCGCCGGACCATCGGCCTCCGCCACTTCGACGTCCAGCTCGTGGGGGGCATCGTGCTGCACCAGGGCAAGATCGCCGAGATGAAGACCGGCGAGGGCAAGACCCTCGTCGCGAGCCTGGCTCT
>DASYXY010000032.1:0-1850 GCA_035934385.1 Candidatus Dormiibacterota bacterium
CGCCCTGGCCGACGTCGAGGGCGTGGCCGAGGTCTACACCGTCACCGGCGAGTGGGACTTCGTGGCCATCGTGCGCGTGCGTGAACACGACGACCTCGCGAAGGTGGTCACGCAGCACCTGACCCGGCTGCGCGACATCGAGAAGACACAGACGATGGTCGCCTTCCAGCAGTTCTCGGCCCACGACCTCGAGGCGATGTTCGGTCTCGGCCTGGAAGACAAGCAGGCCTGAGCGACCTCCTACCGGTCGCCCTGCGCGCGGCGCGAGCGGGAGCGGCCGTTCTTCTCTCCCATGGTCTTGCCGCGCCAGGTTCGGCCGCTGAGCTCAAGGGCCGGGGCGACTACGTGACCGCGACGGACCGCAACTCCGAGTCGGCCATCCTCGAGGTGCTCGCGCGTGAAGCGCCAGGCGTTGCGGTGCTGGCGGAAGAAGAAGGCGGCGCGCGTTCGGGGACGATGTGGGCGGTCGACCCGCTCGACGGCACGACCAACTTCACGCGCGGGTTCCCGGTCGTCGGAATCTCGGTGGCGCTTTTGGAGCAAGGCCGGCCCGTCGTCGGAGTCGTGCTCGCGCCCTACCTCGACCTCGAGTTCTCGATGGCGCGTGGCGGGGGAGCTTTTCGCAATGGCGAGCGGCTTCCACAGCACCGCATCGTCGAGCCATCGAGCGCTGTGGTTGCGACCGGCTTTCCGTTCCGCAACAAGCAGCTGCTCCCTCGGTACCTGTCGATGTTCGAGCGGGCACTCGCACGGTTCGAGGACCTGCGAAGGGCCGGCGCGGCCGCCCTCGACCTTGCCTTGACGTCGTCGAGCACCTTCGACGGGTTCTTCGAGCTCGGCCTCAACACGTGGGACGTCGCTGCGGGCGCGGGACTTGTCCTCGAGGTCGGTGGCGTTGTCACCGACTGGTCAGGGGGCGACGGTTGGATCGAAACCGGCAACATCCTGGCAGCGTCACCGGCAGTGCATGAAGCACTGCTAGAGCTGGCGGCGAAGGCGCCGGACAGGTAGCTCGACCAGAGATCGCCACTGCTGGCGCAGGGCGACGCCCGCCGGCACGTGCCTGCTGCGGAGGCGTTCCGGCCTGGTAGCCCGCTGCTCGATCGCGGTCCGGAAATCGCCCTCGTAGTTCGTGACCACGACTCCGAGGTCGTGCGCGCCGAAGTGGCAGTCGCTCGCTCCTACGGCAGCGCCAAGCCGCTCCTGGTTTGCCGCGTAGAAATCCTCAAGCTGTTCGCGCCGCCGCCGGCCCATCGGGACGGTCGACATCGTCTCGATCGCGTCGACCGCGTGCTTCTCGATCAGCCGCCGCAGCATCGACGGCTGGATGGAGCCGAAGTAGGTGGGCATGAACGGGTGCGGGATCACGGCCAGCCCACCCTGGTCGTGGATGGCGGCCACGGTGTCCTCGACCGACATCCCACTGGGAACGGGTTCGCGCAAGAACCAACCGAGCACGTGCGTCTGCGCCGGCCACCTGGTGGTGATCTCCTCGCCGCGCACGACCGTGATCCCCGCGTAGTCGCCCCATGCCTGGGCCATGGTGTCGTGGTCGGTGATGGCGATGAGGTCAAGGCGAGCCGCCACGGCGGCTGCGACGAGCTGCTCGGCGGTGACCATGCCGTCGGACGCGAGGGTGTGGCAGTGGGGATCCGCTCGTGCCATCAGACGAAGATCGCACGGATGAAAGCAGCGGGGTCGAAAGGCGCGAGGTCGTCGATGGCCTCCCCCACGCCCGCGAGCTTGACGGGTACGTCCAGCTCGGCCTCGATCGCGATCACGGCGCCGCCCTTCGCAGTCCCGTCGAGCTTGGCGAGGACGAGGCCGGTCATAGGGATCGCCTGGTTGAA
>DASYXY010000041.1:0-2117 GCA_035934385.1 Candidatus Dormiibacterota bacterium
ACATGCTCCCCCACTCCTCTAATACCCTGATGCGCTGATGGATCAGCAGATCCTCAACGCCATATTCATCGGGTCCATCTACGCGATGTTTGCCGTCGGCTACACCCTGGTCTTCGGCATCCTCGACATCCTCAACCTCGCTCACAGCGCGGTGTTCATGCTCGGGGCGGCGCTCACCTACTCGCTGGTCGTCAACCACGGTCAGTCGTTCTGGGTGGCTGTCGCGCTGGGCATCGCGGGGTCGGCGGTCATGGGCCTGGTGATCGAGCGCGTCTGCTTGCGGCCCCTGCGCCGGCGCCGGGCGCCACCGATCGCTGCGCTGATATCGACCATCGGCCTTGCCCTGGTGATCGTTGCCGCGGTGGAGCAGGGTCAACCTGGAACGCTGTTCGCGTGGTTATGGGTCGACGGTCCCAACTCGGTGTCATTCCCGGCCGGCACGGTGCCGAACCCGATCTGGCACGTTGGCGACGTCCATCTCGAGGCGAGCAAGGTGGCCATCATTCCGCTGACCATCGGGCTGATGCTCGGCCTCGGCTACGTGATGCGATTCACGCAGACGGGGCGTGGACTGCGCGCGGTCGCGGAGAACCCGCGAGCGGCCAGGCTGATGGGTCTGGACGTCGACCGGATGATCTCGCTCACGCTGGTCATCTCTTCTGCGCTCGGCGGACTCGCGGGGATCCTGTTCGGGCTTGCGGTCAGCGACATAAGCCCATATATCGGTCGCGACAACGTCGAGGTGCGCGGCCTTGCCGTGATCGTGCTGGGTGGAATGGGCAGCATCCCCGGCGCCGTGATCGGAGGCTATCTGCTCGGGATGATCGAGGTCCTCGCGCTCGTCACGCTGGGCGGCAACGCAAGCGGCGGCGTCGCCTTCGCGGCGCTCTTCTTGATGCTGATCCTTCGCCCTCAAGGCCTGTTCGGCACCAGGCTCCGCGACCGCATCTAGACGGTGGACTTTTTCATAAGCCTCTTCAGCGATCCGGTCGGCTTCTGGAACACGCACACCCTGCTCATCTCGCAGATCGGCGTCAACGGAATCCTGGCCGCCTCCATGTTCCTGGTCCTCTACTCGGGCCAGCTCTCGCTCGCCGCGCCGGGATTCATGGCGATCGGCGCCTATACCTCCGCGATCCTGGATGTCAACGCGCACGTCCCGCTGCCGCTCGCCACAGCGGCGGCGGTGCTTCTCGCCGGCGTGGTTGGTGTGCTCGTGGGCCTGCCGGTGCTTCGCCTTCGCGGCGTGTTCCTCGCGATCGCGACTATCGGATTCGTAGAGGCAACCCGCCTCGGCGTCATCCTCAACTTACCCATCACGGGGGAGGGCCTCGGCTTCAAGAACCCGGATGCGGACGCCACCGCGGTCGCGCCTGCGCTGATCTCGCTCGTGGGGGTCGTGTTCCTCGCCTGGCGGCTGACCAAGGGGCGGCTCGGGAACGCCTGGGCCGCGATCCGGCAGGACGAGGTCGCGGCGTTGAGCCAGGGGATCCAGGTCGCGCGCTACAAGCTGATCGCGTTCACCCTCAGCGCGCTGATGGCCGGCTACGCCGGCGCGCTCGAAGCGCACCTCTACTTCGACATCGATCCGAGTGACGCGCAATACGGCGTGACGCGGGCAGTGCAGGTGCTGACCTTCGCCGTGCTCGGAGGCAGCGGATTCGTGATCGGCCCGGTGGTCGGGGCGTTGATCGTCACGCTGCTGCCCTACATCTTTGCCGGCCAGGGCATCTACCTGAACGTCGCGATTGGCATCTTCTTGATCGCGGTCATCGTCTTCCGGCCGCAGGGCATCGTCGGTCGCGGCGGGCTTGCGCTCATAAGGCCGGCGTGGTGGCCACGTCTCGGGGTTCGTGCTCCTTCGCCTGGCTGACGTCCAGCGCCACTTCGGCGGCGTCCGCGCCGTCGACGGTGTGTCGCTGGAAGTCGAAGAAGGATCGATCCATGGACTGATCGGCCCCAACGGGGCGGGCAAGACCACGCTGGTCAATGTCGTGACCGGCTACGTGCGCATGCAGTCGGGGCGCGCATGGCTCGAGAGCGACGAGCTGACCGGGCTTCCCGCGCACCGCATCGCGGGGCTCGGTATTGCTCGCACGTTTCAGAACATCCGACTG
>DASYXY010000043.1:0-6432 GCA_035934385.1 Candidatus Dormiibacterota bacterium
GTGGGCTCGATGCTCTGGGTGCCAGAGACGACCACGATTCCGTACCGCTCCTCCAGCAGCTCGTAGAAGGAGTGGTCCTCCAGGTCGGCCTTCGTCAGCCCCGGGACGAGTGCCTCTGGAATGTGCAGCACCTCCATGGCCATCGGCTGGTCGTCGGCGAGGCGCAGCCGCTTCACGCGCACAAGCCGCGCCTCGGGCGAGACCTGCAAACGGCGCGCAAGCCTCGCCCCGGTGGAGGTGACCACGAGCTCGAGGGTCCGGCTGCCCGGGACCATGCCACGGCGCCGCATGTCCTCGCTGAAGGAGGTGAGGGTCAGCGGCTGGGCGATCTTTGGCTCGGTCACGTAGGTGCCGCTGCCGTGACGGCGGTCGAGGTACCCGTCACGGACCAGCTCGTCCAGGGCCGCCCGAATCGTGAGGCGGGAGACGCCGAGCTCCTGCGTCAGCTGGCGCTCGGACGGGATGGTTTGACCTACCGCCAGCGCCTCCATGAGGTCGAGCACGCGCTCGCGCGTCTCCTCTTGCTTGGTCATGCCCGGTCCCGACCGAAGTGGTAAGGCCCTCTGGCTTGGTTCACGCACGGGAGTTAAGCACATCCCGACCAAGTGGTCAATACCACTTTTCGTAGCCTGGCGATCCGGCGGGAAATGTCGGGGCTGCGAGCCGGGTCCTGAACCGATCTTTACCGGACCTTGACCTGCTTGAACTTCAGGGAGCCTAAATTCTCCCTTCAGCGGCCAGAGTTGTGGCCGAAAAACCAAGGGGTAGGAGTGAAGTGAAGAGAATACTGTTCAGTCTGGCTGTCTGCGTCGGCCTGCTCGCGGCCGGGACCACCACGGCCAGCGCACAGGTGCTGTGCCACGACGACCCGACGCTGGGAGTCTCGGTGCCCGGTGTGCAGACCGGGCTCAACGTCACCGCGCTGGGCTCGAACGTCTTCGCCACCAGCGGCAACGGCTCGACGAGCTTCGGCTTCACCATCGGCACGCCGTAGCGGTCGACCAGCCGTGAAGCGGGTCCTCCGCGTCTACCTGCTGGGAATGACTCTCCCAGCGGTGCTGGTCGCCTCCGGCCTTCTGGCCTATCCGCACAGCTCAGCCGACCCCGTGCTGGCGGGCGCCCTGGCGGCGGTCGGCGTGCTGGCGGCCAACTTCCCGGTGATGATCCGCAAGAACTACAAGGCCGACGCCGCCCCGGCGGTCGACCTCGCGTTCGTGGTCCTGTTCCCGGCGGGAGCGGCGGTGGCGCTGGTCGGGCTCTGCCGGCTGGTCGGGGACGGGATCCTTTGCCTGCGCCGCAACCCGGCCACCGGCAAGCGCCGGCGGCGACCGGTCGACCTGATCTTCAACACCGGCCAGCTGATGGTCTCGGCTGCGGCTGCCGCGATCGTTTTCAAAGGCCTGGCCTCGGCCGCGTTGCTTCCCGACGGTGCCGGCCAGTTCCTGGCCGCGCTCGGCGCCGCGGTCACGATGTACGTCGTCAACATCGCGCTTCTCGTGGTCGCGGTGGCGATGATGAGCCGGCGCAATCCCTTCGAGGTGTGGGTGGAGGCCGCCGGAGTGGACCTCAAGCTGACGGCGGCCGTGTACGCCGCCGGCTACCTGCTCGCGCTCACCTCCGCCACCCACCCCTGGATCGCGCTGCTGGCGGTCGCCCCTCTCGCGGGCCTGCAGGTAGCGCTCCAGCGTTCCGTGCAGATGCGTGATCAGACGATCGCCGCCGTGGAGTCGATGGCGGACGTCGTCGACAAGCGCGACCCGTACACGTTCGAGCATTCACAGAGCGTCGCGAGGCACGCGGTCGCGATCGCGCACCGCCTGCGCCTGCCCGAACGCGATGTGGAACTGATCCGGCTCGCCGCGCGCGTGCACGACCTGGGCAAGATCGCGGTTCCCGACGAGGTCCTGCACAAGCAGGGACGGCTCACCGACGAGCAGTTCGCGATCATGAAGAAGCATCCGGTCACCGGTGCCGAGATCCTCGCCAAGTTTCCCGAGTACCGGCGTGGTCGCGAGCTGGTGCTGGCGCACCACGAGCGGATCGACGGACGAGGCTACCCGCGCGGCCTGGCGGACGACGCGATTCCGCTGGGGGCACGGGTCATCGCGGTCGCGGATTCATGGGACGCGATGACCTCGAACCGGCCATACCGGCAGGCGCTCGAGCCGCACGTCGCGATGGCCGAGCTGCTGCGAGGCCGTGGCATCCAGTGGGATGCAAGCGTCGTCGACGCGTTCGCCGCGACCATGCCTGATGCAATTCCGCCCGAGTTTGAGCCCGAACCTGAGCGGGCGGGCGTCGTGCCCTTGCTTCGTTCGCTGGGAGCCGCGACCGAAATCCTGAGCTAGGCGCCCGCGCGGCGGCCGGCGAGCTCCATGAACTCGGCGCGGAGCCGTCCGTCCTCTCGGTAAGCGCCGAGGACGCAGGAGGTGACCGTGACGCTCGCTGCCTTCTCGACGCCGCGCATCTCCACGCAGAGGTGCCGCGCCTCCATCACCACGGCCACGCCCTTCGCGCTGGTCACATCTTCGACCGCCTCGGCGACCTCGCGCGTCATCCTCTCCTGGAGCTGCAGCCGGTGCGCGAATGCGTCCACGATGCGGGGCAGCTTGGACAGCCCGATCACTCGGCCGTTGGGCACATAGCCGATGTGGCAGCGCCCGAACATCGGCAGCATGTGGTGCTCGCACAGGCTGTAAAAGGGAATGTCACGCACAGTTACCGGATCGTCGCCTTGATGTGCGTAAAGCGCACCGCGTACAAGGGCCTGGATGTCGGTCTCATATCCGTCCGTCAGGTCCATCAGTGCGCGCGCAACGCGACGCGGCGTTGCTTCGAGGCCCTCGCGCTCAGGGTCTTCGCCCAGCGCGTTGAGGATCCGCCGAGCGGACTCTTCCAGCTCTTCGAAACGAGAGCGAGCGGACGGCTGGGGTAGGCTCATTCGGCGCTCACCTCCGCCGCGTTGTTTTCCGACTCGACGACCCGGACCTTCAACAGCCGTGCCGGCGCCAGGTGCCGCTCGAGCTGCCTGAAGGCGGCGATGGCGATGTTCTCGGCGGTGGGCACGATGCCACGCAGAAAATCGACGTCTCGGTTCAGGTGGCGGTGGTCGACGGCCTCGATGAAGTGGCGGCGCAGCGCCGCGTCCACCTGCTTGAGGTTGATCACCATCCCGGTCTCCGGATCGACAGGTCCGCCGACGGTGACCTCGACCACGTAGTTGTGGCCGTGATCTGTCGCGCACGCACCGAACACCTCGCGGTTGCGCTCGTCGCTCCACTCCGGGCGGCAGAGGATGTGCGCCGCCGCGAAGGTGGCACGCCTCTGGATCCGGACAAGTTCAGTCACTCAACACCCCCAATACAGAACGCCTACCGGGCAGGGTAACTTCCCTGCCAGATTCGCTATTAGGGATCGAGGCGCAGGTTGGCGCCGGAAAGAGGCTCTGACTCCGGCGATGCAAGCCAGGCAATCAGCGGCGCCACCGCGTCCGGTTTCAGGCGCGGTCCGTCGACGCCGGCCACACGCAGCATCGCTGTGTCGACGGCGCCCGGGCTGATCGCGTTGACACGGATTCGGTACTCCCTGCCCTCCACCGCCAGCGCTTCGGTCAGTCCGGCCAGCCCCGACTTGGCCGCCACGTAGGCCGACATGCCCGCGAACTTTTCCGCGCCGGCGACGCCGGACAGGCTCGACACCATGACGATGGAGCCGCCTTTCGCCTGCATGAGGCGGAACGCCTCACGGGAGCACAGGAACGCACCGCGCAATCCCGGCCCGAGCTGATCGTCCCAGTCGCCCGCCGACATATCCAAGAGCCGCCGCTTGATGAGCACCGCCGCGCAGTGCACGAGAGCGTCGAGGCTTTCGAATCGAGCGAACGCGTCGCGTACCTGGCCTTCGTCAGAGACATCACAACCTTCGCGGCGGCTGAGCGAGGTCACGTCCCAACCCCGCGAGCGCAGGGCGCCCACGACCGCCGAACCGATGCCGCCCGAGCCGCCTGTGACTACAGCGCGCCGGGTCACGAGGCGACCTCGGCGAGCGCGCGCTCGTAGCCGTCGAGCGCGCCTTCAAGGCCCAACCTGCGACGGGCGCTCGCTCTCACCTTGTCGCGGTCGAGTGTCAGGCATGCGCGAATCGCTTCGGCCAGCGAGCGCTTGTCATCCGGAGTGGCGAGGAATCCACTGACTCCGTGCTCGAGCACCTCGGGCATGGCGCCGCGACGGTAGGCCGCCACCGGGCATCCCGCCATCTGCGCCTCGGCGGCGACCAGCCCGAAGGGCTCGTCCCATTTCACCGCGCAGATCGTGACCGCGCTCCGCGCCATCAGGCGGCGCAGGTCGAGGCGCGTGAGCTCGCCCATGTGCTCCGCTCCTTGCAGGTCCACCCCATAGGCCGGATCGTAGACGGAGCCCGCGATCCTCATAGGCAGGCCCACCGCGCGAGCTGCGGCGAGCGCGTCTTCGATCCCTTTCTCGGGCGAGATCCGACCGGCGATCAGGGCCACCGCTTCCGGCGCGGAGGTCGGCACTTCGATGTCTTCCACCCCGTTCCGGAGCACGCGCCGGACCTCCACGCCTGCCGCGCGCCAGCCCCGCCGGCCGCTTTCCGACACCGCGGCAAGCTGGACCCGCGGTGTGGCGGCGGCGGCTTCGACGACCTCAGGCACGAGCGGAGGGAGATGCAGCGTGTGCAGCACCGCGAGCCCGCGAGCCTGGACGAAGGCCGGCGCGTCGAACGCGTGCTGGCTGATCACGTCCGGCGGGTGCGACCGGATGTTGTCGAACATCGCCGCGATCGCGGCCGCCACTCCCGGCGCCGACGGCGCCGGCCCGCCGAGCGGCATCACGAGAGCGCGCGCCGCGTCGTCCGGCTGCGGCACCGTGACCAGCGTTACGCCTGGCACCTCCGAGCCTTCAACGCAGTGCAGCTCGACATCGTGTCCGCGATGAGCAAGACCGAGCGCGAGATCGCAAACCATCGCCTGCGCGCCGCCGCGCTGCGCGGGGCGGAGCGGCGTCACCGGTGAGGCCACCACTGCGATCCTCATCGCTCGAAATTAGTCTGATGTGAAGGTGGACTATGCAGCTGCGGTGGCCGCGGCGCCGCTTGGTTGGAAGCACTTCCGCAAGGCCGACATCGACCGCCTGCCCCGAGCGGTGCGCCGGCGTGCGTTGGCGCAGGTGCCGGCGGGGGACGTGCAGCTGATGCAGGAGGGTGATCCCTCAGCCGAGGAGCGCGTGCTGCGCGCAACTTTCTGGACGCTCGTGTACCACCTCGAGCCGAAGCGTTGGGACGCGCTGGCGGACGTCGAGCCGATCGCGCCGGCGATCATCGCGACCCTTCCCAGGGCTCAACGAGCGCTCGACGTGGGTGCGGGCTCCGGCCGCCTCACCCATCACCTGGTGGCGCGCGCCGAGCACGTCGCCGCCATCGAGCCGTCGCTGGGCCTGCTGGCGATGCTGCGCGCGCGCCTCCCGCGGGTGCTCGCCATCGCGGCGTGGGCGGAGGCGCTTCCGATCGGCGACGGCTGGTCTCAGCTGACGGTGGCCGGCAGCGCGTTCGGGCCGGACGCGGCGGTGCTCGGCGAGCTCGAACGGGTCACGAGTCCCGGTGGCGTCGTCGCATTGATCAATCCTGAAGAGCCCGAGTGGTTCGCGGCCCACGGCTGGGAGCGACGCGATGTGGAGCCTGCGGCCGTCAGGCGGCACGACGAGTGGATCGACCAGTTCTTCGGGCCGCCCGACCCGCCGACCGTCATCGTGAGCAGGCGCCTGGCCTAGAGGCGGCCCTCCAGCAGAGTCGGCGGGATCGACTCCCACGTGCCGCCGCCGCGGCGGTACAGGATGCCGGAAAGCATCTCCAGCACCACGCGGTTGGCCAGGAAGGCCGTGATCTCGGCGGTGTCGTAGGGCGGCGAGACCTCGACCACGTCGATCCCGACCACCGGTACCGAGATGGCGATGCGGCGAACCGCGTCCAGCAGCTGCCGCCCGGTGAGGCCACCCGGTTCGGGCGTGCCGGTGCCTGGTGCGGTGCCCGGATCGACCACATCGACGTCGACCGAGACGAACACGCCGTCGCAATCGTCGACTGCGATCGCGAATGCCTCCTCCAGCACGGCGTCCAGTCCTTTCGTGGTCACCTCGTGCATCTCGAAGGAGCGCATGCCCTGCTCCGCCATCCACTGCAGGGTCGGCGGCTCGGGCCAGTAGCCGCGCAAGCCGACCTGGAGGAAGCGATCTCCGCGACACGCGCCTGACTCGATCAGCCGCCTCATCGGGAGGCCGTGTCCTATGAGGCTTCCGTACTGGACGTCGCCGGTGTCGGCGTGAGCGTCGAAGTGGATGACCGACACGCGGCCCCAGCCGCGGGCCCGGGCGACTCCGGTCACGTCCGGCCAGGTGATGGTGTGATCGCCGCCAAGCA
>DASYXY010000068.1:0-117290 GCA_035934385.1 Candidatus Dormiibacterota bacterium
GATGACCTCGTTGGCGTTGGTGTTGGTCGAGGTGCCCGAGCCGGTCTGATAGATGTCGATCGGGAACTGCGCGTCGAGCTTTCCGTCGATCACCTCTTGCGCGGCGGCGGTGATCGCGCGTGCACGCCGGCGCGCGAGCAGCCCGAGCTCGCGGTTCGTCTGGGCCGCGGCTTTCTTGATGATGCCCAGCGCGCGGATGAACCGGCGCGGGAAGGGCTGTCCGGAGATGGGGAAGTTGAGAACGGCTCGCTGCGTCGACGCGCCGTAGTACGCGTCGGCGGGAACTTCCATCTCGCCCATCGAATCCTTTTCCATTCGCGTTCCTCTCCTGGCCGGCATGCGGAGGAATTGTGTCACTCTGCGCAGGTGCGTCTTGCCGCCGTCGACATCGGCAGCAACACGGTCCATGTGCTGGTCGCCGACGTTGTCCGCGACCGCCTGGAGGACGTCGCCCACTACGTGGAGATGCCTGAGCTTGGACCGCATGTGGCGCGCACGGGCACGATCGGCAGCCGGGGCAAAGCTGCCATCCGGTCCTTGCGGACGGTGCTCGCCCGCGCCGCCACGCACCACTACGACCACCTGATCGCCGGCGCCACGGAGGCGGTCCGCCTGGCCAGGGACGGCGAGGAGTTTGCGCGTCAGGCAGGCGCGGCGATCGGCACGCCGGTGCACGTGATCTCGGGGCACCGCGAGGCCGAGCTGAGCTTCCTCGGAGTGGCCAGCCGGCACGCCGCACGGCGTGAATGGGTGATGGCGGACCTGGGCGGGGCGTCGACCGAGGTCGCGATCGGACGGGCCCGTGAGATGGTGAGGTGGGCGTCGCTGCCGATCGGCTCTGGCGTACTCGCAGACAAGTACCTCGCCGACCCGCCGAAGCCCGAGGACCGGGCACGAATGCGGAGAGCTGCGCTCCGGGAGCTCTCGCAGGCACCCGACGGGGACGTGGAACGACTCGTGGCCACGGGCGGCACGGCTTCCAACCTGCCCTTCGTCCTCGCGAAGCGCAACCCTCCCGCGGTGCTCACGTCGCACGACCTTCTCCAGTGCGAGAAGCGGCTCGACGGCGCCCGGGCGGCCCAGGTTTCGGAGCGGGTCAAGCTGCCTGTCAACCGGGTCAAGGCGATGCGGGCCGGCGTGGAGGTGCTGCTGCTGCTGCTGGACTGGTACGGCCTGGCGGTGCTGCAGATCAGCCACCAGGGGCTCCGCCACGGGATGCTCCTGGCCTACCTCGAGCGCGGAGACTCGTGGTGGAGATAGGTTCCAATTCGAGGTGGGTACGATGAGTTCATGGAGCGCGTGACCCAGAGCGGATCGGCCCTGAAGAGGGCTTTCGCACTCACCATCGCGGTCCTGCTGGTCGAGTTCGCGGGCGGCCTGCTGTCCCATTCGCTGGCCCTCCTCTCCGACGCCGGCCATGTCCTGACCGACGTCTTCGCGCTGGGCCTGGCCTGGTTCGCGGTCGAACAGGCCAAGAGGCCGGCCGACCAGCGGCGGAGCTACGGCTACCACCGCGTGAGCATCCTCGCGGCGCTGGTCAACTCGGTGACGCTGATCGTGATCGTGCTGGCGATCGGCTACGAGGCGGTGCGGCGCCTGGCCGCGCCAGAGCCTGTGCAGGGCGGCATCGTGATCGTGACCGCACTGATCGGCATCGCGGTCAACACGTTCGTGATCTTCGGCCTGCGCGGCGAGACGAAAAGCCTCAACATCCGCGCCGCCTTCCTCCATGTCGCGGGCGACATCGGGGCGTCGATCGGTGTCGTCGTGGCAGGCGCTGTGATCCTGCTCACGGGTTGGCTGTACATCGACCCCATCCTGTCGCTTGGCATTGCAGCACTGATCGCTTACGGCGCCTGGGGGATCATCCGCGAGACCGTGAACTTGCTGATGGAAGGCACTCCGCGTGACATCGACCTGGCCGCGGTGACGAAGGAGATCGGAAGCACCGAACACATCACGGGCGTGCACGACCTGCACGTTTGGGCCCTGTCTTCGGAGCAGACGGCGCTCAGCGTTCACGTGGTGATGGAGGATTGCCAGCTGGCCGATGCGGAACATGTGGTGCGCGAGCTGGAGCTGCGACTCTGCAGCAAGTTCGACATCGAGCACACCACGATCCAGATCGAGAGCTGCCATCCTTGCGGCGAGATCGATCACGGCGTGGGCGCCCACAACCACCCGCACGAGCGGTTGGTCCTAGAGAGCTAGCTCTTCAGCGCGCCCTCGCGCTGCAGGATGCGCCGCGCGAGTGCGATCGCAGCCGCATAAGTGGAGTCGAGTCCCCTGTAGCTCAGGCCGCGAGCGCCCAGCGTGCGGGCCTGCGTGTAAGGCGTGTCCGACGCGTAGTGGACGATGCCCAGGTCGAAGTTGATTCGCGCCATGTTCACGCTCTCGTCGAGCGGATAGCGGTCGGGCTGCCCGATCTCGTAGCACGCGTCGAGGTACGGCCCCGCCTCCATCTCGACCACCGTGTAGTGGCCCTGGTAGTAGAACTCGAGGTAGTCGCGGTTCTGCAGAAAGGTGCCGCGCACCGCCACCGCGCGCTGAGTGTCGACGGCCGAGCCGTACACGAGGTTCGGCTGCACGTCGTTGGCGGTGATCGCGTTGTCGAGCCAGTACGTGTTGCCCGAGTGCTCGTTGTAGACCACATTCGGGATCATCACATCGCCCACGTCGGAGTTCAGCGTCGCGGCCTTGCCCATCACGTAGACGCCGGCGACCCACGACACGTGCTCCGCGACCTGGCGGAGGATGTGGTAAGCGGCGAACCCCAGCGGGTAGTCGACGTTCACGATGCACGCGCCCGACGCGCGCAGCCGCTCGACGTCGACCGTGCCCACGCGGGGGTCGATGGCGCTTGCGTCGAGGCTCGAAAGCTTGAAGATCTGGGCCGCGCTGTCGACGCCGGTGCCTCTCGCGGGTATGTGCCGGATCCCGCGCGAGGCCTCGAGCTCCGCGCGGCGCTTGCGCAGCTGCTCGCGATCGGGGTGCAGGTCGAAGATCTGCCGCGCCGCGAAATACAGCCAGTTCTGCCGCGACGCGCGGCTGTGCCCGACCTCGAGCTTGTGCCGCTCATCCTCCAGCTCGGGATCGTTCTCCCGGACCCAGTCGAGGATCTCGCGCTCGAACTCGCGCGCGGTGCCGCTGAGGACGTTGACGAGACTGTGCGCGTTGGATGAGACGAAGTACACGGGAGAGTCGAGCACGCCCAGCTCGGCCATCGCCCCCGCGATGGGCAGCCACCAGCGAGCCGCCATACGCGCGTAGCCGAGGTGGCTGCCGCCGATGAGTCGGAGCCCGATGTGGCATTCGTCTTTCTGTACGAGCGCGAGCGTCGAGTCGAAGCTCTCGCCCCAGGCTTCGTGCAGGCGCTGCCAGTCGTCCTCGCTTGCCCCGGCGGCCTCGCGCGCCGCCTCGTCGCCGAGCTCCACGCCCTGCAGCGCCCTGTGCAGCTTGTTCCACTCGATCTGGTAAGCGACCAGCGACGGCACGAGGTCGTCGATGTCGGACGTCGACGCGATGAGCACCGCCAGCGTGCGTCCGTCCTGGTACCAGCGCCGCCGCCTGGCCGGTGCCTTCAGCGGCTGCCACTCCATGATGTCCGCGCCGAGCACCGCCTTGAAGCCCTGCGAGCTCTGGCCCATCGCGACGTGCCGGCAGTGCTCGATGGCTCGCGGCAGGCGGCGCGCCGCGTAGAGGAGCGCGCCCATGTCGCTCTGCGGCTGGCCCGCCAGCGGGTGCAGCACGGAGCCCATGCGGATATGCGACTGCACGAGCGAGTCGACCTTGATCTCGCCGGAGCTCTGAAGCATCGTCGTGTACGTGCGGACGTACAGCTCGACGGCGTGCTTGCCGCTTCCCCAACCGGTGTTGGGCGGCGATTCCATCACCCGACTATAGAGATCGGGAACAGGGGCGTCATTTACAGAAGGTTTACCTCCGTCTGAGGATCCAAACGCGGCGAACGCGGTCTAATTGCGATGTGATCACCGCCCTTGCCACGCCGAAAAACGTACGCATCGTCAGCTTCGCGGCCGGCGCCGCGGCCATCGCCGCTGCCGCCGTCTACATCACCGCTTCAGCCGCCGGCTACGGCTTTAACTTCGGCGCTCCGAAGGCATCGAACCCCACCGTGGCCGACAAGTCCAACGCCTCCGCATCGACAGTGTGCGGCGAATTCATCGCCCATTTCTCCAGCGATCTTGGCGTGGCTCAGGACAAGGTCAACTCCGCGTTCCAGGACGCGGTGGGCCAGACCCTCGCCGACGAGGTGAAGGCCGGCCACATCACGCAGGCCCAGGCCGACGCGATCCAGAAGAAGATGGCGGGCAAGACGCCCTGCGCGCTGGCGGGCAGCCTCGGCGCCGAGAACACGGCGGGTCGCGCCTACACGCAAGCCCTGATGACGGCTGCTGCGAAGGCCCTCGGCATCACCCCGGAGCAGTTGAAGGCCGACCTGGCCAAAGGCATGACCCTCCACCAGATCGCAGACGCGCAGAACCCTCCTGTCACCGAGGCGCAGTTCCGCAGCAGGCTGATCGCGAACCTGAAGCCGGTGCTGGACGCGATGGTCGCCAACAAGCGGATCACGAGCGAGCAGGAGCAGAAGATCCTGCAGCAGCTGCAGACCGGACCGATCCCGTTCTGGGACAAGCCGGCGCGCAAGCCGGCGGCGACC
This sequence comes from Candidatus Dormiibacterota bacterium, assembly GCA_035934385.1. GTDB lineage: Bacteria > Chloroflexota > Dormibacteria > Dormibacterales > Dormibacteraceae > CF-118. Next base: position 4,682 of record DASYXY010000068.1, read on the forward strand.
GCGTCACCCGGTGCCTAGGAGGCCCGCCCGTCACGTTTTGTATACAAACGCGCATTTCGCGGGGGCCTGTGGCACGCATTTGTATACAAACGAAGGGAATCCGGAACCCGCCCCGGGCGCCTACTCCTCGGGCGGCCCTCCGAGGCGGCGCATCAGCTCCTCGATGAGCTGACGGGTTTCGGGGTCGGACATCAGCCGCTGCTGCATCTCCTCCGCCGAGCGGCGGATCTCGGGGTCGGACATCAGCCGTTCCGACATGGCTTGAAAGCGGTTGGCCATGTCTTTCATCGAGGCCTCCTGGGCAACCTGCAGCAGGATCGGCTGGCTCGCCGCCGCGACGACGGCCTCGACCTGAGCCCTCACCATGTCGATTCCTTTGCAGCCGAGGCACTCGCCTTTGAAGCCGCAGTGACAGAGCTGCGTGCGGAGATGGTCCAGGGACGCATGAACCTCCGACATGTCGACCGGTCCTGCCATTACGAGCCCGGCTTCGACTTGCCTGCGTACATCGCCTCGATCTGCGCCGCGTAGTTCTGGGCGACCACCTTGCGCTTGACGTCGAGCTTCAGCGAAAGCTCGCCCCTCGCCTCTGAGAAGTCCTCGGACAGCAGCGTGAAGTACTTCACGGTCTCCCAGTTGCCGAGGTGCGAGTTGACGGCGTCAACGACCTTCTGCACGTGCGCGCGGAGGGCGGCTTCGTCGAGGCCTTGCTTTTTGGCCGCGGCCCAGTCGGGGACGATCAGCGCCGTGACATAGGGCCGGCCCTCTCCGATCACCACCGCGCGGTCGATGAGCGCGTCCTGCGTCAGACCGAACTCGATCGGCTGCGGCGCGATGTACTTGCCGACCGCCGTCTTGAAGAGCGCTTTCTTACGATCGGTGATCTTCAGGAAGCCGTCGCCATCGATGACCCCGATGTCGCCGGTGTAGACCCAGCCGTCGCGCAGCGTCTCCGCTGTCGCCTCCGGGTTCTTGTGGTAACCGAGCATGTTGCCCGGGCCCTTCACCAGGATCTCGCCATCTTCGGCGATCTTCACCTGCACGTCAGGAAACGGTTTCCCAACAGTCAGGAACTTGTGGGCGTCGAGCCGGTTGGAGCTGACTCCGGAGGACAGCTCGGTCATGCCCCAGCCGTTCAGGATCGGCACTCCGCACGACCAGAAGAACTCCTCGATCTCTTGCGACAGAGCCGCGCCACCGCTGATGAAGAACCGCAGGCGGCCTCCCGTCAGGCGCCTGCGCAGTCCCCCGAGCACGAGCCTGTCGGCGAGCCTGTACTGGGCATCGATCAGGGTCCCACGGCGCTTGTCGACGTTGTAGCGGCGGCCGACGCTCAGCGCCCAATGGAACAGCGAGCGGCGATAACCGGGCGACTCGCTCACGCGTGACGTGACCGCGGCGTACATCTTCTCGTAGATCCGCGGCACGGCATTCATGACGGTCGGTTGGACCTCGGCGATCTCGGCTGCAAGGTGATCCGCGCCCTTCGAGATCCACGCCTGGCCCGCGAACATCAGGAAAAGGAAAATGCCGTTGATGCGCTCGAAAGCGTGCGAGTACGGCAGGAACGAAAGCGCGGAGTCGGTCTCGCTCAGCGCGAAAACTTTGAGCGCCGCGCGACCAATGTCGACGAGACAACGATGCGCCAGCTCGACCCCCTTGGGGTCGCCGGTGGTGCCCGACGTGTAGAGGATGGTGCAGAGGTCGTCCGGCTTGATCGCCGTCAGCCGCGTGGCGACCTCGGCGAGCCTCTGCGGCCGGCGAACCATCCACGCCGAGATGTCGGCCTCGATGGTGACGATCTTCTTCATCGAGCCGCCGACCCGGAGCTTGCCCGCCAGTGCGTCGGTCGAAGCGATCGCGAGCACCGCCTCGCTGTTGTCGACGATCTTCTGGATCACCTCAGGCGAGGTACCGGTGTAGATGGGGACCGTCACGCCGCCGACAGACTGGATCGCGAAGTCGCACACTGGCCACTCGAACCGGTTCTCCGCAAGCACGATCACTTTGTCGCCCTGGCGGACGCCGCCTTCGACCAGCGCAGAGGCGACCGCGAGCACATAGCGCTTCATGTCCGCCCACGTTTCAGACTTCCACTGCTCGCCGGCGATGTGGTGTATAAGCGGGCGCTCGCCGTAGCGCGCTGCCTGGCCGAAGAACACACCGACCATCGTGCGGTCGGCGATTCCTTCCGGGTTCAGCTCAGTGGCGGCCGGGCTTCCAGATGTCCCTATGGACATCGATGTCTACCTGACGGCCTTGACCGTCAACGTCAGGCTCCCCGCGGGCACGCTAACGGTGACCCGGTCGCCCTTTTTCTTGCCCACGAGCGCGCGCCCGACCGGTGAGTCCACCGAGATGCGGCCCGCCGACGGATCGCTCTCGACCGCGCCCACCAGGTGGTACGTCTCGGCGCCGCCTTCGTTGTCGGCGACATCGACAGTCGATCCCGGACCGGCGACGCTCGAGTGCGACTCCTTGATGATCTCGGCGCGCCCGATCATCTCCTGCAGCTCGTAGATGCGGCTGTCGAGAAGCCCGACCTCTTCCTTGGCCTGCTCGTACTCGGGGTTGTCCTCGATGTCGCCCGGCTGGAACGCCTCCTTTAGGCGCTCACCGGCCTCGACGCGCCGCTTCAACGCGACCTCGAGGTCGCGCTTGAGCTTCTCCAGCCCCTCAGGAGTCAGCAGAACAGGTTCGGTTAGATCCATGGCACCCAGCCTCTCGGCCAATAATACCCGGCAGATGGACCCATCCAATCTGCGCGCGGGGGTCGCGGAGAAGCTCGCCGGCGAAGGCGCAATCGACGCCGAGACGTTCAACGCCGCGTGCTTCATGCTGACCCGTTCCCTCGAAGAGATGCAGTTCGCGGTGCCCGATGCGGCACCCCTCATCCGCAGGCTCCTTCGCATTTGCGGGCGCGTCGCCATCGACATGGGCGCCGAGTCGTCGAGCCAGGACACATGGCCGAACACGCGCGAGATGGCGATCGAGTGGATCAACGAGGCGCTGGGCGCGCTGGACTACGAGGCGCGACCGAAGAGCTAGCGCGCTGGCGTCAATTGATCAGGCGCGCGGCCGGCGGCGCGGGCGAGTAGTTGGGGTTGAAGTCGATGCCGACGGCGCCTCCACCGCTCACCGAGGCGGTGTAGCAGATCAGCTGGCCGGCGAGCGGAGATCGGTCGCCGCCGTTGATCGTCCAGTTGACGCCGGGAGTGTAGATGGTGCCGATGAACTGGGTGGCTGCGCCACCGTTCATCGTGTTATTGCAGGTGTTCGCGGCTGGCGAATAGATGGAGATCCAGTTGTACTGCAGTCCCGCGAAGATGTACGTCGCGCCCTGGGCGTTCTGGGTGAAGCACGAGCCCGCCGGCATGTAGAACTGGACGCCGCCCGGCGTCACCTTGGCCGTCGCGCAAGGCGCGCTCGGGTCGCCGGGGTTGGGCGAGACCTGGCAGTAGTTCTCGTTCGACACGTCGCCGCCGGTGTATGGCGGGTACTGCAGCGAGAACGGCGCGTTCTCCTGCGACAGCAGGCCCGGCGGAGGCGGGCAGCTGCTGAAGCACTGGGGCGCTATCTCGTCGTCTGGCGGCTGGCAGTTCACGGTGCGGGTCTGCGCGTAGCACAGCTTGTTGGGCAGCAGCGTGGCCGCGCTCACCGCGCAGATGGTGTGCCCTGCCGCGGCGCAGGGGTAGCCACCAGTGCCGTTGCTCAGGACCGTGCCCGCGCCACCGTTGGGGTATGGGCCGGTGGCGAAGGCTGGTGGGCCGAAGAAGTCGGTGAAGCCTGGCGCCAGGAAGCGGTTGACGAACGAGAAGTTGTTCGCGACGCCGTCGCAGCCGTTCGGGTCGAGGTAGACGTTGTAGTACTGCGCGCCTGGTGCGTTCTGGGTGACGCTGATGTCGATCACCTGGTCCCTGATGTCGGCCGTGCTGATCGATTGGCACTCCGACGGCGCGCTCTCTCGCCGGCAACCGGGTGAGACGCTGCAGGTGCCGAGCGTGGGGTCGGAGAACGTGTCCCAGCGAACCGATGTCAGCTCCACCCCCCAGTTGCCCAGACCAAGGCCACCGTGCTTGATTCCGTAGCCGGCCACGGTGTTCACGGCCAGCGTGAAGTGTCCCGCGCAGCTGGTGCCGTTCAGGTTCCAGAACTGGATTCCTGCCGTGTTCGTCGTGCCCGGCGCGGAGTACAGCTCCTCGTCAGGCGGCTTGAGCTCGTTGGACAGCAGGCTGCCCGTGGCATCGGACGTGTAGCCGTTGGTCCACACGTAAATGCCGGGGTCCAGGAACGCGCAGCTGGCGGAACCACCCGTCAGGTGGAAGGTGCCGTAGGGGCCGGGAGTCATCTCCGTCCAGGTGGTGCGGTTGTTCTGGTTGTAGGACTGCAGGGGAAGCGAGCTGTAGTAAGGCAGCGAGTTGGACAGGTACCCGGGGTCAGGCAAGGTCGGGGCCGGCACAACGGGGATGCCCTGGGTGTCGCCGGCTGCGCACGGAGTGCCTCTCGTGTTCGGTGGGTAGGGGACGAAGCCTGGCGTTGAGTTGTAGCAGTAGTACGAGGCGGAGCTGCAGTTCGAGCCTGCCGCGCCATAACAGTTGCCTGCCTCCTGCAGGTTGGGGTCGACGCAAGCGGTGCCGTTCGAGTAAGCGTCGCCCAGCAGAGTCAGGGTGGCCGCGCCCTTCAGGTTCAGCGAGCAGCTGCCCGTGCTCAGCGTCAGCAGGGCAGGCGTCTGGCGCTGGTTGCCGACGATGGCGGTGGCCGTGGCGTTGATGGTGATGGTTGGGCTGCCGCCGAACAGCTGCATGAAGGCCAGCGGCAGCTGGTGCGTGCTTGTGAACAAGAACTGGTAGCCGTTGAACTGGGTGTTGGTGGCCACGATGGTGAGCGTGTAGCCGCCGGCGAAGGTGAGGACATCGGTGTCCTGCTGCAGGTTGTTGTTGGGACCAACGAAGGTCGTGATGTCGACGTCGGAGGTGGGCCCTGCATACAGATGCAAATTGGTCTGGTAAACAGCTTTGGCGTTCGGGAGGGTCGAGCCGTAGAGGTCGTTGTAGTTCTCGAACCAGTCGCCGGCGGCAAGCGCCGCCGCGTCGACCGCGGCCTGCTGGTCGCGGCGGTCGACGTAAGCGCGGCCGGAGTCGATCGCCAGGCCGAGCATCCCGAAGAGGACGAGGATCAGCAGCGCGATCAGCACGATCGCCTGGCCGTTCTGGCCGCGCGGCCTGATCTCCTTCCGCCGGGTACGACTGAACTTCAGCATGAGGTTGCTAACTGGAGACGACGTGGCTCTGGCCCGCATCTTGCTAGTTGCTGTACTCGGCGCGGTAGACCGCGTAGGCGGTGATGATGATGTTGTTGCCGACGGCCTGCTGGATCAGCGGCGTCAGCGGCTGGAAGTTGAACCACAGCGTGACCTTGATCGCCTCGTTGCCGACGGCCGGCGTGATCGTATTGCACCCCGGTCCCGGCGCGGGCAGCGTGCCGAGGCCACCGCGGGGCCCGTTGGGCACCCCGTTGCCGGCTGGGCTGGGGTCGGTGATGAAGATCCACCCGGTGTTGGAGGGAGGCAGGGATGGCGACCCGAGCGGGTTGCCGCCGTTGGGGATCGGCCCGTTGGGGCAGGGGTTGGCTAGGTTCTCGGTGACCGCGTGCTGCTGGACTGCGGCCGCCACGTCGGCGTCCGTCGGCCACTGGTGCGTCGAGCCGTTCGGGTCGATGAAGTACGACGCGCGCACGGCGACGCGAGCTCCCTCGTTCGCCGCCTGCTGCAGGGTGATGTAGAAGTACAGGCCGCGGCCGAAGTCGATGATGCCGAACGTGAGCAGCAGGATGACCGGCGCGATCAGCGCGAACTCGGTGAGGCCCTGAGACCTCTGGCTGCGGAAGTATCCCTGCTTCATGGCTTCCCTTGAATGGTGAAGTGCTCGTTGTACGCGATGTCGATGCCGTTGCCGAAGATGCCCTGGATCAGCGGCGTGATCAGCCCGAAGTTCATAAGCAGCGACACGTTGATGTCGCCGAGGCGCCATGAGTTGTCGGTCGGCGCCGTGGGACGCGAGCTCGTCTGCAACGAACCGCCCGGGTACGTGTAGCAGATGTACGCGTTGACCTGCTGCGTGGCCACGGGGTAGGCAGCCGGGCTGTACGGCTTGTTGTTGAACGGGTTGCCATCGGTCCCGACCAGGCAGCCAAGACCGCCCTGCTGGTTGGCGACCAGGCTCGCGCCGCTAAGGCCGGCGTTGACCGCGCTCATGACGTCGGCGTCGTCGAGGAAGTTGTTGGCGCGGGCGGCGGTGTTGTACCACGCGCCGTGACGGGCACCCTCGCGGGCGGCTCCCTGCAGGTTCACGGAGAAGTAGAACGCGCGCGAGAGATCCAGGAGTCCCATCACGAGCAGCAGGAGGACGACGGACGAGACGGCGAACTCCACGAGCGACTGCCCGCGTTGCCTTCTCCGGCCGCCATGACTGAGCAAATGGGTGAGATTCACCTGTGTAATGCCATAACGAAGGTGCGCGTCATTTCGTGCGCCGAGATCGCGGCGAGTGTGAATGGTAGCCTCCGGGGCCCGCCCCGGCCAAGAGTTATGAATTTTCCGCTTCCGGCCGCCGAGGGATCGGGTGCCAGGCGGCCCGAACAGGGACTGAAAAACCGCGGTGGAGTGATAGCCTCGGTGCGCTCCCTGAGGAATTCGAAGTCCCCCATGATCAGCCCAGCCGTCGTCACGCCCGACCAGCGCCAGCAGGACCTCCGGGCCAAGGCTCTGGACGAGAAATTCGACGCCGAGCGACGTGCCATCGGCGAGCGCGTCGCGGTCATGTTCCGGTGGATCTTCCTGGCGGTACTCGGCGCCTTGATCAACCTCACGCCGATCACGAGCATCCAGGCGAAGGACACGGTCGACATCGTGCTCGGGGTGTGGGCGGTCATGGCCGGTGTCGTGACAGTGCTGCTGTTTCGCGGTTTCAAGCCTGGGAAGCAGTTCAGCCTCACGACGATGGTGCTCGACATCCTGTTCGCAGCCGCGCTGGTCTACCTGTCCGACGGCTTCAACAGTCCTTACTTCCTGGCGCTCTTTCTTTCGGTCATCACCAACGCGGTGCGGTTCGGCGCCATCGCGAGCGTCGCGTCCGCAGTTGCCATCGCGTTCATCTACCTGTTCGTGGGCGGCACCTTCACCCCAACCACCCTGTCGAGCGACCCCAACTCGCGCATCACGGCGTTCGGCGTCGTCTTCCTCTTTCTCGTGGTCGCGCTCGCCACTGGCTACATGACTCGCGAGCTCGAGCGCGAGCGGCGCCAGGCCGTGCGGCGCGCGGCGCAGGCGGACCAGCTGCGTGAGGTGAGCTCCGACATCTCCGGTGACACGAACATCAAGGACGTATTCGCCGTGGTTGTCGCGCACGCGCTGCAAATGACCGGCTCCACGACCGCCAGCATGGTGCTCGCCTCCCCAGACGGATTCGCGGTGGTGGCGACTTCCACGAGTCAGCCCATGTCGGAAGGAGTTCCGCCGGATGGCCTCGACGACTCGCAGCTCGCGAAGGTGGCGCGTTCAGGTGAGGCGTCGTTCTCGGACGACAAGAAAGGGATGGTCATCCCGATGGCTTCCAACGAGGGCTTCACCGCCCTGCTGAGCCTGAAGCGCCCCGCCGTGCAATTCAGCAACCAGGATTTGTTCGCGGTCGACGCGCTGTCCGGCAGCTCGGCGGTCGCGATGGCGAACGCGCTGCGGTACCACCGGAGCACGCAGGAGGCCACCACCGACGCGCTGACGGGTCTGTACAACCTCCGCGAGCTGCGCCGGCGCTTGGATGCGGTTTTCGCGCGCCCGGACAAGGCCACGATGTCGGTGTCGCTCCTGCTCATCGACTTCGACCACTTCAAATCGGTCAACGACGAGCTCGGTCACCAGCACGGCGACCTCGTGCTGCAGATGGGCGCGCGGATCGCCCGCAACGCGGCGCGCACGCAGGACGTCGTCGCACGCTACGGCGGCGACGAGCTCGCGATCCTGGCGGTCGACACGAGCGGCGTGGGCGCGCAGCGTCTCGCCTACCGCATCGTCGACGCGGTGCACTCGGCCGCGGTGGCCACATCGCCGGGTAAGGCCCTCACCTTTAGCGTCGGAGTCGCCACTTATCCCGAGGATGCGCTCGGCGCGCTCGAGCTGATTGCGGCGGCCGACCAGGCCCTGTACCTCGCCAAGCGCGAGGGCAAGGATCGCGCGTGCACGTTCCCGCAGCTCGTCACCGAGCTCGAGCTTGCAGACGCCAACCTGATGACGATGCTTGCCGAGGCCGGTCCCCAGGTGGTGGTGGCGGCCGCGCATGCGGTGGACCATCGCGCGGCGGCGGCGCAGGGTCACTCGAGTCGAATCGCGGCGATCGCCGAGGCGATCGGGCGCGCCGCCGGGCTGCCGGGCAGCGATCTCGAGGACCTTCGCACCACCGCGTACCTGCACGACGTGGGACACATGGTCCTGAGCGACGCGCAGGATCTCGAGGTGGCGGGCCACCCGGAGGAGGGCGAGAAGATCGTCGCGGGCTCCCACTTCCCGCTCGTCATCTCGACTGCCGTGCGGCACCACCACGAGCGCTGGGACGGACAGGGCAAGCCCGACGGGAAGGCAGGCGAGGACATCCCGAAGCTCGCGCGGATCCTGGCGGTGGCGGAGGTCTTCGAGGCTTTGACGGCCGGGCGCGGCTGCGAGCGCGTCACCTCGCTGAAGGCGCTCGAGCTTGTGAAGGCCGGCGGTGGCTCAGAGTTCGATCCGGCCCTGGTCGAAGCCCTCGCCAAGGCCGTCCTCGAAGGAGGCCTGGAGCAGGGCCTTCCCGCGACCGCGCTGCCGGCCGTGGCCGGGGCCACGGTTCGAATCGCGACGCCCGCCTGACAGCGCGCGCGACTCGACCTTTCGCCTGAGGCGCAGGCGCCGGGGTTCCAGCTCGCCTGCCGCATCGGGCATCCGGTCGATGGCGGCCTCGACCACGCTCAGCGCCAGGCTCGGCTCGCGTTTCCGCCATTCCAGCAGGCGGGCACGCGCGACCGACACGCGGATGTCGGCTTCGAAGCGCCGCTCCGTGCGTTCGAGCAATCGGTCGGCAGAGGCTATGGCGCCGCGGCGCACGAGCCTGCGAGCGATCCACAACGAAGCGGTCGCCGCGTCTTCACCCTTCTCGAAGCCCGCGGCGTTGCGCAGCGCACGCCATCCGTCGGCGCGAGCTCCGCGCCGAAAGCGGTGCCGGCCCAGGGCGAGCCAGTCGGATGCATCCATGTCCGTGTCCGCGCCGCGCAATCGCCGCAGCAGAAGCGAATGCAGGTGCACGAGGCTGATGACATCGAGTCGGTTGTGCTCGAGCACGAGCTCCAGCAGCGGGCTCGGACCGTGGTGGACGTACTGGAAGTACGCGTCCGGCGCGAGCGCTCCGGCGATGGGGTCCTCGCGCTCGTAGCCGAGCAGGCGCTCTTCGACGGTGCGCAGCGTGCAGCTCTCCATGCGATGGCGGTACAGCGAGCGCACGAGTGTCAGCAGGTCGACATGAGGCGGATGTTGCAGGTCTCCGCGCATGCGGGCCATGACCCATCGCGTGCGGAGGATCGGCAGGTCGAACGATCCGCCGTTGAAGCTGCCGACGCCCGACGCCGGCGCGAGCTCGTCGCTCAGCTGCTGCAGGAAGGCCGCCTCCATGCCGGGTTGGGGAAGGAAAAGCTGCGCGAGGCGGAGCCCGCAGTCGATCGGTCTCGCGACCGCCGCCGCGAACACGTACGTCCCCGACCCGCCCGAGAGGCCGGTGGTCTCGGTGTCGATGTAGGCGATCGAGCCGGGGTTTGGATCGAGGCGCGGCAGCCCCAGCACGTCCTCGCGCAAGAAGGCGGGCCCGTAGGGCGTTTCCACGCGCTCGAAACCACGAGGGATCTCGAGTGCCGGCTGCACGCGCGCGCCGCGCGGCAGTGCTCCTAGGCGATCAAGACGCTCTCGGAGACTGAGGCTGTGTCCGGAGGCCGCCGCCGAGACTGCCGACGGATCTGCGGCGGCCATGCGCCCCATTTGCGTTGTTGCCACCTGTGCTTCTCGCACGCGGATCGACGGATCCGCTTAGCTGCGATGCTCGGTGGCGCCTAGCAACTGGAGCACCTGGCCACCGGATCTCTCGTCGTCATCCCGGCGGCGGCCTCGCGCCCGCAGCAACCGTAGACATGCGGCTTTCGCTCCTTCGACGAGATGCAGGGGTCCGATGCAGGAGGGACAGCCCGCGGCGCACTGGCAGTCGCGCACCAGCGCGGCGGCGCCGTCGAGCAGCTCGTGGTGGAGCTCGTACATGCGGGGCGCGTAGCCGACGCCGCCCGGATAGATCTCGTAGACGGTCACGGTGGGCAGCCGAGTCGTGACCGAGCGGACTTCCGCCACAGCGCCGAGATCGCGCGGGTCGCACATCAGCCGAAGGCTCGCGACGTGGCGCAGCGCGTGCGCCATGCCCTGAAGGCCGGCTTCGAGAGTCTCTCCGCCAAGCGCAATCCAGAGCTGCTCGTCAAGGGTCAGCCACCACGCGGTCGTGTGCAGCGTCTGCTCGGGCAGGTGGATCGGACCTGAGCCGATGTTCTCGTGCGTGTGGAAGCGGATCTTCTTGAACATGCTGGCGAGCGAAGTGATCTTCACCTCGCCGTGGTGGCGCGCTACGGGCGATTCGTCCGGACCTGCGAACGTGTCGAGCACGCGCACCGTGACCGACGCAAGTGCGTCCGTGTAGTAGTCGACCTCCACCGGGCGCACGTATGCCTTCTTCTCGTCCCAGTCGAGACGGTCGACGTGGTACTGGGCGCCCTCGTGCAGGTAGACGGCTTCTTCGTGCAGGAACACCGGCGTCGAGAACTGGTCCATCTCGCCGATGACCTGCGGCCGAGGCTGCGACGTATCGACGATCACGACGTTGTCGGCCGCGATGCGTCGCAGGTGGACCTCCTCGGCGGGGAATGCCTGCCGGCTCCAGAACCAGCGGCCGGCCGAGCGCGTAGCCGAACCGTCCTCCTCGAAGACGTGAAGCAGCTCCTGCACGTCGGCGCGGCCGAGCGGCTCGCGATCTTCGAAAGGCAGCTCGAAGAGGCCGGCCTGCAGGTGGCCGGCGAGGATGAGGAGGTTGTCGGGGTCGATCAGCCCTTCCTCCGGATCGGCGCTGAGGAAGTACTCCGGGTGGCCGACGATGAACTGGTCGAGCGGCGAGCTCGAGGCCACGAAGACGCCGATTGACCCCGACCGGCGACCGGCACGCCCGATCTGCTGCCAGGTCGAGGCGATCGTGCCGGGATAGCCGACCAGCACGGACGCGTCGAGCGTGCCGATGTCGATGCCCAGCTCGAGGGCGTTCGTGCTGACGACGGCGGTGATGTCGCCCGCGCGAAGGCCCGCTTCGATCTCGCGGCGGTGCAGAGGAAGATATCCGGCTCGGTATCCGCGCACTCGCCGGCTGGCGTCGAGTCGCGGCGCCAGGTCCTGGCGCAGGTAGCTGAGCATCACCTCGACCTGCAGCCGGCTGCGGCAGAACACGATGGACTGGATGCCGGCGCGGATCCACGGCGCCGCGATGCGTCGGGCCTCGAGCATCGAGCTGCGGCGCACCCCAAGCTCGCGGTTCAGCAACGGGGGGTTGTAGAAGATGAGCCTGCGCTCGCCACGTGGCGCGCCGCTGCGGTCGACCAGCGCCACGTCGTCCTCCTCGAGCAGGCGCTGGGCGAGCTCGCGCGGGTTGGCGATGGTCGCGGAGGCGCAGATGAACGTCGGGTGTGAGCCGTAGAACGCGCAGACGCGTTTCAGTCGTCGTATGACGTTCGCAACCTGGCTGCCGAAGAGACCGCGGTACGTGTGGAGCTCGTCGATGACCACGAACTCCAGGCTCGAGAACAGCCGCCGCCATCGCGTGTGATGCGGCAGCACACCCGTGTGCAGCATGTCGGGGTTCGTCATGACGATGTGCCCCGCCTCGCGAATCGCGGTACGCCGTCCAGGCGCCGTGTCGCCGTCGTACGTGTCGACGCGGAGGTCGATCGGCAGCCCGCGTTTCAGCGCGCCGAGCTCCGCCAGCTGGTCCTGGGCGAGGGCCTTGGTCGGGAACAGGTAGATCGCGCGACGCTCGGGGTCTTCGAGCATCCGCTGCAGTACCGGCAGGTTGTAGCACAGCGTTTTGCCGCTGGCGGTGGGCGTGACGACGGCCAGGTGCCGGCCTCGCCGCACCTCGGCGTAAGCCTCGGCCTGGTGGGAGTAAAGTCGATCGATTCCGCGCGACTGCAGAGCGGCAGCAAGCTCGGGTCGAAGGTCGGCGGGCAAGGGTGAGAACTGCGGCGGGGATGACGGAATCACGTGGTCAAGCGTTATTTCCCCTTGGAAGTCGGCTGCGTCGAAAGGCGGGAGCGTGGGCGGCATTGGGCGCCCCAGGAGGTTAATCGAACATTCGTTCGGAGTCAAGTCAGATCGAAGGCCAGGGCTACAGTCCGGGCAACGAGGCCGATTTCGAGCGGCTCTACCGGACTTCGTACAACCGCGTCCTGGGCACGCTCATCGGCGTGCTTGGCGACCGCGCGGCCGCGGAGGACTGCACCCACGACGCGTTCGAGAAGGCCTACCGCGCCTGGCCGTCATGGCGCAGGGACGCGCCCGCCGAGGCTTGGATCCACAGGATCGCGATCAACACGGCCATCTCGTTCCAGCGGTATTCGCGGATGCGCGAGGTGGGCCAGGTCATCAAGCGACTTGGCCGGCCGGCGCTGCCAGAGGACCCCGCCTCGGTGGCCGAACGCTCGGACCTCTTCAACGCGCTGCGCAAGCTGCCGCCCAAGCAGGCCGCGGCGATCGTGCTGCGGCACCACCACGGCTACACGAACCGCGAGATCGCGGCCGCCCTCGAGATCCCAGAGCGAACGGTGGCTTCCCGACTGATGGCGGCCAAAGCGCGGCTGAGGCGTCTCCTCGAGGCAGCGCCCCGCAGGGGCGCCGAGGTCGACATGGGTAGTTTGCCGGACGACAGCGTCCCTTCCGATTGAGGTCGACAAATGAGTGAATTCGACAGCGAGATCGAACGAGAGCTGAGCCGGGTCTTGGGGCCAGTCGACCGTGCCTCCATTCCGGCCTGGCGAATACCAACCTCAGGAGGACCAATGAAGAGACTGTTCGGCGGAGCGGGAGTCGCCATTGCGGCCAAGCTCCTCACCGGCTTTGCGGTCGCCGCCCTGGCGGTCGGCGCTGCCGGAGTGGCTACAGAGGTCGCGACCACAGGCAGCGTGAATCCCAACGACTGGGGACAGCAGGTGAAGCAGCAGGTCGAGGCGTGCAAGACCACGCTGCGCGCGTCCGGCGTGCGCGGCATCGGCGAGTGCGTCAGCGACTTCGCGAACCAGCACGGCAAGACCGTGAGCGGCGAGCACCGGAACAGCGACGCGCGCTCCAACGACCACGACAACAACGGCAAGAACAAGAACAAGGGCAGCAACGGCGAGCACGGCAAGCCCAGCGACCTGCCGCACCAGCCGTAATTAACTAGCCCCTTCCTCTCGACGAGGCCGGGCCGCAAGGCTCGGCCTCAACTTTTTCAGGAGCGGCGGACCTCCCACCTCTGGCCGTCCGCGGTGTCGGTGACCGCCACGCCAAGGGACGCGAGCTCTCCACGAAGTCGGTCAGCGGTCGCGAAGTCTTTCGCGGCGCGCGCCTTCTCACGTGACGAAAGCAAGACCGCGGCGCCATCGGGCAGCGCTTCGCGCCGCGGCGCGCGAGAGAGGTCCAGCCCGAGCACCTGATCCCATTCGACCAGCAGGCGCGCCTTGGCGCCGGCGGCGAGGTCGGAACGGACCAGCTCGGACACGAGGGCCATCGCCGCGGGGAGGTCGAGGTCGTTGGCAATCGCGGCCCGAAAACGCTCGTCGAAATCACCTCGGGGTCCAACAGGCGCGGTGGACCACTCCGCCACGCGTTCCCGCAGCTGGCGGAGCGCGTGATCCGCCCCGCTCATCGCGTCCTTTGAGAAGTTCAGCTTGCTCCGGTACTTCGCCTGCAGGGTCAGGTAGCGGAACGCGAGCGGGTCGAAGCCCTCTTCGGCCAGGTCGGTGACGCGGAAGAAGTTGCCCGCGGATTTCGCCATGCGCGCTCCCGCCAGCATCAGGTGCTCGCCGTGCACCCAACAGCTCACGACCCGGTGTCCGGTCACACCTTCGGACTGCGCGATCTCCGCTTCGTGATGTGGAAAGACGTTGTCAGACCCGCCGGTGTGGATGTCGAATCGATCGCCGAGCAGCGACATCGACATCGCCGAGCACTCGATGTGCCAGCCCGGGAATCCCGGGCCCCACGGGCTGGGCCAGACCTGGAGGCGATGCTCGCCGGCCCCCTTCCACAGCGTGAAGTCGCCCGGATGTCGCTTGCGTGGATCGACCTCGCCTCGCGTGCCGGCCAGCAGCTGGTCGGTGGCGTTACGCGAAAGCCGGCCGTACGACGGGAAGCTCGCGATGTCGTAGTAGGCGGTGCCTGCCACTTCGTAGGCGTGGCCGCGCTCGATGAGGCGGGCGATGATCTCGATCATCTGCGGGATGTAAGCGGTGGCCCGCGGATACTCGTGCGCCGGCCGGATGTTGACCATGCGCGAGTCGTGCATGAACGCCTCGGTGTAGTGAGCCGCTATGTCTTCCGGAGACTTCTTTTCGAGGCGCGCCGACACGAGCATCTTGTCTTCGCCCCAGTCCAACGTGTCGTCCGTGAGGTGGCCGACGTCGGTGATGTTCATGACCTGGTGCGTTTCGTGGCCCAGGTACTCGAGGGACCGGGTGAGGAGGTCGGCGAACATGTAGGTCCGCAGGTTCCCGATGTGCGCGTAGCGATACACGGTCGGGCCGCAGGAGTAAATGGTCACCCGGCCGGACGCGAGCGGGCGCAGCTCTTCCTTGCGCCGGGCTAGCGTGTTGTATAGCCGGATGGGAGAACGCGGGGGCATGGACCTCTCTCTATGCTCCCAGTTGTGCGTGCGCTTCGTCTGACGGGCGCGTCGGCAACCGCCTCCGACATAAAAGGACGCGTGCTCGTCCACGACCTGAGCCACGAGCTCCGCAAGGGCTCGGTGCTTCGGTCCGAGGACCTCGACGCCGTGCGGCGCGCGGGCGAGATCCACCTCGTCGAGCTGGAGCCAGGAGACGTGCACGAAGACGCGGCCGCGACGCGGTTGGCCAAGGCGCTTTCTGGCCCAGGGCTCGAAGCGCGTCCGCCGGTGCAGAGCCAGGCTCGTCTCGTCGCCACCATGCGCGGGTTGGTGCGGGTGCGGGGCGACCTGATCGACGCCATCAACGAGCTTGGCGGCCTGTCGGTGTTCACGGTCATGGACGGGCAGGCGGTTGAGGTGGGTGAGGAGGTCGCCGGGTGTAAGGTCACGCCGGTCGCCGTCCCCGGTCGCGTGCTCGACGAGGCCGAAGCCATCAGCCGCGGCCGCGGTCCGGTCGTCGAGCTGCTGCCCTTCAAGCCGCTGCGCACGTTCGTCGTCGCCACCGAGCGTTTGAAGCCGAAGGCGCGCGAGCTCTTTCGTTCGGCGGTAACGCGCAAGCTTGGCTGGTACGGAGCGCAGGTGCTGGCCGTGCGCGAGGTGGCGCGCACGCCCGAGGCGGTGGCCGCTGCTTACCGCGAGGCGGAATCGATGGGCGCGCAGCTCGTCCTCTTCGCCGGCGCATCGGCGATCGACCCGCTCGACCCGGCGTATGCGGAGCTGGTCAACGTCGGAGGAGAGGTGCTTCAGCTTGGTGCGCCGATGCACCCGGGCAGCATGCTGTGGCTGGGCCGCATGCCGGACGCCGCCGCGGTCGTGGGCGTCGCTTCGTGCGCCGGGTTCGGGCGCTCCAGCTCACTCGACCTTCTTCTCCCGTTTGTGTTCGCGTACGGCCGAGCCGACGCCAAGGATTTGCTCAGGCTCGGGCACGGAGGGCTCATCGAGTCGGGCGCGGGCCGCAGGTTCCCGCCCTACTCGTAGGCGATCTGGGGCATCTCCAGGTCGGGCCAGCCGCCGCCGTCCATCGCCGCGAGGTACGCATCAACCGATCGGACGAGCGAGTCGAGGCGGAGCCGGCGGTGCACCGGTAGATAAGGACGAAGGTAGCCTGCCCCGCTGCGCCACTTGTTGACCGCGCCGCGGCGGTTGTGGCGGCCGTAGTGGAGGCACCCTGCCGCGACCTGGATCAGCCCCTTGTAGAAGCCGGCGTTAGGACCCTTGCGATCGGGCATCCACTCGTGCTCCCAGGCTTCGTGTGCGTCCCAGTAGAGGCCCCTGTTAAAAAGGCCCACGCCGATCGAGGGGTCGTCAGCCATTACCCATAATCGAGCTCAATGACGTCACCGACATCGGAGTACTCCAGGGTCAACCTGTTCAGCGACCCAATCTACCGCTACCTGCGGATCACGAAGGGCGGGCCTGGCGGCGTGCCAGGTCGGGCGTCGGAGCAGGACCTCATCGATGCGGCGTGGCTGCAGCGGTTGCGCCGCATCCACCAGCTGCAGAGCGCGTGGTGGGTGTTCGCGACCGCCGAGCACTCGCGATTCCAGCACGCACTCGGCGCGATGCACCTGGCCGGCGACTGGACCCGTCACCTGCATCCGACCCTGGCTTCTGTTCACCGAGGCACGCCGTCGATGCCGCTGGTCGAGGAGACCATGCGCATGGCCGGGCTCCTGCACGACGTCGGGCACGGACCGTTCGGTCACTTCTTCGACGAGAACTATCTCGACAGCTGGGGGATCGACCACGAGGACATCGGCCGCGCGATCGTCGGCGGGCCGCTGGCGGAGCTCATCGGGTCGCTGGGTGCGTCGCCCACCGCCGACTTTGCAGACGGCGAACGTATCGATCCGCGGTGGGTTGCGTACCTGATCTCGCCGGACGACCTGGTTGGGTTCGAGGCTCCCGCATGGCTAGCCGCGCTCAAGCCGGCGATGGTCGGTCCGTTTTCCGCGGACAACATGGACTACGTGCCGCGCGACGCGTACATCTGCGGCGTCGCAGCCGGGCCGGTCGACGTGCAGCGCATCCTTCACTACTCGTTCATGTCGGAGCGCGGTCTGACCGTGCACGCCCACGGGGCGGAGGCGCTGTACATGTTTCTCAGCGCGCGGCTCTACCTGTATCACCAGGTCTATTTCCACCGCACTGTCAGACGCATCGATCTGCAGCTCCGCGAGGTCTTCCGGCCAACGCTGGACGTGCTGCTCGGTGGCAACCCGCTCGAGCGCATGGATGATTACCAGGCACTCACCGAGTGGTCGCTTCTGACCGAGGTCGACCGCTGGGCCCGCTCGCCGGAAGACGGCGAGCGCCGAGAGCTCGGACGCGCTTGGTCCGACATCGTGGCCCGCAGGCTGAAGTGGAAGCTGGTCTACCAGGGGCTCTCAGACGCGCGAGACATTCCCGCGGGCGCGCTCAGCGTCACACGCGAGGGCTTCGCGCGCAGCATTCGTGAGTGCCTGCCCGCGCCGTTGCGCGGCATCGAGTTCGAAGTCGATGTGGCGGCGCAGGAATCGCGGGCCTTCAACCCCATGACCGAGACCGCGGGGATCCTCTTCTACGAACCGCTCGAGAACACGTTCCAGCAGAGCCGCGTGCTCGATCTCTTTCGCAGGCTGCCCGTGCAGATGTCGCTGTTTCGGATCTTCGCCCGCGACGACGCCAATCGGAAGGAGCTGATCGCCGCGGCCAACCAGGTACTCAAGCCCGGCTAGAAGTCATCGTCGCCTCCGCCGAAGTCGTCACCACCACCGTAGTCGTCTCCGCCGCCGAACTCGTCGCCGCCGCTGCCGAAGTCGTCATCACCGCCGTCATCTGAAGACCGGGCGGTGGCGAAGGTCGAGACCAGGCGCTTGAGCTCGACCTTGCCGCAGTGCGGGCACGCCGGGTCGGGCGAGGAGTAGCTGGGCAAGAGGGCGGAGGACTTCTTGCCGCACGCCGCGCACCGGTACTCGTAGATCGGCATCAATACGATTATGGGATTGATCCCGATCGCAGATGTGCGGGCCGCGGCTGAGCGCGCACGCCCCCACCTGCAGCGCACGCCGCTCGTCCCCGTGGATGGCGCCCTGCTGAAGCTCGAGTGCCTCCAACCGACCGGGAGCTTCAAGGTGCGCGGCTTCTTCGCCGCCGCCACCGCGATCCCCAAAGATCAACTGGCCAATGGGCTCATCACGGTGAGCGCAGGCAACGCCGCCCAGGCGTGCGCTTACGTGGCGCACTCGCTTGGCGTTTCGTGTCGAGTCGTGATGTACGAAAACGCGCCCGACGCCAAGATCAACGGCGTCCGCCGCTGGGGCGCGACGCCGATCCTGCTTCCGCGCGAAAAGGTTCTCGAGTGGCTGGCCGAGCAGCGCTGGAAATCCGAGCCGGAAGTCTTCATCCACCCGTTCGCCGATCCCACCGTCATCGCCGGCCACGGCGGCGCGGGCATCGAGATCCTCGAGGACGTGCCGGACCTGGCGCGTGTGGTGGTGCCCGTGGGCGGAGGGGGTCTAATCAGCGGCGTCGCTTCGGCGATCAAAGGCTCGAAGCCTGATGTCGAGGTGGTCGGCGTGCAGTCCGACGGTTACGCGCTGTGGACGAAGGTCTTCGAGGCCGGGGGACCGGTCAGCGTCGCCCCCAACACCATCGCCGACGGCACGACCGCGCCGTTCGACCCGCGCAACTTCGAGCTGCTGAAGACATGCGTCGACCGCTGGATCACTGTGCCCGAGCCGCGGCTGCGTGAGGCGATCGTGCAGATCGCCGCGGCGGCGAAAGTGGTCGCCGAAGGCGCGGGCGCCCTCGCCTACGCGGCGGTTGAGCAGCTGGAGCCGGGACCGGTGACGGTGGCGGTCGTCAGCGGCGGCAACATCGACACCAAGCTCCTCGCGAGCTTGCTCACCTGACTCGAGTGCCGGCACTGGCACTCGAATTCGCTACGAGAGGCACGCGAGTGCCGGCACTCGCGCTACTTCAGTTGAGGATGTCGGAGCAGACCTTTAACGCGGTTTGAATGTCCTGCGACGTGATGCCTTCGTGCGTCACGAAGCGCACCGTGTGCTCGTCGGTCGCTCCGCCGAGAAGGTCTCGCTTGCGGCACTCGTCCTCGAACTTCAGCCCGGTCATGCCCTCGATGTCGAAATACACGAGGTTCGTCTCGACTCGCGAGAGGTCGCAGGTGATGCCGGGCAGCTCGGCCAGGCCCTCGGCGAGCGTGCGTGCGTTCGCGTGATCTTCGGCGAGCCGGTCGACCATCGTCTCCAGCGCCACCACGCCGGCCGCCGCGAGCACACCTGCCTGGCGCATGCCGCCGCCCAGGCGCTTGCGCCACCGGCGCGCCTCGTCCACCGCCTCCTTGCTGCCGAGGAACACGCTCCCCGCTGGGCAGCCCAGACCCTTCGACAGGCAGAACGTGAGCGTGTCGCTGCACGCGGCGATCTCCGCGACGTCGATGCCCTGCGCCACCGCCGCGTTGAAGACGCGCGCCCCGTCGAGATGCACGCGCAGGCCGAGCTCGTGCGCAGTCGTGTAGGCAGCGCGCAGATCAGCCAGCGGCCACACCACGCCCCCGTGCCGGTTCTGCGTGTCCTCGAAGCTGACCGCAGCCGTCAGAGCGTAGTGATAGTCATCCCTCGGGTTGGTCGCGGCGCGGATCTGCTGCGGCGACATCACGCCGCGGGTGGTCGCGACCGGGTGCACCTGCACGCCGCTGATGGCCGCGCTGCCCGCGCCTTCATAGATATAGACGTGAGAGTCGGCGTCCGCGATCAGCTCCTGGCCGTGCTGCGCGTTGACGGCCACGCCGAGGATGTTGCCCATCGTCCCGCTCGCAACGAAGACTGCGGCCTCCTTGCCCAGCCGCTCCATGGACATCTCTTCGAGCTGCTTGACCATCGGGTCGTCGCCGAACACGTCGTCGCCGAGCGGCGAGTTGACCATCGCGTGGCGCATCTCGGGCGTCGGCTTGGTCACGGTGTCAGAGCGGAGATCGATCGTCGCCACGCGTCTAATGTAGCCGCGCGGTGAGAGCGGATCTGATACTGGCGGGCGGTGTGGTGCGCACGCTGGGTCGCGCCGGCCTCCGGACGAGTACGCACCTGGCCGTCGCCGGAGGTCGCGTCCTGGCTGCTGGTGGATCCGAGCTCATGGCGCTGCGAGGTCCGCGGACACGGGTCGTCGCGCTGCGCGGAGCGGCCGTGCTGCCCGGGTTCAACGAAGCGCACGCGCACGTCGTCTACTACGGACTCACGCGGTTCGGCGCCGACCTCGGTCCAGCGAGAAACGTTGCCGACATCGTCGAACGCCTGCGCACTCACGCCCGCCGACTCAAGCCCGGCGAGTGGCAGCAGGGGATGGGCTACCGCGCGAGCGCGCTGGCCGAGAAGCGCCCGCCACACCGGCGGGAGCTGGACCAGGGCACTGGGGGTCGCCCTGCCTTCATCGACGAACGCGGCGGCCACTCGCGCGTGGCCAACACGGCGGCCTTGCGCGCGGCCGGGATCACAGCCTCCACGCCGGATCCGCTCGGCGGCCGCATCGGCCGCGACCCCGATGGCACGCCGAACGGCCTGTTGCAGGAGGCGGCGATGCGGATGGTGGCCGACGTCCAGCCTCTTCCGGATCGCAGGCGGCGGAGCGAGGCGATCCTGAAGGCGCAGAAGCTCCTTCTCTCGCGCGGTATCACTTCTGTCGGCGCGGCTGTCAACAGGGGCTTCGCCGACGACCTGTTCTGCTACGCGCGGCTCGCATCGAACGACGAGCTGCACATGCGCGTCAACGAGTTCCTCTCGTGGGAGCTTCTCGACGCCGCATCAAGCCTTGGGGTGCACGCGGGCTTCGGCGGCGATGTCGTGCGCGCCGGCCCGATCAAGGTCTTCGTCGACGGCGGGGCCGAGCGCGTCATGACGCGTTTAGTTGGCGGCATGTGGAGGACGCCGCCCGACGAGCTCAAGGCGCTGCTGCGGCAAGCGTCTCGCGCGGGGCTCCAGGTGGCTGCTCACGCGATCGGTGACGGCGCGATCGAGGCGATGTGCGACGCGGTCGAAGCGGCGGGGGTAAGCGGGCTGCGCCATCGGGTCGAGCACTGCACGATCTGTCCGCCCGACCTCCAGCGGCGACTCGCGCGGCTGGGCATGATCGCGGTGATGCAGCCGCTTGTGCTGCGCGCGCCGCGGGTCGCACCCGGCGTCTTTCCCGAAGTTCCCCGCGAAGACTTCGCTCCGCATCGCGCGCTGGCGCGCGCCGGCGTGCGCATCGCGTTCAGCTCCGACCTGCCGGTGACGCCAGACCCGAACCCGTGGCCAGGCATCCAGGCTGCTGTCGAAGACCAGGTCAACGGCGTCAGCGTGCTCACGGCCATCCGTGCCTACACGGCGGGCGGGGCGTACGCAACCTTTGAGGAGGCGGTCAAGGGCACGCTCGAGCCAGGCATGCTTGCCGACCTCCAGGTCTATGCCTCTGACCCGCTGGCCGTGCCCGCCGCGGACATGGACGTGCTTCGCCCGCAGGCGGTGCTGCTCGGCGGCTCGGTGGTCTGGGGCGAGCTCTAGGCCATAGGTTCGGCCGGCGCTTCGGGCACGGCCGGAGGGGCCGTCACCACCGCCGGCGAGGCCTTGCGCCGCGACGTGGTTCTGCGCGTCGCAGTCTTCCGGGTCGCCGGCTTGCGCGCCGTGGCTCGGGGCTTGGCGGCGGGGCGAGCCGCGGTGCGACGAGTCGCCGGACGCCGCGCGGATGCGGTCCCCGTTGCGGAAGCGGCTCGCGCGGTCAGGTTGCGCGCGAGGCCCTCGACCTGTTTGCTCAGATCGCCGAATCGCCTGAGCGCCCGATCCATCTCGCCCGGAGCGGTCGCCTTGCTGACACGTGTCCGGATGTCTTTGAGCACGGCGTTGAACGTCTTCTGGCCGTCGGCAATCGAGCGGTTGATCTGGCGCCGGAGGTCCGTCGGGATTCGCTTCTCCGCCTGGCGGAGCGCCTTCCGCCCGGCCTTGACGGCCTGGTTCAGACGGGATCGAGGTACCGTTCGTCGTCTGGCTGGCATGAAAAACCTCCTGTGTCGAACCCCATAACGCAGCGCGTTAGAATCGGGCCCAACCATGGCACCCGCGCCTGAACGTCACCTTATCAAGAAGTACGCGAACCGCAAGCTCTATGACACGAGGACGAGCAAGTACGTGACGCTCGACGGGCTCGCCGACCTGGTGCGCGCCGGCCACGACATCCGCGTCGTCGACCGCGACACGGGCAACGACATCACGCAGGTGGTGCTGTCGCAGATCGTCCTGACCGAAGAGAAGCGCGGCCCGCAGCGCCTGGTCGACGCGGGCGCCGACGCGATTCACGAGCGCGGGCAGGCACTTCTCGATTACGTGCGCAAGACGCTCAACGTGCCAGGCGAGCTGGTGTCCGAGGTGGAGAAGCGCCGCGGCAACCTGGAGGGTATGGTCGATGAGGCCATCGAGCGAACACTTCGGCGCCTGAAGCTCCCGACGCGGCGCGACATCGACCGGCTCAACGAGCGCATCGACAAACTTTCGGCGGACCTCAAGCGGTCCAACGGGCGCGCGCCGAAGCCGGCTACGGCGCCCCGTACACGAAAGGCCGCTCGGTGACCACCGCGCGAATCTCGATCTCCGACTCGACCCTGTAGGTCGCCTGCCGCACCCGTGGATCGCTGCGCAGCTGCTGCGTCATCGCGTCAGCCGTCTCGCCGAGCAGGGTCACGTCTCCGATGGCAAGGATGGTCCAGGGCGGCGGCGTCAGCGCGCCGCCCACGGTGACGCCCCCGGCGGTTTGCACGATGGGCACACCGGCAACAAAGCGCTGATCGTCAACCGCCAGAGCCTCGCCGCCTCCCGCGGCAAGGTTGTTCAGCGCGTCCTCGAGGTCCACCGCCGTGAGGCCCGACGCGTCGATCACGACCACCACGCCGGGACCGTGGACCGGCACGAGGCCTTCGACGATGCGTAGATGACCGAGCTCCGCCTGCAGAGCCTGGTCGGCGGCCGCGCTTCCGCCCGACTGCAGGCTCGATCGCTGATTCGTCAGGTCGTTGATCTCCGCCTCGAGCTCGTCATTGGACCGGCTCAGCTGGTCGATCGAAAACGCGAGCGTGGACGGGTCGGCCTGGACGAGACTCCTCTCGACCTCCGCCTGGCTGCGCAGCTGCACCGTCGCCACCAGCGCCACCAGCAGCGCGATGAGCCACACGGCCACGGGGCCCGCCGAAGAGCGGGAGCGCCGGCGCGACCGGCGCGTGCTAGGCCGCGCTGACATGCGGCGCCTCCAGGCTCCCATCGAAAGCCGGCAGCGATTCGTTTGGCCCCCCGCTCACGTGCAGGGCGAGCCCGAACTGGATCTCCCGGATGCGCAGGCTGGGCACGCTGTTGGCGTCCCCGAGTGCAGCCTCCATGCCGTTTCGATCGCCGACCGCGACGATCTTGATCGGGGAGAAGAGCGGCGGGCCCTGGTCGATGATGACCTCGCCTTCCGAGCCGGTGAACGAGCTCACTGGGGTGATGCGCCGGCCGCTCACCGAGACGCCCTCCGCGCCTGAGGCGAACAGCAGATTGACGACGTCCTGCACGTCCTGGTAGGTGATCAAGTTGCGGTTTTGACCCGAGGGATCCGAGCCCGGAGGACCGGCGGTGAGGTCGACCTCCACACCGGGTCCGTGCAGCGCGGTCAGGCCTGCATGGGCCCGCAGGTCGGCCACCTGGTTCTTCAGCCCCTCCGTCGTCTGCGACTGACCGGCGGCCGTGGCCTCGAGCGTGTCGATCTCGGCTCGCAGGGCTTCGATCCTGGCCCGATCGTCCTGGTTGGTGCGCTCGAGGTCCTGGACGCTGCGTATGAGCGCCTGGCTGCGCCCGACCTGGTTGGACGGGGTCAGCAGCTGCGCTTTGACCTGGCCGGCCAGAAGGAAGCCGACCGCCAGTGCGACCAGCGCGACAAGTGCGGTGCTGAGAGGTTGAGAGCGGCCCATGCCGGCGTCAATTCTGGGGGTTGCTGTAGAGCACCGAGGGGCCCCTGGAGTATTGTGGGCTCGCACGTATGGCGGTCGAAACGAGGGCGACGGCTTATGAGACCGCCCAGCGGCGTTTTGATGCCGCAGCCGACGTGATAGGCCTTTCCGACGACGCTCGGCGCGCCCTCCGCGAGGTCAAGCGCGAGCTGACCGTGCACTTCCCGGTGCGCATGGATGACGGCTCGGTGCACGTCTTCACGGGCTGGCGTGTGCAGCACAACATCAGCCGCGGGCCGGCCAAGGGCGGCATCCGTTTCCATCCCGACGTCGACCTCGAGCTCGTCAAGGCGCTCGCGATGCTGATGACCTGGAAGTGCGCCGCGGTCGGCATCCCCTATGGCGGCTCCAAGGGCGCTGTCCGCGTCGACCCCACCAAGCTTTCGCTGACCGAGCTCGAGCACCTCACGCGGCGCTACGCCACGGAGATCGCGCTGCTGATCGGCCCTGAGAAGGACATCCCGGCGCCTGACATGGGGACCAGCCCGCAGGTGATGGCCTGGATCATGGACACGATCTCGATGCACGCCGGCCACTCGGTCACGGCGTCAGTGACCGGTAAGCCAGTGGACGTGGGCGGATCCGAGGGCCGCGTCGATGCGCCCGGCCGCGGCGCCACGTACCTGACCCTGGAGGCGCTCAAGTACCTGCACTTCGAAGACCAGACGCCGACCGTTGCCGTCCAGGGCTACGGCAAGGTCGGCCGCTCGGCCGCGCACCTCCTTTCAGAGGCGGGCTTGAGCATCGTCGCCGTCGGCGACTCCAAGGGCGCCGTGCACAACCCGAAAGGGCTCGACCTCGCAGCCCTCGAGGAGCATCGCCAGGTGCGTGGCACGGTGTCCGGATTCAAGAAGGCGGACGCGATCGGCAACGACCAGCTGCTGGAGCTGCCTGTGACCGTGCTCGTGCCGGCCGCCATCGAGAACCAGATCACCGAGCAGAACGCCGGCAGCATTCGCGCGCGGCTCATCACGGAGGGCGCCAACGCCGCGGTCAGCCCCGAGGCCGACCCGATCCTCCACGAGCGCGGCATCTTCGTGGTGCCGGACATTATCGCCAATGCGGGCGGCGTGATCGTGTCCTACTTCGAGTGGGTGCAGGACCTGCAGGCCTTCTTCTGGGAGGAGGAGGAAATCAATACCAAGCTGCACCACGTGATCACGCGCGCGTTCTACGAGATCCTCCACACATCGGTGAACAAGCACATCGACATGCGGCTCGCGGCGTACGCGCTGGCCGTGCAGCGCGTGGCCAACGCGACGAGCGTTCGAGGGATATACCCATAATCGGGGTGTGACCCCAGCCTCTCCCTCCCGTGTTCTCATCACGGGAGTCTCCAACCCGCTGGGCGCCGAGGTCGCGCGCCGTCTCGCGCCGCAGGTGCCGTTTCTCTTCGGCTGCGACGTCGACGACCCGGTCTCCGCCAACGAGGACATGGACTTCGTCCACGCCGACACCCGTCAGTCGGTGATCGGCAAGCTGGTGCGCCGGCTGCGCATCGACACGGTCGTGCACCTGGCCGTGATCGTTGACTCTGGCCGCGAGGATCGCGCGACGCACGAGACCAACGTCATCGGGACGATGAACGTGCTCGCGGGCTGCGCCGGACCTTCGAGCCCGGTCAAGCGGCTGGTGGTCAAGTCGAGCCAGGCGGTTTATGGCGCGAGGCCCGACTTTCCGTCGGTGCTGGCCGAGGACATGGCCTCCCTCAGTCGCGGCGAGTCGTCCATCACGCGCGACCTCATCGAGCTCGAACAGCTGGCGCACGACTACGCGCTCCGCAATCCCGAGTGCCGGGTGGCCCGACTGCGTCTCGGCTATCGCGTCACGCGCGAGACGTCGCTCGGCCGCTACCTCTCGCAACCACTGGTGCCCACGTTCGCCGGCTTCGACCCGCGCCTGCAGCTGCTGGCGGAAGAGGACGCCGCGGAGGCCATCGCGCTTGCCGCGATGGGCACGCAAGAAGGGGTTTTCAACGTCGCGGGCGAGGGTGTGATCCTGCTGAGCCAGGCCATCGCGATCATGGGCGCGCGATCAGTTCCAGTGCTGCCGCCCTATGCACTGTGGGCGTCGCGCCTGGCGATCCGCTCGACGACCGGCGTGCGTGTGCCCGCGCACCTCGCAGAGCTGTTGATGTTCGGCTCGGTGATCGACTGCGCGCGGCTGCACCAGGAGTTCGCATGGAAGCCGGCGCACTCCAGCCGCGCCGCCATCGACCTCTTCGCGCAGGGAAAGACCGAGGAGGTCATCGAGGCGCCATCGCCACCGCAGGAGTACGAGCTGCAGCGCTACCTGCAGCGGCGCAAGCGTGAGCGGCAGAACGGAGCCGGGCACGCCGCCCTGACCGCCGGCCGATGAGCCTTGAGGGGACCGCCGTCTACACAGACAAGCCGCAGCAGCGCCGGCGCCGCAGCAGGGACGCGAAAGTCGTGGCGCCTCCGGCGGGCTTGCGTGTGCCCCGCGCGGTGCGGCGGCTGCGACGCAACGCGCCGATGTACGCGATCCAGGGATTGAGTGAGCTGTCCACCCGGCTGCGCGAGCTCACGGGCCGCGAGGTCATCGACATGAACCGGGTGATGGAGCTCGTTCAGTTCGCCTACCAACAGCAGCAGCTTGCGAAGCGAGGACCCAACTACGTCGTCGATGAGTTTGGGTTTGACGCCGAGTGGACCGAGTCGTTCCTGCCCTTGTTCAAGGCGCTCTATCGCGACTACTGGCGCGTCGAGACGACCGGCATCGAGAATGTCCCGGCGAGCGGGCGGGCGCTCCTGGTCGCGAACCACGCGGGCGTACTGCCGTGGGACGCCACGATGATCAAAACGGCGCTCTTCAACGAGCATCCGCGTCCGCGGCACGCGCGGGCCCTGGTGGCGAGCCTCTTCATGGGCATGCCCTTCCTCGGAGGGTTCCTCCGGCGTACGGGCCAGACGGTCGGCCACCCCGACGACACCCGCCGGCTACTGGAGCTGGACCAGCTGGTGCTCGTCTTTCCGGAAGGCGTCCGCGGCACCGGCAAGCCGTATGCGGATCGCTACAAGCTTCGGCGCTTCGGCCGCGGCGGCTTTGTGTCGACCGCGATCCGGGCAGGCGCTCCCATCGTGCCGGTGTCGGTGGTCGGCGCCGAGGAGATCTACCCGATGCTCGCGGACGTTCCGGTGCTGGCCAAGCTGATGGGCCTGCCTTACTTCCCGGTGACGCCGTTCTGGCCGTGGCTCGGGGCTCTCGGCATGATCCCGCTCCCGAGCAAGTGGCGCATCCAGTTCCACGAGCCGGTCCACGTCGAAGTGCATTCGCCCGACGCGGCGGACGACCAGAACCTGGTCATGGCCCTCTCCGACCGGGTCCGCGACACGATCCAGCAGGGCGTTTACGACAACCTGAAGCTGCGCCGGGGAGTCTTTCTCTAAGAGCTTGGGGGCTTGCCCGGCTTAGTCGATCACCCGTCTTACAGCGACCGGCTCGGGCTCCTCGACGATGTCGAGCGCGGTCGCCTGGCTGATCCAGTACTCGACATCCGAGAAAGTCGGAGAGCCCGCGAGCCCGACCGCCTCGGCCACGCTCGCGTGCAGCTGCTTGGGCTCCTGAGCCCGCAGCGCTTTCATCGAGTTGATGCCGAGACGCCGAATCACCGGCAGGAAGCGATCCATGCCCGAGACCTCGAGCAGGGTGCACTGGTTGGCGAACTCGTAGAGACGCTCAGGCGTGATGCCCGTCACCTTCGCGAGGCGATCGCGGTCGATCGCGAGCGACGTGCGGTGGAGCAGCTGGTTCGTGTGCTTGATCCCACGCGCGCGCAGCCTCCTCACGTCGTCGGCTGAGATTCCGCGCAGGTACTCGAGCGTGCGATACACGGCAGCACAAGGATATGTGGTGCCCGGCCTCCCGTATAATTTGCGCGCCGCCAAATCCATTGGAGTAAACACACCCTGAAGCAGAGCCCGATCGCAACCCGAGAGACTCTTCCCGGGGAACAGTCTGGTCTTCAGGTCGGCATCGGGCGGTACGCACGCCGCGCCTACGGCTTCGACGAGGTTGCGCTGGTGCCAGGTGGTGTCACCCTCAACCCCGACGAGGTCGACATCACTTTCACGATGGGCGAGCGCTTCAAGCTCGACATCCCGTTTTGGGCCTCGGCTATGGATGGCGTCGTCGACGTCGACTTCGCGATCGCGATGGGCCGCCTCGGCGGTATCGCAGTTCTCAACCTCGACGGCGTGCACACGCGTTACGAAGACCCGAAGCCCGTGATCGCAAGGATCGCGGCCGCTGACAAGTCGACGGTGAACGCAGTCCTGAAGGAGGCTTACCGCGAGCCGGTCAAGCCCAGGCTGATCAGCGAGCGCATCACCCAGATCAAGGATGCGGGCGTCGCGTGCGCGGTCTCGAGCGTGCCCGCTCGCGCCGAGGAGCGAGCCGAGGTGGTGCAGCGCGCTGGCGCTGACGTGTTCGTCGTGCAGGGAACAGTGTTGACGGCTCGCCACTCGTCGCGGTCCTATCACCAGCTGGCGTTCGACGACCTCGTTCGCGCGTGCGACATCCCAGTGGTCGTCGGCAACTGCGTCCACTACGACACCGCGCTCGAGCTGATGGAAACCGGGATCGCCGGCATCCTGGTCGGGGTCGGACCCGGCGCCGCCTGCACGACTCGCGGCGTGCTTGGGGTCGGAGTACCGCAGGTCACGGCGACCGCGGACGTCGCCGCGGCTCGCGACGAGCACATGCGCCGCGGAGGCATGCGCGTCGCGGTGATCACCGACGGCGGTATGCGAATCGGAGCCGACGTGTGCAAGGCATTCGCGTCGGGCGCCGACGCGGTCATGATCGGCACTCCCTTCGCCGGCGCGGAGGAGTCTGCGTCGAAGGGCTTCAACTGGGGCATGGCGACCCCGGATCCGAACCTCCCGCGCGGCACTCGCGTGCACGTCGGCACGCGGGCGACCCTCCAGGAGATCCTGCTCGGCCCCGCGCGTGTGGACGACGGCTCGCAGAACTACGTCGGGGCTCTGCGCTCGGCGCTCGGGGTGTGCGGCGCGCGCGACATCGCCGAGTTCCAGCACGTCGAGCTGGTGATCGCGCCGTCGATCACGTCGGAGGGCAAAGCCCTGCAGCAGGCTCAGCACGTCGGCATGGGGAAGTCCTGAGCTGAGCGAGACCGCCACGGCCACACACGCACGGCCGGAGGCGAAGAGCGGGCAGGGACGCCAGACAGTTCTGGTGCTCGATTTCGGTTCCCAGTACAGCCAGCTCATCGCCCGGCGCGTGCGTGAAGCGAGCGTGTACTGCGAGCTCGTACCTGGCACGACGCCCTGGGAGGAGCTGAAGCGCCGGCAGCCTGCGGGTCTCATCCTCTCCGGTGGGCCGGCGAGCGTCTACGAGCCCGGCGCTCCTCAGGTCGACCCGGACGCGCTGCGCGCCGGCGTCCCCGTGCTGGGGATCTGCTACGGCATGCAGCTGATCGCCCACCACCTGGGCGGCAAGGTCGACCCGGGCGCTGCGCGCGAGTACGGGCCAGCCCTGCTGTCGGTGCGCCAGGCGGACCGCATCTTCGAGGGCCTCGAAGGCGAGCTGCCGGTCTGGATGAGCCACGGAGACCATGTCACGCAGCTGCCGCCGGGTTTTCACTCGCTCGCGTCGAGCGGCAACTCGCCGGTGGCCGCTTTTGCCGACGACCGCGGCGTGTACGGCATCCAGTTCCACCCCGAGGTCGTGCACACGCCTAGCGGCCGCGAGGTGCTGCGCAACTTCCTCTATCGCGTCTGCCGCTGTGAGCCGACGTGGAACGCCGGGTCCTTCATCGCCGAGGCAACCGAGACGATCCGCGCCCAGGTGGGCGGCGGCCGCGTCATCTGCGCGCTGTCCGGCGGCGTCGACTCCGCGGTGGCGGCGACGCTTGTGCATCGCGCCGTCGGCGACCAGCTGACGTGCGTGTTCGTGAACAACGGCCTTCTCCGCAAGGAGGAGCCCGAGCGCGTGCTCGCGGTGATGCATGGGAACCTCGACATGAACATCCGCTTCGTCGACGCGACCGAGCGCTTCCTGCACGCCCTGAAGGGCGTGATCGATCCGGAGGAGAAGCGTCGCATCGTCGGCCGCGAGTTCATCTCGGTGTTCGAAGCCGAGGCGAAGGCGATGGGGCACATCGACTTCCTCGCCCAGGGCACGCTGTACCCAGACGTCATCGAATCGACCGCGCCTGATGTCGCGTCGACGGCCGCCAAGATCAAAACCCACCACAACGTGGGCGGCCTGCCGCCCGGCCTGCGCTTCCAGCTCATCGAGCCGCTGCGCTACCTGTTCAAGGACGAGGTGCGCGCGGTGGGCCAGGAGCTCGGCATGCCTGAGGAGATGGTGTACCGCCAGCCTTTCCCTGGGCCAGGCCTTTCGATCCGCTGCCTCGGCGAGGTCACGGCCGAGCGGCTGGAGATCCTGCGCAACGCCGACTGGGTCGTCGTGGACGAGATCAAGGCTTTTGGCCTTTACCGGCAGGTGTGGCAGTCGTTCGCCGTGCTCACACCGCTCGAGACCGTGGGCGTGATGGGCGACTACCGCACGTACGCGAACGTTGTCGCCGTCCGCGTGGTGACGAGCGAGGACGCCATGACCGCGGACTGGGCGCGCGTGCCATACGAGGTGCTTGCGCGCATCAGCAATCGCATCGTCAACGAGGTGAAGGACGTCAATCGGGTGGTGTTCGATATCACGTCGAAGCCGCCCGGCACCATCGAATGGGAATAAGCCGGCGCCTCTAGACCACGAATGGCGGCGGGCGGCGATCGCCTGGCTGCTGGCGGGTCAGCAGCCGGATGGCGGTTTCGGCGTGCATCCCTACGCGAAATGGCGTGGCGCGCACTGGCGTCTCGTGTCACTGGTCGAGCTTGGTGTGCCGAGGACGAGCCTCGAGGCCAACCGGGCGGCCGACCACGTCCTCGATTGGATCGCGACGAGGGATGAGCCGGTCGTGATCAAGGATCGCGAGCGCAGACACGCGTCGATGGAGGGCAACGCGCTGGCAACCGCGTCAAGGCTCGGCAAGCACCGTGACAAGCGGGTGCGGCACCTGGTGGAGGTGCTGCTGCGTGCGCAGTGGCCCGACGGCGGTTGGAACTGCGACCGGAGGCCGGCTGCCACCCACTCGTCGTTTCACGAGAGCCTTGCGCCCATCTGGGGACTGGTCGAGTACCACCGCGAGACCGGCGACCAGCGCGCCTGGGATGCCGCGCAGGCTGCGGGCGAGCTGCTGCTGAGCCACGAGGTCTTCCGCTCCACGCGCACGGGTGCGCCGATCGATTCCGAGTGGATGCATATCCACTGGCCGCACTACTGGCACTACGACTTCTTCCACGGCCTGCGAGCGCTGTCGATGCTCGGTCGTTTGAAGGATTCGCGCGCGGCGCCGGCACTGGCGCACCTGGACACGCTGCGGCAGCCCGATGGCACCTGGCACGCCTCCGGCCGCCGCTACTGGGCCCGCAGCACCGATGTCGTCGACTGGGGCGACGCCCAGCAGGTGATCACGCCGGCGGCGGAGCGGATCGTGCCGATCTCGCGATTCGTCAGCCGGACGGTGCGCCGCTGAGCTGGCGCCTGACTGGTCTCACTCAGGCGGGTAGATGTGCATGTCCGGCGGGGGGCGGTCGGTAGCGGCGGGTCTCGTCGTCGGGCGTTTTGCGGGCAGAACATGGCGGCGGCGCAGCCACTCGATCAGGCCGCCGACGGCGACGTCGAGGATCAGCAGCCCCACCACCGGCACTGCGAGGATCACCGCGAAGAACGTCTGGGCCTGCGGGATGAGGTTCTCATGACCAGGGTTGTCGGTGGTCGGCCAGCTCGAGCTCCCCAGGTAGATGGCAGTGACTTTGCCCTGGTAGATCTCTACGGAGACGGCGGTTCCGGGACGGAGTGGAGTGTTGTCGTCGCATGCGCCGGAAAGTGGGTCAGCATCGGTGGTCACGATCCGATCGGCGATCCTCAGTGTCACCTGGCACGGCGTGGGCGACTCGTTGACCAGGTCCTGCGGCCCGTAAGGAAAGAGGGCCGAGACGACAACCGCCGGGAAGCGCTCCTTGGCCGCGTGCGCATACGTGTCCGCCGCTGCCCTGCCCTGGTACCACTGCCATACGCCGCCGCCGGCGATGAGAAGGAGAACGCCCAGCACGAAACCCAGGCAGCCCTTCACGGCGGCGCGAGCATACACCCGTCTAACCTCTGTCCGAAGTGAAGGTCCTGGTCATCGGCTCGGGCGCCCGCGAGCACGCGCTGGTCTGGAAATGCGTGCAGTCCGAGCTGGTCGAGCGCGTGTTCTGCGCCCCCGGCAACGGCGGGACCGGCGGCATGGCGCGCAACGTCCCCATACCCGTCACCGACGTGGTGCAGCTCGTTAAGTTCGCCAAGCAGGAGCGTTTCGGCTTGGTCGTCATCGGCCCCGAGGCGGCCGTCGACGCCGGCGTCGGCGACGCGCTGCGCGACGCGGGCTTCAACGTCTTCGGTCCGAATCGCGGCGCGGGCCGCATCGAGACGAGCAAGGCGTTCGCCAAGAAGCTGATGCGGGAGGCCGGAATCCCGACCGCCGACTTCGAGGCCTTCACGACGCCCATGCCTGCCAAGGAATGGGCGCGCCGGCGGGACGGGCGCGTGGCGGTCAAGGCCGATGGGCTTGCGCGGGGCAAGGGCGTGATCGTCTGCGGCAGCGCAGACGAATCGGACGCGGCCATCGAAGCCATGCTCGTGGAGGCACGATTCGGCAAGAGCGGATCGACGATCGTCGTCGAGGAGAGGCTTGAAGGGCCCGAGCTCTCTCTGCTCGGGGTCACCGACGGCACAGAGGTGATCGCGCTGGCGCCGGCGCGCGACTTCAAGCGCGCGGGCGATGGAGACACCGGGCCGAACACTGGCGGCATGGGCGCCTATTCGCCGCCGCTGGCGGTGGACGGCGACGTGGTAGACGACGTCGTGAACAGGGTCCTTCGCCCGGCGGTGCGCGCGATGGCCGCGAACGGCAATGAATTTCGGGGCGTCCTCTACGCCGGGGTGATGCTGACCAGGGACGGCGTGCGGACGCTCGAGTTCAACGCTCGCTTCGGCGACCCTGAGTCGCAGGTAGTACTGCCGCGCCTGGAATCGGACTTCGTCGCCCTCGCGCTTTCGGCGGCGAAGGGCGGGCTGGCCGACCACCCGGATCTGCGGTGGAGCAATCGTGCGTGCGTCGGCGTCGTCGTGGCCTCCGCGCACTACCCCGACGATGCTGCCGTCCGCACCGGATATCCGATCCGTGGGTTGGCGCAGATGCCGCGGGGCGTGCTGGTCTTCCACGGCGGCACGCGCTTCGACACGGAGCGTGGTCTGGTCACCGACGGAGGCCGCGTCGTCACGGCGGTGGGCCTGGCCGACACTGTGGCCGAGGCCCGTGAGGCGGCGCTCTCCGGGGCCCGGCAGGTACGATTCCACGGAGCCTTCTTCCGCACCGACATAGCTCTGGAGGCGGTTGTTTGAGTCCTGTAGTCGGCGTCATCCTCGGCTCCAAATCCGACCTGCCGCTGATGGAGTCGTGCGTCAAGGTCCTCGACGAGCTGGGGCTCGAGAACGAGGTCAAGGTCTGCTCCGCGCACCGCAATCCGCGCGGCGTGATGGAGTGGGCGACGAGCGCGCGTGAGCGCGGGCTTCAGGTCGTCATCGCCGCGGCCGGCGGAGCCGCACACCTTCCCGGGGTGGTGGCCGCATGGACTGACCTGCCGGTGATCGGCGTGCCGGTGCCGACGCAGCACCTCGGTGGCGTCGACTCGCTCTACTCGATCGTCCAGATGCCGGCGGGCATCCCGGTTGCGACCGTGGCCATCGGCGAGGCTGGCGCAAAGAACGCGGCATGGCTGGCGGCGCGCATCATCGGGCTCAGCGACGAAGGCGTGCAGAAACGCCACCTCGAGAAGCGGGTGGCGCTCGCCGGTCCGTGAAGAAGAAGAAAAAGACGGGGCTGCGCCTCGTCGATACGACCTTTCGCGACGGCAATCAGACGCTGCTCGGCGGCGCGCTTACCGGCGACGAGATCGTGCCCATCGCCACGATGATGGACGGCGTCGGCTTCGCGGCCATGGAGGCGGTCGGCGGCGCCACGTTCGAGACGCAGGTGCGCCGCGGCGAGGACCCATGGGAGTACGTGAGGAAGGTCGCGAGGGCGACCCCAGAGACGCCGATCCAGGCGCTGATCCGCGGCCAGAACCTCGTCGCCAACCGCAACTTCGCGGACGACACCGTCGAGCTTTTCGTCAAGCACGCCGCGAGCTGCGGCGTCGACGTGTTTCGCGTATTCGATCCGCTGAACGACCTCCGCAACATGGAGACCGCGATCGCGGCGGTGCTCAAGGCGAAGAAGCGTTTGCAGGGAGCGCTGTGCTACGCGATTTCGCCCGCGCACAACATCGAGGGCTGGTGCTCGCTCGCGAAAGGCCTGGCCAACATGGGCTGTCACGAGGTCGTGATCAAGGACACGTCAGGCCTGCTCAGCCCGCAGGCGACATGGGAGCTGGTCGCAGCGCTCAAGCAAACGGTGAAGATCCCGGTCGACGTTCACTCGCACTGCTCCAGCGGCATGGCGCCGATGGCGTACATGGCCGCTGTGGAAGCGGGCGCGGACGTGCTCGATGTCGCGATGTCGCCGCTGGCGTGGGGCACGTCGCAGCCTGCGGCCGAAAGCGTCGTCGCCGCGCTGCAGGGAGGCGAGTACGACACTGGCCTCGACCTCGACCGGATGTGGGACGCGAACATCGCGCTCGAGGTGTTGAAGCGCATGCACGAGGCCGACATCAGCCCGGTCGCGGATCGCATCGACGCCGACATCCTTCGCTACCGCATGCCGGGACTGATGCTCGAAGACATCTACCGCCAGCTTGGATCGCACGAGGCCGGGGCACGGGTCTCCGAGGTGCTCGACGAGGCCAATCGCGTACGCCTCGAGCTCGGCTATCCGCCGCTGGTCGCCCCGGTGCGGCAGATGATCGCCACGCAGGCCGTCTACAACGTCATCGGCGGCGAGCGCTACGCGACGGTGACGCAGGAGCTCAAGGACTACCTGCAGGGCCTTTATGGGCGCCCGCCCGTGCCGGCGGATCCCGAGCTGCGACGGCTCGTGCTCGGGCGCGAGGAGCCCATCACCATCCGGCCGGCGGATCTGCTGGAGCCGCAGGTGGAGATGGCGCGCGCGCAGGTCCGGAAGATGGGGCAGGAGCCGTCCGACGACGCGGTGCTCATCCAGCTCCTGTTTCCGAATCTCGCTCCCGCGTATCACCAGCGCGGAGACGCCGATGGTCGCGCGAAGCAAGCCAAGGCGCCGGCCCCAGTCACGGTCGCGCCGGATCCGCCGCCGGCCGCGTCGCCTCCTGCCGCCGACCCGCCGCCCGCCACCGCGCCTGCGACGACCGCCGAGTTCGACGTCGAGGTCGAGGGCGAGGTTTTCAAGGTTCGCGTGACTGGGGCCGGCATGGCAGTGATTCCTGCAGGGCCGTCCGGAGCAGCGTCGGCGCCTGCGCCGAAACCCGCACCGAAGACCGGCGAGGGCACCGTGATCGCACCGATGCAGGGCCTCATCGTCAAGATCCCGATCAGGACCGGCGACGACGTGAAGCTCGGCGACGTGGTCGCGGTGCTCGAAGCGATGAAGATGCAGAACGACATCGTCACGACCGTCGCGGGCAAGGTGCAGGACATCTACGTCAAGGAAGGCGAGGTCGTCGGGCCAAACCAGCCACTGCTCGCCATCGGATGATTTCCCGACCGAAGCTCTTCAAGAAGATCCTCGTCGCGAACCGCGGCGAGATCGCGATCCGCGTGATGCGCGCGTGCAGCGAGATGGGGATCGCCACGGCCGCGGTTTACTCCGACGCCGACCGCAACGCGATCCACGTCCGTTACGCCGACGAGGCGCACCACATCGGCGGCGCGGCGCCCACGGATTCGTACCTGCAGGTCGACCGCATCGTCAAGACAGCGCACGACTGCGGCGCGGAGGCGATTCACCCGGGCTATGGGTTCCTGTCGGAGAAGCCCGCGTTCCCCGATGCATGCGTGGCGGCCGGCATTCAGTTCATCGGTCCACCGGCACGTGCGATGCGGGCGCTCGGCTCCAAGCTGGCCGCTCGCCAGCTCGCCGTCGCCAACGGAGTGCCGGTGACGGAGGGCAGCAGCGCGGTCACCGATGCGTCCAGCGCGATCGAGGCGGCGAAGAAGCTCGGCTTTCCGGTGATGGTCAAGCCATCCGGCGGCGGGGGCGGCATCGGCATGAAGGTCGTCGAGTCGGAGGACGAGCTCGTGGCGGCGGTCGAGAGCAGCCACCAGGCCGCGCGATCCGCATTCGGTGACCCGACCGTCTACCTCGAGCGCTTCATTCGCAAGCCGCGGCACATCGAGATCCAGGTCATATGCGATCAGCACGGCAACGCGGTCCATCTCGGCGAGCGGGAATGTTCGATCCAGCGCCGGCATCAAAAGATCATGGAAGAGACGCCTTCGCCTGCCATCACGCCGGCGCTGCGCTCGGCCATGGGCGATGCCGCGATCCGCGCGGTCACGGCCGCCGGTTACGTCAACGCGGGCACCGTGGAGTTCATGTTCAGCGAGGGCGAGTTCTTCTTCCTCGAGGTCAATGCGCGGCTGCAGGTGGAGCACCCGATCACCGAATTCGTTACCGGCATAGACCTGGTGAAGGAGCAGATCCGCGTGGCGTCGGGAATGGAGCTCGGCTTCAAGCAGGGCGATGTCACGTGGACCGGGCACGCGATCGAGATGCGCATCAACGCCGAGGATCCGACACGGAAGTTCCTGCCCAACCCCAAGCGCATCAATCGGTGGGTGGCGCCCGCCGGCCCCGGCGTTCGAGTCGACTCGGGGTTCGGACCTGGGTCGGACGTTCCGCCCAACTACGACTCGCTCGTGGCGAAGCTCATCGTGCACGGCGCCGACCGCGCTGAGTCGATCGCGCGCGCGAAGCGGGCGCTGCGCGAGTTCGTGGTCGCCGGGCCCGCGACCACGATTCCGTATCACCGCGCGATTCTCGAGAGTCCTGACTTTCGTGCCGGCAAGCTCAGCACACGCTTCATCGAGGAGCATCCGGAGCTCGTCGATCAGGCCAGGGCTTTCGCCACTGAAGAATCGCCGTTTGACTACGGGCCTGACCCTCGCCATGTCGCCGCAGCGGCGGCCGCGGTCAGCGCGCTCGTGAGGCATACGAGCTGAGCAAGCTCTCGCATCCGACGTCTGGTCGGCCTTTCGAGGTGCTCACGCAGAAAGAGGTCGGCCGCAAGGGCCAGTTTGCGGTGCGCGACGATGTCATCCGCCTGCCATCCGGCGACGAGGTCGGGTACGTGGTCGTGATCAACCCCGACTCTGTCTTCGTTGTGCCCCACTTCGAGAACGGAGACACGCTTCTCGTCCGCCAGTGGCGACATGCGTGGGACGCCTCATCGTGGGAGGTCCCGGCCGGAACGCTCGCGCGCGGTGAGGATCCGCGGGAGGGCGCGCTGCGCGAGCTGGAGGAAGAGACGGGCTTTCGGGCCGAGCGCCTGCGAGCGCTTGGGGTAGCGCATGGAGCCGCGATCCTCACCGGTACGGCGCATATGTACCTGGCGGAAGGGCTCAACGAGGCGAAGCAGCACCTCGAGCCCTACGAGCAGGACATGGAGGTGATGCGGCTGCCGCTGGCGGAGGCGCTCGAGGCCGCCCTGTCGGGCGACATCGCGCATTCGACTTCGGTCACGTCGCTCGCGCGTGCCGCGCGCGCCCTGAAGCTGATCTAGCCCGGAGTCGGAGTCGGGATCGGCGAGGCCCCCGGGACCGTCGTTGGCGTCGGCAGCGGCGACGGACTTGGCGCTGGCGGTGGCGCCGACCCGCCGGAGGCCGGCTCGGCGGCCGGGCCGACGAAGTCCAGATCGTACTCGGCGGCCGGATTGCGGTTGCCGACGTCCTGAACGGTGGGCTGGACGACCAGGCGGTACCGCGCGCCAGGGGTGAGCTGCAGCCCGCTGAAGGTCAACTCTCTGTCGTTGTAGACCGGAGTCACCTGGACCGCTGCGCCAGTCGAGTCCTGCAGGACCACGCCGCCGACGCTGTTCGGAAGCAGGTCGCTGTCGAACGTCACGACCAACTGCGAGCCGGTGACCTTCACCGACACGACGTTCGGGCCCTTGCCGAGATCGCGTGGTGCGCTCGCGGTCGCGCCATCGATGAGGAACGGGTCGGTGTCCTGCCCGCGCTGCAGGATCAGCGTCTCCTCGATCGCGCTCTTCTCCTGCTTGTCCTTGCCGAAGACCATGCGTACGACCGCGCGCACGGTGTTCGGCGATGAGGGGTCCACCTCCACCACGAGGATGTAGAAGCGCTTGAACTGGAGGTCGCTGCTCGGGATCAGCGCGAGGTTGCCTGAGCCGTATGCGGCCTTGCCGGAGTCGTCGAGGTAGCCGCGCGCTTTGTCCGGCTCGTTGTCCCGTCGCGCGCTCATGAACGCATTGACCACGGCCGAAGCTTGCGCGGTCGCCGAGGCTTGCGGCTTGGCCGTCGGAGCCGTCGCGTCATACAGGGCGTCACCTCGCACGAACACGAAAGTGCTCGAGTCAGGCGCCCACACGGGCGCGTGGAACGTTCCGTCGGCGAGCTTGGTCAGGTCCGTGCCGTCGGGCCGGATCGAATAGATACCGGTGTCCGAGCCGAGAAGGATCACGTTCTGCGCCGACCAGGCCACCTCACCGTCGGGCAGCGTGCTCACGGTCTTGCCGTGCAGGTCGGCGATGATGTTCCCGTACACCAGGCGCTGGCCGTTGGGCGACCACGCCTGGAAGGTGCCCGCGGCGCCGGACCCACCGAGCTGCACGTTGCCGCCACCAGCAACGTCCAGCAGGAACAGGCTGCTGGCGCCCTGGTACACGGCGAACAGCCCGTCAGGCGAGATCGAGATGACGTTCACGGCCTGGTCGTTCTGGATGCCCGCGCGCCTGACGGTCGTGTCTTTGTACGAGTAAACGCCCTCGCTCGTGCCGAAGTACAGCGTCTCGCCAACCCACCGGAGCGCGGTCGGAGCGAACGGTGGTGCGATCACGTCGGTCGTCTTGGCCTTCAGCGAGAGCACCTCGATCTTCCCGGCGCGGACATAGGCGAGCAGGCCTCCCGCCGGATCGATGGTGGGCAGCGAAGCCCCGGTGGCGACGAGCGTCGCCGCCGATCCACCCTTGGCCGGCACGGATACGAGCGCTCCGCCAGGACCGACGTAGTAGATCGCCGTCGAGTCTGGCGACCATACCGGCGAGGACGAAGCGGCGCTCGGGATGGTGGCCAGCTGCTGTTGATTGGTGAGCAGCGAGGTCGTCACCCGGGGCGTCGGGCTCGGAGACGGCGGCGCCGGCGTCGACTGGGTGGTGACGAAGGTGATCGTGGTCGGCGTGCTGAGCGGCTGCTGGTTCTTCGTGAGCGCGCCGGGCCCGATCGTGACCTGGTACTGCGTGTTCGGCGCGAGGTCCCCGCTGACCGGCTGGATGTAGAGCTGGGCGTCTCCATTCCACGCGTAGTCGACGTTTGTCGCCGGCGTGATCTGCACGGCTTTTTCGGTGGACGGATGATCCATCGGCTGGTTGAAGGACACAAGGATCGGCTGGTGCAGCGCCACCGAAGACTGGTCCTGCTGCGGGCTCTCGATGATCACCTGGTTGAATCCGCCGGGAGGCTGTGCGGCGGTGTAGATGACCACCGACGCGATCATCACCACGACCGCGGCGGCGGCGATCCAGGACAGGCGGGGCGGCGATAGCCAGAGCCGCCACCACGAGTCCTTGCCCTCCGCCGAGCGCCAGGCCATGTCCATCAGCTGCCGCCGGAGCGCTGACTTGAAGGCGTCATCGAGCGGCGGCGCCGGCGTCTGGCCCTGGCTCAGCACGCCGGCGAGGCGCAGGAGCTCTGGGTCCTGGAGGACGTCGTTCAGCTCGGGGTCGAAGTGCGGGCCGCTCAATCGACTGGCCTCAGCGCGCCGGCCACTTCGCGGAGGCGGCTCACGCCACGATGGATTAGCAGCTTCACGGCGCCTTGCGTCTTGCCCATGGCGACCGCGATGTCCTCGATCTTCATGTCTTCCTGGAACTTGAGCACCAGCGCCATGCGCTGCTGCGCAGGCAGCTCTTCGACAATCGCCCACACGCGGCGAATCTCGTCGCGCTGCGCCGCCTGCTCTTCGAGCGCGGGACCCGCAACCGAGAGGTCATGGAAGTCCTCGAGCGGCTGTGAGGGGCGGAGGCTGCGGTAGCGATCGGCTATGGCGTTGACCGCTATCTGGTAGAGCCAGGCCGCAAAGGGACGCCCCGTGTCTTGATACCGGGGAATGGCCTTCAGAGCTTTGATGAAAACCTCTGAGGTGACGTCTTCGGCCGCTGTTTGCTCCCTCACTCTTGAGTACACGAACCTGTAGATCTGCTGAAAGTGCCTGTCGTACAGCGCCCCGAACTCGCGCGGGTCCCGCTTCGCGCGTTCGACGAGTTCTCTCTCCTCGCCGCGACCCGGGTCGCTCACTGGCCTCTCAGCCTGTGCGGGTTCAAACGGGGGGCCTCCGAATACGGTTACGAGCTCGAGCAAGGGCGGGGGGCATCCGGTGGTGCGATTATCGATGCCCGGACGCTACCGACTACTTACCGCCATGCCATCCACAGCATCTTGTGGATATCTTTTCGCCATCCACTACATCTGCTCTTGCACCTGGCGGCAGATATAATCAGCCCGACCCCAGTGTTGATTGGGAGCCTTCCCCTTCTTTGATCGAGCGCTACTGTCCGCCCGCCATGAGGGCGGTGTGGTCTGACCAGCACAGGTACGAGCTGTGGCTCCGGATCGAGATCCTTGCCTGCGAGGCCTGGGCGGAGATCGGCCGCATCCCGGCTTCGGCTCTCCCGAAGATCCGCAACGCGACCTTTGACGCCGCCCGCATCGCTGCGTTGGAGGAACGCGTCGGGCACGACGTCATCGCTTTCCTGACCGACGTCAACGCCTCCATCGGCCAGCCGGAGGCGCGCTACGTGCACCTCGGCATGACAAGCCAGGACCTCAATGACACGGCGATGGCGGTGCAGCTGGTCGAGTCCTCGCGCCTGATCGCACAAGACCTTGGCAGTGTTCGCGACTCTGCCGCCGAGCTGGCGGTGCGGCATCGCAAGACGCTGATGGCCGGCCGCACGCACGGAGTTGTGGCCGAGCCGATCACGTTCGGCTTCAAAGTTGCGGGCTGGGTCGCCGAGCTCGACCGCGTGCGCGTGCGCCTCGAACGAGCCACTGACGAGGTGGCGGTGGGCCGAGTTTGCGGCGCTGTTGGCACGCACGCGACGGTCGACCCGCGCGTGGAGGAACACGTCTGCAAGGCGCTTGGCCTGCGCGCTGATGTGGTGTCGACGCAGGTGGTCGCACGCGACGTGCATGCATCGTTCATGGCGGCGCTTGCGTCCGCGGCC
The DNA here is from genome assembly GCA_035934385.1 of Candidatus Dormiibacterota bacterium. Taxonomy (GTDB): domain Bacteria; phylum Chloroflexota; class Dormibacteria; order Dormibacterales; family Dormibacteraceae; genus CF-118. The sequence continues at coordinate 46,159 of DASYXY010000068.1, forward strand.
GGCGCGCTGGAGCGCATCGCCACCGAGATCCGTCATCTGCAGCGCAGCGAGGTCGGGGAGGTTTTTGAGCCTTTCGGCAAGGAGCAGAAGGGTAGCTCCGCAATGCCGCACAAGCGCAACCCGGTGCTGACCGAGCGCGTGTGTGGGCTGGCACGGGTCGTCCGCGGCAACATGGTCACCGCGTTCGAGAACACGGCCCTCTGGCACGAGCGCGACATCAGTCATTCGTCGGCGGAGCGAGTTGTTTTCCCTGATGCGTGCGCCGCGCTCGATTTCATGGCCATCGAGATGACGAAGGTTCTTCAGGGCCTCGAGGTGCATCCGGACCGGATGCTTCGCAACCTTCAGTTCGGCGGTGGCGTCGCGTTCTCGGGAAGGGTGCTCACGGCGATGGTGGAGTCGGGCATGTCGCGGGAGGACGCGTACGCGATCGTGCAGAAGGCGGCGATGGAATCGCTGCAGGAAGGCGGCGCGGGCTTCCGGTCTCAGATCGAGAAGAATCGAGCGGTGATGGACCGCATCGGCGCCAGGCTGGACGAGGTCTTCGACCCGTGGGCCGGCCTGGAGAACACGGACCTCGCGTTCGAGCGCCTCGCCCTCGGAGTCAAAACGGCTTGATCGCGGGACCTGCTCTCACGGAAACCGAGCTGCCGCTCAAGCTCTTCGCGCGCGGCAAGGTGCGCGACACCTACGAGCTGCCCGACAGCCAGCTCCTGATGGTCGCGACCGACCGGCTCTCCGCTTTCGACCACGTGCTCCCGACTGGCATTCCGGATCGCGGCAAGGTGCTGACGCAGCTCTCGATCTTCTGGTTCTCGCAGACGCACACCTTCCAGGAGAACCACCTGGTGTCGGGCATGGTCCCGGACCTTCCGGCCGCGCTGCGCGACCACCGCGAAGAGCTGGCCGGCCGATTCATGATCGTGCGCAAGGCGAAGCGCATCGACTTCGAGTGCGTGGTCCGCGGCTACCTCGCCGGCAGCGCCTGGAAGGAGTACGAGGAGTCGCACACGCTGGCCGGCGAGGAGATGCCGCCGGGCCTGCGCCAGAGCGAGAAGCTCGCGTATCCGATCTTTTCGCCCGCCACGAAGTCCGAGACCGGCCACGACGAGAACATCACGTTCACCCAGCTGAAGAAGGAGCTCGGCCACGACCTGGCGCAGAAGCTGCGCGACGCAAGCCTCGAGCTGTACAAGCACGCGTCGACGCACGCGGAACGGCGGGGCATCATGCTGGCCGACACCAAGTTCGAGTTCGGCCAGATCGACGATGAGCTGATCCTGATTGACGAGGTCCTTACGCCCGACAGCTCGCGCTTCTGGGACGCGACCACGTACCAGGTCGGCACCTCGCCAGAGTCCTACGACAAGCAGTTCGTCCGCGACTGGCTTACGCGTTCGGGCTGGGACAAGGAGTCGGACGCCCCGATCCTGCCGCCCGAGATCGTTGCCCAGACCCGCGAGCGGTACCTGACCGCGTACCTTCGCCTGGTGGGCAAGCCCCTCTTCCCGAAGAAGGCGAGGAACGAAAAGTGATAGCCCGCATCATTGTGGTTCCCAAGCCGCTGGTCAACGACCCTCAAGGGGTCACGGTCCGGCAGGGCCTCGCCTCGCTCGGCTTCGGTGAGGTGACCGATGTTCGCGTCGGCAAATACATCGAGGTGCGCCTGGACACGACCTCGGAGCGAGAGGCGCGCGAGCGCGTCGACGCGATGTGCAACCGGCTGCTCGCCAACCACGTGATCGAGGACTACCACTTCGAGCTCGAGCACCAGCACGAGCGCCGGAGCTCGCCGCGATGACCCCCCTAACCCGCCATTTGTGCAAAACACGCGGAACCCGGGTTGGTTTGGCGCGCGAATTGGAGAAAACGCGCGGAATCCATGAGGCGACGCCATGAAATTCGGAGTGGTCGTTTTCCCAGGGACGTGGTCGGACCGCGACTGCGGCTGGGTCGTCGACCAGGTGCTCGGCGGACACCTCCAGTACCTGTGGCACAAGGATGCGGACCTGAAGGGATGCGACTGCATCATCCTGCCGGGCGGCTTCGCCTACGGCGACTACCTGCGCACGGGCGCGATCGCGCGATTCGCGCCGGTGATGGAGAGCATCGGTGAGTTCGCCGATCGCGGCGGGCTGGTGTGGGGCATCTGCAACGGCTTCCAGATCCTGTGCGAGTCGGGCCTGCTGCCGGGCGCCCTCATCCGCAACGCGTCGCTCGAGTACCGCTGCGAATGGACGAACCTCGTCGTCGAGCGCACCGATCTCGCGTTCACCTCGCAGTGCGACGAGCGAGAGGTCCTCCGCGTGCCCATCTCGCACGGTGAGGGCAGCTACTTCGCGGACCCAGCCACGCTGTCACGCCTCGAGCAGAACGGACAGGTGGTGTTCCGGTACTGCGACGTCGAAGGCCGCGTGCGCCCGAACGCCAACCCGAATGGATCACTCCACAACATCGCTGGCATCGTCAACAGCCGCGGCAACGTGCTCGGCATGATGCCGCACCCCGAGAGATGCGCCGAAGCCGAGCTCGGCGGCACCGACGGGCTCAAGCTGTTCCGCTCCGTGATGCACAGCGCGGCCCAGGTGCTCACGGCGTGAGGCTCGAGGATCGGGACGTGGACGAGCGCAGGCTGCGCGAGGTCGCGCTCACGGCCGGCGAGTACCGCGTCATCGTCGAAGCACTCGAACGGCCGCCCAACGACCTCGAGCTCGGGATGATCGGGGTGCTCTGGTCGGAGCATTGCTCGTACAAGACGTCGAAGCTCTTGCTGCGCCGGTTGCCCTCCAGCGGCGCGGCCGTGCTGCAGGGCCCCGGCGAGAACGCCGGCGCGGTAAGCCTGGGCAATGGTTGGGCCGTCGTGTTCAAGATCGAGTCGCACAACCACCCGTCGGCCATCGAGCCTTACCAGGGGGCGGCCACCGGTGTGGGCGGCATTCTCCGCGACGTCATCGCGATGGGCGCGCGGCCGATTGCGCTTCTCGACTCGCTTCGGTTCGGCCCGCTGCCCGAATCGCGCCACCACTTCGAAGGTGTCGTCGCCGGAATCGGCGGCTACGGCAACTGCATCGGAGTGCCGACGGTGGCCGGCGAGGTTTATTTCGAGGACTGCTACGCGCAAAACCCGCTCGTCAACGCGATGTGCGTCGGACTCGTCCGCGCGAACGACCTGGTTCACGCTCGCGCGGAGGGCACCGGCAACAAGCTGCTGCTCGTCGGCGCGGACACTGGGCGCGACGGCATCCATGGCGCGGCGTTTGCGTCCCTCGAGCTCGACGAGGACAGCTCACAGCGACGCCCGGCGGTCCAGGTCGGCAACCCCTTCCTCGAAAAGTGCCTCCTCGAGGCCTGCATGGATCTCTCGCTGTCCGACGCGGTCGTAGCGATCCAGGATCTCGGCGCCGCGGGTCTCACCTCATCCGTGGCCGAATGCGCAGGTCGCGTCCCGGGCGCTGGCGCGAGGATCGAGGTGTCGCGCGTGCCCCGACGCGAGCGCGGCATGACGCCCTACGACGTCATGCTCTCGGAGTCGCAGGAACGGATGCTCGTGGTCGTGCGGCGCGGCCGTGAGGCCGACATCGAGCGCATCTTCGAAACCTGGGACCTGACGTCGGCCGTCATCGGCGAGGTCACCGACGATGGTCAACTGACCGTCATGGATCACGACGAGCTCGTCGCTCGACTGCCGGTGCAGCTGCTCACGGAGGGTGCGCCCTTGCGACGGCTCGTCGGGCTTCCACCCGAGCCTTCGCCGGGCCTCGACCTCGACTCGCTGGCCCCGGTCGCCGACCTGGGCGCCGCGCTCCTGCGCATGCTCGCGAGCCCGAACCTCTGCAGCCGCAAGCCGATCATCCGCCGCTACGACCACATGGTCGGCGACGCGACGGTGATCCCTCCGGGCGGCGACGCGGCCATGCTGCGCGTCAAGGGCACGAAGGTCGGCATCGCGATGACCACGTCGTGCAACTCGCGCTACTGCCACCTCGACGCGAACCTCGGTGCGCAGCTCGCCGTGGCCGAGGCGGCACGCAACATCATCGCCACCGGCGCCCAGCCGCTCGCGATCACCGACTGCCTGAACATGGCCAACCCTGACCGGCCGGAGGTTTACTGGCAGCTGGAGGAGACCGTCACCGGCCTGGCCCAGGCGTGCCGGTCGCTCGACCTACCGATCGTCAGCGGCAACGTCAGCCTCTACAACGAGTCCGCGGGCGGCACGTCCATCTACCCGACGCCGGTGATCGGCATGGTCGGCCAGATCGACGACTACGACCGGCGCCTGCAGGTGGGCTTCAAGCACGAAGGCGACTTCGTGCTGCTGATCGGCTCGAGCCACAACGACCTCGGCGGCAGCGAATACCTGAAGGTTGAGCACGGCATGGTCGCCGGCCGGCCGCCGGAGCTGGACCTCGCGCGCGAGCGCGCTGTCGGCAAGTTCGTGCTCACGGCCGCGCGCGCCGGTCTCATCAAGACCGCGCACGATTGCTCCGACGGCGGAATGCTCGTGGCGCTTGCGGAGTGCTGCCTGCTCGGCGGTATCGGCGTGCGAGGTCCGGCGCTGAATCCCGAGCCTCCGCTGCGCCTCGACGCCGCGTTCTTCGGCGAGTCGCCGAGCCGCTTCATCGTCAGCGCGCCGTCTCGCGCGACGCCCGAGCTGCAGTCGCTGGCTCGACGGCATCACGTCGAGATCGCGCTGCTCGGACTGACCGGTGGCGACGCGCTCGAGCTCGAGGGCCAGCTGAAGCTGACGCTGAATGAGATGCGAGACGCGTGGGAAGGCGGATTCGGGAGGCCTGCCTGATGTGCGGGGTCTTTGGAATCTGCGCCTCCGGGACGGTCGACGTGGCCAACCTCACGTACTTCGGACTCTTCGCGCTGCAGCACCGCGGCCAGGAGTCGGCGGGCATCGCGGTGTCGGACGGCGAGTCCGTGCGAGTGCATCGAGGCATGGGGCTGGTCGCGCAGGTTTTCAACCCGGCGACCGTGAAGGAAATGGGCGATGGCTCGGTGATCGCGCTCGGTCACACCCGCTACTCGACCACCGGCTCGTCGAGGGCTGAAAACGCGCACCCGCTTCCGTTCCATCACCCGCAGCTGGGCTCGGGTGCCATCGCGCACAACGGCAACCTGCTGAACGCGCAGGCCCTGCGCGTGCAGCTCGAAGAGGAGGGCGCGACCTTCGAGTCTGGGCTCGACACAGAGGTGATGGCCCGGCTCATCGAGCACACCCACGGCCGGACCTGGGAGGAAGTCGTGCGGCGCGCGTTCGCGCGCGTCGTGGGCGCCTACTCGTGCGGCATCATCACGTCCAAACAGCTCATCGCACTCCGCGACCCGTACGGATTCCGGCCTCTGTGCATCGGCTTCATCCCCCTGGCGGGACAGCCCGCCCACGTGGTCGCGTCAGAGACGTGCGCGCTGGACACCGTGCACGCGACGTTCGTGCGCGAGGTCCAGCCGGGCGAGATGGTGGTGATGGACGAGCACGGCGTGCACAGCTCCTCGTTCCAGACCTCGAACAAGCACGCGATGTGCGTGTTCGAGTTCATCTACTTCGCGCGCCCCGACTCCATCCTCAAGAACTGCGAGCTGGAGGAGGCGCGCATCCGGATGGGCCACGAGCTCGCGAAGGAAGCGCCGGTCGAGGCGGACATGGTGATCGCGTTCCCGGACAGCGGCACCCCCGCGGCGATCGGGTACGCGGAAGCCTCCGGCATCCCCTACCGCGAGGCGCTCATGAAGAGCCGCTACATCAACCGCACGTTCATTCAGCCCGACCAGTCCCTGCGCGAGGCGGGCGTGATGCTGAAGCTCAACCCGCTGCCGCGATCCATCAAGGGAAAACGCCTCATCGCCGTCGACGACTCGATCGTGCGCGGCACGACGTCACGGCGCATCATCGACCGCCTGCGAGCTGCCGGCGCGAAGGAGATCCACATGCGGATCTCGAGCCCCCCGATGCGGTATCCGTGTTTCATGGGCGTCGACATCGGCTCCACCAAGGAGCTCATCGCGTCCGGCCGCACCGTCGAGGAGGTGCGCAAGCACATCGGCGCGGACAGTCTTTCATACCTGTCCATCCCGGGCCTCATGCGGGCCATCGGGCGCGGCACATCGCAAGAGTTCTGCCGCGCGTGCTTCGACGGCAGCTACCCGGTGGCGGTGCCCCAGCAGCTCGAGATGGATAAGTTCCAGTTCGAGCCGGCCCCACTTCCGTGAGCTGATGGCGGAAGGGCTGTCGTACGCCGCGGCCGGCGTCGACATCGAGGCGTACGAGCGCGTGCTGGAGCGGGTCAGGCCCCTGATCGCCGCGACACATGGGGCCCAGGTCGCGGCCGGGGTCGGCCCCTTCGCCGGCCTCTATCACCTACCTGGCGGGGGCCGGCTGGCGGCCAGCGCGGACGGTGTCGGCACCAAGATCAAAGTCGCCATCGCCGCCGGCCGGCACAAAGGCATCGGGATCGACATCGTCAATCACTGCGTCAACGACATCGCGACCGCCGGCGCGCGTCCGCTTTTCTTCCTCGACTATTTCGCCACCGGCAAGCTCGACCCCAACGTGTTCGAACAGCTCATGGAGGGCATGACCGAGGCGTGCCGCGGGGCCGCGTGCGCTCTGCTCGGGGGCGAGACGGCGGAGATGCCAGGCGTCTACGCACTCGGCGACTACGACCTCGCGGGATTCATCGTCGGACTGGTCGACGAGGTCAAGCGCGATGCGGTGCGGCCCGGCGACCTGCTGGTCGGATTCCCCTCCAACGGCCTGCACACCAACGGCTACTCGCTGGCGCGCAAGGTCTTCGAGGGCCAGCCGCTGACGAAGAAGCTGTTGGACCAGCTTCTGCTGCCTCATCGCTCATACCTGGAGGAGATGGGCCGGCTGCGCTGGAAGGCCGCTGCACACATCACGGGCGGTGGGATTCCAGGCAACCTGCCCCGCTGCCTGCCCGACGGCCTGGCGGCGGTGCTGGACAGGAGCCGATGGGAACAGCCGCCGATCTTCGCCGAGATCCAGCGTCGCGGGCGCGTATCGGATGACGAGATGTGGGGCACCTTCAACATGGGGCTCGGGATGATCCTGGCGATCGATCCGAACGACGCTCACCCCGGCGCGCAGGTCGTGGGCGAGGTGGTCGAGCAGAAAGGTCCTGAGCGGGTGGTCGTTCGCTGAAACTGGGAGTCTGCGTCTCGGGTGAGGGCACCAACCTGCGCAACCTTGTCGAGCGCGGGTTTGACGTGGTCGCCGTGGCCACCAACCGGCAGTCGTGTGGGGGTGCCGCGTTCGCCCGCGAGCGAAGCATCCCGCTGGCGGAACTGTCGCAGAAGGAATTCACGTCGATCGAGCAGCGCGACTCGGCGATGCGCGACTTCTTCCTCAAGCACGGCGTCCAGCTCGTCGTCGATGCGGGCTACGACCGCGTGCACTCGGCGCCGTTCCTCGAAGCGTTTCGCGAGCGGATCATCAACGTCCACCCGTCGCTGCTCCCCGCCTTCGCGGGTGGCATGGATGCGGTCGAGCAGGCGCTGGCGGCGGGCGTGAGTGCGACAGGCGCCACCGTGCACGTCGTCACGGACGCGCTCGACGCAGGGCCGATCCTGCTCCAGGAATCGGTGGAGATCCTGCCCGGCGACACTGTCGAAACGCTTCGTCGACGGGTGCACGAGGTCGAGTACCGTTTGCTACCAGCAGCGATCCGTTTGATGGAGGCCAGGATTGCCAAGAGCTCTGCTGTCGGTTAGCGACAAGACAGGACTCGCAGGCTTCGCGCGCGGGCTCCACCGCCTCGGGTTCGAGCTGTTCGCCACCGGCAGCACCTTGCAGACGCTTTCCGACGCGGCAATCGACGCGAAGCCGGTGTCTGACCTCACCGGGTTTCCTGAGATCCTGAACGGCCGCGTCAAGACCCTCCACCCGGGCGTGCACGCCGGGCTGCTCGCTCGCCGCGACATGCCGGAGCACATCGAGACGCTGCGCATCCACGGGCTCAAGGAGATCGACCTCCTCTGCTGCAACCTCTATCCGTTCGTCGAGACGGTCGGCCGGCCGGACGTCACGTTCGAGGAGGCGATCGAGCAGATCGACGTCGGCGGACCGGCGATGATCCGCGCCGCGGCCAAAAACCACGAGTCGGTGGTGGTGGTCGTCCGGCCCGAGCGCTACAGCGAGATCCTCGACGAGCTCCATGCCGGCGGGCCCGACCAGCCCGCCCGGCGCCGCCTGGCCGCCGAGGCCTACGCGCACACCGCGGCCTATGACTCGTGGATCGCCGCGTACCTGCGGGGTCCGGAGTCCCCTGGCTTCGCAACCGAGATCTCGTTCGCCGGTCGCCTCGCCCAGCCGCTGAAGTACGGCGAGAACGAGCACCAGCCCGCCGCGTTCTACAGGTACGGTCCCGATCCGGGCGGCATGGGTGGCGCGCGCCAGCTCCAGGGCAAGGAGCTCGGCTTCAACAACATCCAGGACGCCGCGGCGGGCATCCAGCTCGTGAGCGATTACAGCTCGCCGGCTGCGGCGATCATCAAGCACACCAACCCTTGCGGCCTGGCGGTCGCGGACAGCATCAGCGTCGCGTATCGCATGGCTTACGAGTGCGACAAGGTCAGCGCCTTCGGCGGAATCGTCGCGGTGAACCGGCCGCTCGACCGCGACACGGCCGAGCAGATCGTGCAGATCGTGACCCACGTCGTCATCGCGCCTGAGGTCTACGACGAGGCGCTCGAGGTGCTCGCGCGACGCAAGACGATGATCGTGCTCGTCGCCGAACCCACCAAGCACGTCCTGCTCGACTACGACGTGCGCTCGGTGTCAGGCGGCTTCCTGGTGCAGGCGTGGGACCGGGGCGGCTTCGACCGCGGGTCGTGCGCGGTGCCCACGAGGCGCGTGCCGACCGAGGCGGAGTGGGAACAGCTTGCCTATGCGTGGATCGCGGTCAAGCATGTGAAATCGAACGCGATCGTCATGTTCAAGAACGGCTCGGCCGTCGGCGTCGGCGCGGGCCAGATGTCCCGAGTGGAAGCGGTGCAGATCGCGGCGCATCGAGCCGGTGATCGTGCGCGCGCCGCCGTGATGGCGTCCGACGCGTTCTTCCCGTTTCCAGACGGGCTGGAGGTGGGCATCCGCGCGGGTGTGACTGCGGTCATCCAGCCGGGCGGCTCGTTGAAGGATCTCGAGGTGACGGCCGCCGCAGACGCGGCAGGCATCGCCATGGTCATGACTGGGCGCCGCCACTTCAAGCACTAAATGGCGCGGGGAAGGACGCCTGTCCTCCCGCGCGGGACCCCCTCCGGCCAACTGCCACGCCGCGCGCTCGCGGTAGACGCGCTTGGAGACGGCCGGAATGAATCCGGCCTTGGGCTCCACTTCGCTCAATTATTTAAGCTCGACGCATGGGGCAGATCCCCTCAGACATGACGGCCTTCAACCGGCAGATCATCGAGGAGTTTCGCGCGACCAAGGGTCAGCTCAGCGGTCGCATGGCCGGCCGCCAGCTGCTGCTGCTGACGACCACGGGCGCACGGACCGGGGAGCCTCGCACCGCCGTGGTCGGATATCGGAAGTCTGGCGCCGTCTTTGTCGTGATCGCGTCCGACAACGGCGCGGCCGCGCATCCCGCCTGGTACGTGAACTTGCTCGCGAATCCTAATGCGACCGTCGAGGTCGGCCCCGAGAGGCTGAACGTTCGCGCCCGAACGCTCAAGGGCAAGGAACGCGACCGGCTGGGCAAGCTGGTCGAGTATCTGGAGCTTCAGCAGAAGCTGACGGAGCGCAAGATTCCCGTGGTCGCGCTGGAGCCGCTCAAATCGGGCAAGGCGTGAGCTTCGCGGGGGAACGTCCCGAGCACCACATGAAGAAGACGCGCGTGGAGCGTCCGCGGGTCACGTGCGGCACATGCCGGATGTTCGACGGCACCACGTGGTGTCGACACTGGAACTTTCACACGACCGCCGAATCTCCGCCGTGCCGCTTCTACAAGGCGAAGGCATGACGTTCGCCGAGGCGCGCTCGGGCTTCCCGGTGCTCGAGCGTTACGCGTACCTCAACGCGGGCTCGGTCGGCCCGCTGTCGCGGCGAACGGCCGAGGCGATGCACGCCGTCCAGTCCCACGGACTCGAACACGGGCGCGGCTCGATGGCCGCATTCGAGGCAAGCACAGCCCAGGAGACCGCGTTGCGCGAGAGCCTGGCGGCGCTGATCAACGTGCCCGCCGACAGGCTGCTGCTCACGACCTCCACGACAGAGGGCTGCAACCTGGTCGTCACGGGGATGGACCTCGGCCCTGACGACGAGGTCGTCACGACCGACGCTGAACACCCGGGTCTGATGCTGCCGCTGGAGGCGTCTGGCGCGAAGATCAAGAAGGCGCGCGTGACCGAGCTCCCCGCAAGCGAGGCGCTCGAAGCGATCACAGCGGAGGTCACTCCATCCACGCGGCTCATCGCGCTGTCCCACGTGCTCTGGCTCAACGGCCACGTGATGCCGCTGGCCGACATCAAGAGGGTGACGGGCCTGCCGTTGCTGGTCGACGGGGCGCAGTCGGTGGGCGCGATCCCCGTCGATGCCTCGGTCGCCGACTGGTACACCGTTTCGGGGCAGAAATGGCTTTGCGGGCCGGAAACGACGGGCGCGCTTTACGTCGCGGATCCCGAGGGCCTCAAACCGCGGATGAAGCACTACTTCGCGTCGGTGCGGACCGACGCCACGCGACTCGCGGTTGTCCATCTCGGCCACGAGCTCGTGGCGGGCCTCAAAGCCGCAGTCGCCGATCAGCCGGAGTGGGGATTCCGGCGCGCCGCCGAGCTCGTAGCCCTTTGCCGCGAGGCGCTCATCCGTGCCGGCTTCGACGTCCGAACCGAGGCCGGGCACAGCACGCTCGTCTCGTTCCGGGCGCCGGGTGAGCCGGTCGAGGTCGTGAAGGCCGCTTACGATCGCGGCGTCGTGATCCGCTACCTACCCGACGGTTGGTTGCGCGCGTCGGTTGGATGGTGGAACGACGAAAGCGACATCCAGCGCCTGGTGGCCGCGCTTCCAGCTCCGGGATAAGGGAGTTACGCGGCCTCGAGCTCCGGAGCGGCGTCGTCCTCGACGGGCGCCGGCCGCATTGCCCGCGCCGGACGCATGATCGTCATCGCGAGCACGAGGGCCACGGCGACGGCCGCGGCGGCCATCACAAAGCCGATCTGGTAGCCGCTCACCAACGCTGAGCGAAGCGTTTCGCCGTGCGCGATCAGGTCGCGCGCGTGGTTGGTGGCCACGGTGCCGACCGCTGCCAGCCCGAGCGCGCCGCCGACCTGCATTGTCGCGTTGCTGAATCCGGACGCCAGGCCGGCTTGCCGCGGGCCGATCTCCGACATCGAGATGGTCAACAGGGGCAGAAACGACATCCCGCCTCCGAGGCCAAGCAGGACGTAGGCAGCGAGCAGCCATGGGAAGTAACCGGCGTGGTCATCGGCAAAGCCGAGAAGCCCGAGCGCAACGACTATCGTCGGCAATCCGAGCAGCAGGACGTTGCGCGGACCCACACGCGCCATCAGCCGGGCCGTGACGCCGGCCGAGAGCACGCCAAGCGTGACGGTCACAGGCAGGAACGCCAGCCCGATTTCGAGTGCGTCATAGCCGCGGATGTGCTGCAGGTAGAGGACGCCGATGAAGAACGAGGTCGAGATGCCTGTGAACACGAAGGCCCGCGCGAGGGTCGCGCTGGTCAGCGTGCGAATCCGCAGCACGCCCAGCGGCAGGATCGGGTTCCGAACCCACGCCTCGTAAGCGACGAAAACAGCGAGCAGGGCAAGCGCGCCGCCGCCGAATTCGAGGGTGTGGACCGAAGCCCAGCCGTAGTCCGCGGCGGTGACGATGCCGTAGATCCCGAGCATCAGCGCCGCGGTGACGAGCACCGCGCCCACGACGTCGATTCCCTCGCGGAAGCCGGCGCCCTCGTTCTCACGAATCAGCCATGAGCCCAGCAGGATGGTTACGACCCCGACAGGGAGGTTGATGAAGAAGATCCAGTGCCAGTTGACGTACTGGGTGATCAAGCCGCCCAGGAGAAGCCCAAGCGAGCCGCCGCCGGCGATCACAAGCGTGAACACGCTCATGGCTTGCGCGCGCTCGGCCGGAAGCTGGAACTCCGTGATGATGATCGCGATGATCACCCCCGCCGAAAGCGAGGCGCCGAGTCCCTGCAGGAAGCGTCCGACGATGAGGCTGGCCGCGTCGGGCGCGAAGCCCGTGCCGATCGATGCGACGGTGAAGACGTAGACCCCCGCCAGGAACACGAGACGGCGGCCGAACAGGTCGCCCAGGCGTCCGGCCAGCAGCAGGAAGCTGCCGTACGCGATCAGGTAGGCGTTGACCACCCACGTCAGGTCGGCCTGGCTGAAGCCGAGGTCGCGCTGAATGTAGGGCAGGGCCACGTTCACGATCGTGGTGTCGAGCATGATCATCAGCTGCCCGAAGCAGACGATGACCAGGGCTACCCAGCGTCGAAGGTTGGAATTCATGTCCGCCTCCCGGAATACAACTCGATCAATGACGATCACTATAACAGGATCGTTATGATCCTTATTGCATGAATTTCCGGTAAGTTGGGAAGATTAAGAGGCAGTGATAGAATCCATGAACGTGAAGGACGGCGAGCGCGGGCCTGCGGCGGGCCTGGTTTCGCTGCTTGTCCAGCTCAACAAGGCGATCCACAAGCGCTCCACCGAGGAGATGCTCGGGATGCGGATGAAGGCCTACATGACCCTGGGCTACATCCATGACCACCCCGGCGCCACCCAGCAGGAGCTGGAGAGCGCTCTGGTCATGGACGCCAACAGCGTCGTCCTGATCCTGAACGAGCTCGAGGCGAAGCAGTTTTCGATCCGCCGGCGCGACCCCCAGGACAGGCGGCGCCACATCCTGGAGATGACCGCGGCCGGGCGCCACGCCCTGGAGCGAGCCGACAAGGCGCGCGAGAGCCTCGAAGCCGAGATGCTGGCCACGCTGGCGCCGGACGAGCGCAAGACGCTGCGCAAGCTCGTCGAGCGCGTGCTCGAGAACCTGCTCCAGCCGGTTTCCTAGTCCCGACTCGGCTCTAGTTCAGCCGCTCCACGATCATGGCCATGCCCTGGCCGCCGCCCACGCACATCGTCTCGAGCCCGAACGTCTTGTCCTTCTCGCGCAGGCCGTTCAGCAGCGTGCAGAGGATGCGCGCGCCGGTCATGCCGAACGGGTGGCCGAGCGCGATGGCGCCGCCGTGCGGGTTGAGCTTGTCGCTGAAGGGGTCAACGCCGATGCCGCGCGCAGATGGGATGACCTGAGCGGCGAAAGCCTCGTTGATCTCGACGATGTCGATGTCGTCGATGGTCATCTTGGCGCGCTTGAGCGCCTGCTTCGACGCGTCGATCGGGCCCAGGCCCATGAACTCAGGCTCCAGCGCCGACAGGCCGGTGGAAACCACGCGGGCAAGCGGCTTGATGCCGAGCTCCTTGGCCCTGCGATCGGACATGACGACCACCGCCGCGGCGCCGTCATTGAGCGGGCAGGCGTTTCCCGCGGTGACTGTGCCATCCTCGCGGAACGCCGGTTTCAGCGTCGCGAGGACTTCCATCGTGGTGCCCGGCCGCGGGCCGTCGTCCTTGGTGAACATCTCCCCGTTGGGCAGCGGCACCGGGATGATCTCGCGCTCGAAGAATCCATTGTCGCGCGCGGCCACCGCGGCGGTCTGGCTCTTCACGGCGAAACGGTCCTGCTCCTCGCGCGTGATCTTCTCGCGCCTGGCCACGTTCTCCGCGGTCTGGCCCATCGCGATGTAGATGTCGGGGTACTCCTCGGTGTTGCCCGGCACCAGTTTCTGGTTGTAGCTGTCGGGCGGGTCCGGGTACCCGCTTCCATAGCGCGAGACGCACTCGACGCCGACCGAAAGGAACACGTCGCCTTCGCCGGCCTCGATGGCGTGCGCCGCCATCCGTGTGGTCATCAGAGACGACGAGCAGTAGCGATTCACAGTGACGCCAGGCACGTCGAGGCGCGACAGGATCGACACGACGCGGCCGATGTTGTGACCCTGCTCGCCGCCGGGGAGCCCGCAGCCGCAAATGAGGTCCTCGATCTGGCTGTGGTCAAGCTCGGGCACCTTGTCGAGCACCTTGTTGACGACGTAGGCGGCCAGGTCGTCAGGCCGTACGTCAACCAGAGATCCCTTGCGAGCGCGACCGATCGGGGAGCGGCCCAGCGCGACGATGACGGCTTCAGTCATGACTCGAATTATTACGCCGCCGGGGTCAGCGCTATTTCAGGCGGAGCAGGCGGTCGCCGGCGAGCGCGAACGCCAGCAGGGCCAGGAACGTCAGGGCCATCGCGGCCAGCGCCATCGCCGCCGGCGCGTGGGTCCACTGGCTGAGCACCAGGATCGCGACCAGCAAGGGCAGCCAGATCGCCCCGGCCAGCTCCCACCGGCCGACGCTGCGGAACCTCCTTGCCGCGAGCAACTGCTCGCGGGTCAGCGGCTCTTCCGCGTCGAGCGGCTTGAAGATCGTGTACATGCGGGCCCGCTCGAGGCTCCGAAGGTCCGACTCGCTGCGAGCGGTTGGCATCGCTCGAGCTGATCCTACGACCGCGGTCTCCTCGTGGCTGCCGTTTTGCGAGGAGCGGCCTTCGGCTTGGGTTTCGGCTTCGGCTTTGGCTTTGGCTGCGGCGCCGGTTCCGCCGCGGCTTCGGCTTCGGCCGGTGCGGCCTCTTGCACGGCCTCGACTTCCTCGACCTTCGGCTTCGGCGGCCCGATGGTGCTGGAAATCGTCCGGTGGCACGTCTCGCACTCCACGTTCGTGCGCACCAGGCCGCCAAGCTGCCGCTCCTCGCGTCGCAGGGTGCGCGAACGCTGGCAGAACGGGCAGTAGCCGACCTCGGTCGTGACCGTGACGTGAACGCCCGGCGTCTTCATCTCGATCTACGGTAGCTGATAAACTTCGGCGGAAGCCCGCACCTTTAAGTCCGGCACGGTGATGCCGGGAAGGAGGCAACCGATGGCGGTCGGCTCGCGACTGCATCACATCGTCGAAAGCCAGCAGTTTTCTCGCGCGCTGCTCGAGGACCTGTTCGTGCTCGCCGACGACATGAAGAGCCAGCCCCATCGCTACGCGGGGCGGCTCAAGGGCCAGCTGATGGCTGCCCTCTTCTACGAGCCCTCGACGCGCACTCGACTCTCATTCGAGGCGGCGATGCTGCGGCTCGGCGGCCGAACCATGGGCACCGACAACGCGCGCGAGTTCTCCTCGGCGGCCAAGGGCGAGACCATCGAGGACACGATCCGCATCGTCAGCGGCTACGCCGACGTCATCGTGCTGCGTCACTACGAGGAGGGCGCCGCGAGGCGAGCCGCGGCGGTGAGCAGTGTGCCCGTCATCAATGCGGGCGACGGTCCCGGGCAGCATCCGACGCAGGCGCTGCTCGACCTGTACACGATCCGTGACGAGATCGGTCACGTCGACGGCATTCGCATCGCGATGGTCGGCGACCTCGCCAACGGACGTACCGTGCGGTCGCTCACCTACCTGCTCAGCAAGTTCCGCGACATTCGCCTGTGCTTCGTCGCTCCTCCGCAGGTTGCCATGCGCCAGGACATCAAGGACCACCTCGACGAGCACCACGTGCCGTGGGTGGAGACTCAGGACCTCGACGCTGTGCTGCCGCAGGTCGACGTCGTGTACCAGACGCGCATCCAGAAGGAGCGCTTCGCGGATGAGGCGGCCTATCTTGCCGTGAAGGGCGTCTACCGGATCGATGCGCGCGCTATGTCCCTGCTAAAGCGCTCGGCGATCGTCATGCACCCGCTGCCGCGCGTCGACGAGATCTCGCCCGAGATCGACGCCGACCCGCGCGCCGCCTACTTCCGGCAGGCGCGCAACGGGATGTACATCCGGATGGCGCTGCTCGACCGGGTGCTCTCGTGACGCATAACCCGCGTTTGTGCACAAAAACACGTTATCGGGCCCGAATTTCACGCTTTTGTGCCCAAAAGCGTGATTGGGGTGGACCGCAGTGAGCGTCACCGAGCGCCGGCTGAAAGCCACGGTGATGGATGCCGAGCAGATCCGCCGCTCGCTGTCGCGGATCGCGCACGAGATCGTCGAGCGCAACCACGGCGCCGGTGAGGTGGTGCTGGTGGGCGTGTACTCGCGAGGCGACCACCTGGCTCGCCGGCTCGCGGCTCAGCTGGAGGAGTTGGAGCGACATCCCGTCGCTGTCGGCGCTATTGACACCAGCGAGCACCGCGACGACCGACACCTGCGCGAGCCCGCGCACAGGTTCAAGTCGGACGTGCCCGACGTGGACGGCAGGGTGGTCGTGCTCGTCGACGACGTCATCCATCACGGACGCACGGCGCGCGCGGCCATGGATGCCCTGCTCGACTTCGGCCGGCCGCGTGCGATCCAGCTGGCGGTGCTGGTCGACCGCGGCCACCGCGAGCTGCCGATCCGCCCCGACTACGTGGGCAAGAACGTGCCGACCTCGGACTCCGAGCGCATCGAGGTGCTCCTGGCCGAGGAGGACGGACTCGACCAGGCGGTGATCGTTGCCGGTCAGTAAAAAGTACGCGGCCCTGGTCCTGGAGGACGGACGCTCGTTCGTCGGTCTCCCGCTGGGCGCCGCAGCTCTCGGCCAGGGCGAGGTCGTGTTCAACACCGCCATGACCGGCTACCAGGAGGTCCTCACCGACCCGTCCTACGCGGGCCAGATGATCTGCATGACCTATCCGCTGCAGGGCAACTACGGCGTGCGCGACGCCGACGCCGAGTCTTCAAGACCCTGGGCGCGCGCGCTCATCACGCGCTGGGCCTGTCCGGACCCGAGCCATCACTCGAGCGAAGCCTCGCTCGACGAGTACCTGAAGCGATGGGGCGTTCCGGGCATCACTGATATCGACACCCGGGCGCTTACGCGGCACCTGCGAACGCACGGCGCGCTGCGGGCGGTGCTGTCGCACGAGTCGCGCCACCCAGGCGCGGCCAGGCTGGCCGAGCTGGCGAAGGCGGCGTGCAACGTGACGCCGCTCTCCGAGCAGGACCTGGTGGCCGAGACATCCCGGACCACTGCCGACGAGTGGTTCGAGCCGCTGCCACGGGAGCTGAGACCGCCGGCGCGAGAAAACGGAGCCGGCCTGACGATCGCCGTCGTCGACTACGGCGTGAAGACCAACATCCTGCGGTCGCTGCGCGAGCGCGGGTGCCGAGTGCTGGTCCTGCCGCACACGGCGACCTGGGCCGACGTCGAGGCCGCAAAGGTCGACGGGTTGGTGCTGTCGAACGGGCCCGGCGACCCTGCGGTGCTAGACGGGCCAGTGCAGCTGGCGAGGGCCGCGATCGGTCGCATTCCTCTGCTCGGGATTTGCCTCGGTCACCAGATCCTCGGCCGCGCAGCGGGAGGAACGACATCGCGGCTGAAGTTCGGACACCACGGCGCCAACCACCCGGTGAAGGACCTCGAGTCGGGGCGCGTGCACATCACGAGCCAGAACCACGAGTTCCAGGTCGACTCGGACTCGCTGGCAGCGAGCGACTTCTTCGTGTCCCAGCGCAACCTCAACGACGGGTCGGTCGAGGGCCTCGGCCATCGCAAACTGCCGGTGTTCAGCGTGCAGTACCACCCGGAGGGATGCCCAGGCCCGCAGGACAACCAGTACCTCTACGACCGCTTCATCCAGATGACGCGTGAGCGCAGGCCGGTCGCGCCGACGCCCGCGAAAAGCTCGGCTGGTGAGCGGCCGCGCAAGGTCCTGATCCTCGGCTCCGGCCCGATCGTCATCGGGCAGGCTGCGGAGTTCGATTACGCGGGCACCCAGGCCTGCAAAGCTCTGCGCGAGGAAGGCATCGAGACCGTCCTCGTCAATTCCAACCCCGCCACGATCATGACCGACGAAGGCGTGGCCGACCGCGTGTATCTCGAGCCGCTTACAGTCGACGCGGTCGAGCGCGTGATCGCGCGCGAGCGACCGGACGCACTGCTGCCGACCCTTGGCGGCCAGACGGGGCTCAACCTCGCGACGGAGCTCGCGGCCGCGGGCGTGCTCGACCGATATCACGTCCGCATGCTGGGCGCCCGCATCGACACCATCCGCAAGGCCGAGGACCGCGAGGCCTTCAAGCAGATGCTCATCGAGATCGGCGAGCCCGTGCCGATCTCGCGCGTCTGCGAATCGGTCGAGGAAGCCGAGCAGTTTGCGTCGGAGGTGGGGCTGCCGCTCGTGATCCGCCCCGCGTACACGCTCGGCGGCACCGGCGGTGGATTCGTGACGACGCTCTCGGAGCTGCACGTCATCGCCGAGCGCGGGCTCGCGGCCTCGCCCATCCGGCAGGTTCTGATCGAGCGATCGCTGTGGGGCTGGAAGGAGATCGAGTACGAGGTGATGCGCGACGGGGCCGACACGTGCATCACGGTCTGCAACATGGAGAACCTCGACCCCATGGGCGTGCACACGGGGGATTCGATCGTGGTCGCGCCGGCGCAGACGCTCTCGGATCGCGATCACCAGATGCTGCGGTCGGCCGCGATCCGCATCATCCGCGCGCTGGAGCTGGAAGGCGGATGCAACGTGCAGTTCGCCCTCGACCCGAAAAGCTCGACCTACTACGTGATCGAGGTCAACCCGCGGGTGAGCCGGTCGTCAGCGCTCGCGTCGAAAGCGACCGGCTACCCGATCGCTCGCGTCGCCGCCAAGGTCGCGGTCGGCCGCCGGCTGGACGAGATCCCCAACGAGATCACCGGGCGCACTCTCGCGGCCTTCGAGCCCGCGCTCGACTACTGCGTGGTCAAGATCCCGCGCTGGCCGTTCGACAAGTTTCCCGCCGGTGACCGCCGGCTGGGTACGCAGATGGCGTCCACCGGCGAGGTGATGGCGATTGAGCGCACCTTCGAGGCGGCGGTCATGAAGGCGATGCGCTCGCTCGAGCAGAAGCCGCCGGCGGCCGAGGACCTTCGGCGCCGCGACCTCATCGACCAGCCGAACGACAGGCGCCTGTTCGCCCTGCTCGCGGCGCTGCGCGGCGGCGCGCGGCCCGAGAAGCTGGCCGAGCGCAGCGGGGTCGACCGGTGGTTCATCGATCGGCTCGCCAACATCGTTCATCTCGAGACGCACGGCGATGTGAGGTCCCTGCGCCGCGCGGGCTTCGCCGACGCGCAGATCGCAGGTCTGCGAGGCGAGAAGGTGACGGAGGGCCGCCCGACCTACAAGCTGGTCGACACGTGCGCCGCCGAGTTCGAGGCCGCGACGCCGTACTACTACTCGTGCTGGGAGGAAGAAAGCGAGGCCGAGCCCGTGGATGGGCGCACCGTGCTCGTCGTCGGCTCAGGCCCGATTCGCATCGGCCAGGGCATCGAATTCGATTACTGCTCGGTGCATGCGGCCTGGTCGCTGCGCGATGCCGGGGTGCGAGCCGTGCTGGTCAACTCGAACCCGGAGACCGTGTCGACCGACTTCGACACGTCCGACCGCCTCTACTTCGATCCGCTCGACGTCGACGCCACGTTCCAGGTTGCGGCCGCCGAGCGCGTGGAGGGCGCGCTCGTGCAGTTCGGCGGCCAGACCGCGATCAACCTGGCGCAGCCGCTTGCCGACAGGGGCGTCGGCATCCTCGGTTCGAGCGTCGAGGCGATCGACCTCGCGGAGGACCGCCGGGCATTCGCCGAAGCGCTGCAGGACATCGGGATCCCACAGCCTGTCGGCGGCACCACCACCACCATCGACGGCGCCGTAGTCATCGCCGACCGCATCGGGTACCCGGTGCTCGTGCGACCTTCGTATGTGCTGGGCGGGCGAGCGATGGAGATCGTGCGCGACCGGCGTGAGCTGCAGCGCTACATGACGTGGGCCATCGGCGCCATGCCGCGAGGCACCGTGCTGGTGGACAAATACCTGCTCGGCGTGGAGGTCGAGGTCGACGCCATCAGCGATGGCGACACGGTCGTCATCCCCGGCGTGATGCAGCACGTGGAGCGTGCAGGTGTTCACTCCGGCGATTCGTACGCGGTCTATCCGGCTCCCGGCCTCGAGCCTCGCGAGCTGGAGCACGTCGTGAGCTACACAGTGAGGATCGCCCGGCACCTGCGCCTCCGCGGCCTCGTCAACGTCCAGTACGTGGTGCATCGCGGGAAGGTCTACGTCCTCGAGGTGAACCCGCGCTCGTCGAGGACCGTGCCGTTCCTCTCCAAGGTCACGGGCGTGCCGATGGTCAGGCTCGCGACACACGTGATGCTGGGCGAGACGCTCGCGAGCCTCGGCTACGCGACCGGACTCGTGCCGCCGCGCGACCTGGTGGCGGTGAAGGCGCCCGTGTTCTCCATGAGCAAGCTGCCGGCTGTCGATTCGTACCTCGGCCCCGAGATGAAGTCGACCGGCGAGGCGATCGGCATCGATCGCAACCTGGTCGGCGCCCTGCGCAAAGCATTCGCCGCGTCGGGCGTGCACGTGCCGCGCGGAGGCGCGGTGCTGCTCACCATCGCCGACGCCGACAAGCCCGAGATGTTTCCGATCGTCTCGCGCCTGGTGCAGATGGGGTGCCGGCTCGTGGCCACCGAAGGCACCGCGAAGGCACTCCAGCGCGCGGGCTTCTCGCCGCGCGTGGTGGCCAAGATCGGCGAGGAGGGCCCGACGGTGCTCGACGTCATCACCGGCGGCGAGGTCGATCTCGTGCTCAACACGATGTCCAACATCTACGAGGACCCCAGCGAGGACGGCGGCCCGGTCATCAAGGACGGCTTCGAGATCCGGCGCGCCGCGGTCGAGCGCCGCATCCCATGCCTGACGTCGTTGGACACGGCGGCCGCCCTGTTGGAGTCCGCGGCGGAGGCGGCTCCGGAGATTGACGTGCGGACGATCGAGGAGTGGCGGGGCTCAGCGGTTGTTTCTGACTGACGCGCCGCTGATCGAGCACCGCCAGGTGGCGCGTGACATGTGGGTGCTGGGATTCGCGGCTCCGGAGATAGCCGCGTCGGTCAAGGCGGGGCAGTTCGTGAACATTGGACTCGGGCCGGGTCCGCTCCTGCGGCGGCCTTTCTCGGTGTATCGCGCTACCGGCGATCGCATCGAGGTCGTCCTGAAGGCGGTCGGCGCGGGGACGGCGCTAATGCTCGCGATGCGCGAGGGCGACATGGTCAGCTGCCTCGGACCGCTCGGCCATGCCTTCGATCTATCCGGCACCGCGCGGAACGTCTGTCTCATCAGCGGCGGACTTGGCGTGGCGCCCATGCCGCTGGCGGCTCGCGACGCCCGTGCGGCCAGCCTGCACGTGACCTGGGTGCACGGCGCGCGCACCGCGAGTGAGCTCTGCGCTGAAACTGAAGGTGACGAGGTGATCCTCGCCACCGACGACGGCAGCGCGGGCTTTGCCGGCGATGTCGTGGCCGCGGCGCCCGACGCCGACCTGGTGCTGGCGTGCGGCCCCAACCGAATGCTGGCCGCGGTCGCGCAGCGATGGCCCCACGCGCAGGTGGCCGTCGAGACCTACATGGGATGTGGGACCGGCGTGTGCCTCGGATGCGCGGTGCCATTAGCGGGGGGCGGCTACGACCGCGCCTGCACCGAAGGCCCCGTCTACATCGCTTCGGACATCGACTGGCGCGCACTGCCGTCCCACCTGCCGTACACAGTGATGAGCGCGTGACGCCCGACCTCTCGGTGAAAGTTGGCGGGCTGGCGCTCCGCGGACCGGTGCTCGCGGCGTCCGGGACCTTCGGCTACGGCACCGAAGTGCCGCTGCTCGAGCGGCGGGCGCTGGCGGGGATGGTCTCGAAAGGGATCTTCCTCAAGCCGCGCGCGGGTACCGCCCCGCCGCGCATCGCCGAGACGCCGTCGGGGATGCTCAACGCCATCGGCCTCCAGGGCCCGGGAGTCGACGCGCTCATCAGCGACTACGCGCCGAAGTGGGCCGCCTGGGATTTCCCGGTGCTGGTCAACATCAACGGCGAGTCGGCATCGGAGTACGGCGAGTTGACAGCGCGGCTCGACGGCGTGCCCGGTGTCGCGGGATTCGAGATCAACATCTCGTGCCCCAACGTCGAGCAGGGCGGCATGTACTTCGGCAATGACACGCGCGCGGCGGCCGCCGTCACCGAGGCCGTGCGGCGGCGCACCAGGCTGCCGGTCTGGGTGAAGCTCACGCCGATGGTCTCCGACATGGGAGTCATCGCACGCGCGGTCGAAGCCGCGGGCGCGGACGCGCTGTCGGCGGTCAATACCTTCGTCGGCATGTCGATGGACCTGAACGCCTACCGGCCGCGGCTCAGCTTCCGCACCGGCGGCCTGTCAGGTCCCGCGATCCGCCCGCTGGCCGTGCATCTCGCCCACCAGGCGGCGCGCGCGGTCGACATCCCGGTGATCGGCGTAGGCGGCATCATGCGCGCGGAAGACGCACTCGAGTTTCTCGTGGCCGGCTGCCGCGCGGTCCAGGTAGGCACCGCGACGTTCGTCAACCCCAACGCCATCGCCGAGGTGCACGACGGCATCGCGGCCTTCATGGCGGCGAAGGGCTTCGCGTCGCTGGCCGACCTGCCACGATTTCTGCCGCGCGACTGATGGAAGAACGACCGCCGACGAAGCCGCAGTCAGAGGCTCTGCAGGTCCTGGCGACCGAGCACTGGAGCCTGCTGGCCACGCGCGCGCTCACTTACCAGGAGTCCCTGGGGCGGGTGAACATGTTCCTTGCCATCCTGTCGGGTGCAGTCATCGCGCTGGCGCTGATCGCTCAGGCGGACCGATTTGGGACAACCTTCATCTCGGTCGCGATCTTCATGCTCGCGGTCGTCTTCTTCGTCGGCGTTGCGACCGTGCAGCGGCTGCTGATGCTGAACCGCGAGGACTACCGGTGGGTCATTGGAATGAACCGGATCCGGCATGCCTACCTCGAGATGCATCCAGAGCTCGAACCGAGCTTCATCACGAGCCCGCACGACGACATGCGCGGCGCGCTGGTCACCCTGGGCCTCGACCGGGTGAGGTTTCGGGCGGTGGGCAGCGTCTACCACAGCCTGGTGACGCTCCCGGGCATGCTCGGCGTGGTCGTGGCCGCTGTCGGCGCAGCCATCGCGGGCCTGGCCGCGGCAGGGTTCGGTGCTCCCGTGTACCTGGTGCTCCTGGCCGGCGCGCTCGGCTTTGCGGTTGCGCTGGCGATGCTGCTCTGGGCACAGAGTCGATCGTTCGGCAGCTACGGACCTGTAGAGGCGTCGCGGTTCCCGACACCTCATCCGAAGAAGTCTTAGCGGGCAAGAACCCAGACCTCAACCGTCAGACTGGAAGCCGATGCTCGAGGTAAGGCGCCTCGCCAAGCGCTACGGCGAGGTGCTCGCGCTGACCGACCTGACCGTCAGCGTGGGCGAGCGCTCGTGCCTCATCCTGCTCGGCCGCAACGGCGCAGGCAAGACCACCGCGCTGCGCTGCATGGCCGGTGTGCTCGCGCCGAGCGCAGGCTCGGTCTACGTGGACGGCATCGACGCGGCATCCGAGCCCGCCGCCGTGCGCGCGCGCGTCGGCCTGATGCCCGAGCTGCCCGGCCTCTACGAGCGGATGTCGGCGCGCGCGTATCTCGATTACTTCGGCGCCATCTACGAGATGGATGCGGCGGTGCGCAAGCACCGCATCGATGAGCTGCTCGACCTGTTCGAGCTCACCGACGCAGGCGACCGCTGGCTCGGCACGTTCTCGAAAGGAATGCGGCAGAAGGTCGCGCTGATCCGGGCCACACTGCACCGCCCGCGCCTGGTGCTTGCCGACGAACCCACGTCGGCGCTCGACCCTGACAGCGCACGCCGCGCATGGGCTTACCTGAAGGACCTGCAGGAGCACGGCTGCGCCCTCGTGATCTGCACGCACAACATGGACGAGGCCGAGAACCTGGCCATGTCCGACGATGGCGAGGCCGCGATCGGCATCATGTCCGCCGGCCGTGCCCTTGCCATCGGCGACATCTCCTCGCTCCGTGTCCGGTCCGGTCTGCCGGTGCGGCGCGAGATGCGCGAGCTGCCGACGCTGCAGGACATCTACCTCGCGATCGTGGGTAACCATCACGATGAGCTGGCAGAGTCTCGATCGGCGTAAGGCACGTCTGGTAGCGGCACGCGACCTTCGCGATGCGGTCAGCGAGCTGCGCCTCATCCTCGCGATGGTTGCGCTCACGCTCGCCATTCCCATCGGGTGCGCCGTCGGCGTCCGGGGGCTCGCGCTTTTCGGCGGCGGCACCGCGGTGGTGAACAGGCTCTCGGTCGTGGGCGCGTTCTTCGTCGTGTTCATCCCGGCTAGCTTCTCGCTCGTCCTCGCGCTCGAATCGTTCGTCGGCGAGCGCGAACGCACGACGCTCGAGGTGCTCATCTCCACCCCGCTGAAAGAGGCCGAGATCTACGCCGGCAAGGTCGCGGCGGTGCTGGCGGTCTCGCTTGGACTCTGCTACGGCGGGCTGGCGGTGTACTGCCTCATCGTCTTTCCTGGCCTCGGCTACTTCCCGCTCTCCGTTCTGATCGCGCTCGGGCTCTCGACCATCTGCCAGGTTGCCGCCATGGTCGCGGGCGCGGTGATCATCAGCCTCAACGCGCGCACCATGCGCGCGGCCAACGTGATGGCGTCTTTCATCATCCTGCCCATGTCGGTCGCCCTGCAGGTGGAGGCGGCGCTCATCCTTCTCGGACGGACGGAGTTCCTGTGGGGATTCGCGGGCCTGATGCTCGCGCTCGCCGCGATTCTCCTGCGGATGGGCCTCAACGGCTTTTCGCGCGAGGCACTGCTGGCGCGAGACTCGGGATTGCGCAAGCCGATGCAGCGCGCGATGAGGGCGCTACGCGCGAGCTTCGAGCGCAGGCCAGGCTTCCCGCGCCTGCTGTGGAGGCGCCGCACGGCGCTGCTCATCGCAGCCGTCGGTCTACCGGCCGGAGCGGTCGCCGGTTACATCGCAGGCATCACGGGCGCGATTCCAGGACCGGTCGTGAAGCCCGCGCTCTCCACTCTGATCGCGGCGGCCGGCGACGGGACTCAGCTGGACGAAGCGCTCGCGATCGTCAGCCACAACCTGCTGGCCATCGTCTTGGTGGCGCCTCTTGCGCTGGTCACCGCCGGCGTCAGCGGGTTCCTGCTCACCTTCCTGCCGGGGTTCCTGGTGGGCTTCGCCGCATCGCAGTCGTCGTGGTCGATCGCCCTGACAGGCATCCTTCCGAACGGCCTGGTGGAGATACCGGTCGCGATCATCGCGGGCGGGCTCGCGATCCACATCGGCGCGTCCACGATCCACATGGAGGCTTCGGGAGGCTGGACCGCGCGGGTGCTTGCCGCCGGGGCGGACTACGTGCGCGCTCTGCGCTGGCTGGTTCCGGCCATCATCCTGGCGGCCGTTTTAGAGGTCAGGTTCGGGTAGCGCCGGTCGCTGAAACACCGCGGGGCGAAGCAGTCGCGTCGCCACCACCACTCCGCCGGCGATCGTGGCGCCGATGGCCATCGCCCACGGCGCGCCGAAAAGCGTCGCCAGCCCGCCGGCCTGCGTCGCGCCGAGCGGGCCGACGCCGATGAGCGCCTGGGCGTACAGGCCCATGACGCGGCCTCGCAGCCGGTCAGGCGTGAGCGTCTGGATGCGGCTGTTGGCGGTGGTCACGAAGGAGATCTGGCTGTAGCCGGCGACGAACAGCGCCGCGGCGGACAGAAGAAAGACGCGCGAAACCGAGAAGACGAGCAGGGCGGCGACCCAAACGAGCCCGAGCCAGAACTGGCGAGCCGGGTCGGAGCCGAGCCGTGGAAAGAATGCCAGCGTCAGCGCGCCCACGAGCGCGCCGAGCCCCATCGAGGCCATTAGGAACCCGAAGCCAGAGGCACCGGCATGGAGCACCTGGTCGGCGAACAGCGGGATGAGCGTGAGGCGGTTCATCGCGAAAAGCGAGAACACGGCGACATCGAGCAGCAGCAGACCGACCACCGGCTCGCGGACCACGTACCCCGCGCCCTCGGCGAGTCGCTGCCGCCAGTGCTGGTCGTGATGCTCGGCCACGACCACCGGCAGGTTGCGCATCAGCAGCAGCGCCGTCACCGCGGCCAGGTAGCTGACCGAGTTGGCGAGAAAGCAAACGGGTACGCCCGCCACGCCGATGATCACGCCCGCGATCGAGGGTCCCACCACCGCGGCGCCGTTGAACACCGACGAGTTGAGCGCGATGGCGTTCATCAGGTCCTGCTTGCCGACCATCTCGACCACGAATGACTGCCGGGCTGGAACGTCGAACGCGTTCACTGTCCCAGTGACAGCCGCCGCGATCAGCACCTCCCAGTACATCGCGTGGCCGCTCGAGCTCAGGAGGAAAAGCGCGAACGACGGAACTGTGAAAGCCGACTGTGTGGCCAGCAGCACCGAGCGCTTGCGGTAGCGATCGGCCACGATCCCTCCGAACTGGCTGCCGAGCAGTACCGGCGTGAACTGCACGGCAAGCACCAGGCCGACGAGGAAACCGCTGTGCGTCAGCTGCAGCGCGAGCCAAGGCATGGCCACGCTCTGCATCCACGTCCCGATCGTGGAGATGATCTGGCCGGTCAGGAAGAGGCGGTAGTTCCGGTGCCGCAGCGCACCGAGCATCCGCGCGTCGCGGGCGCGCCGGCCGGCAGGTCCGGGACCACCTTCAGCGCGGCGCATTAGGCTGTTTGCAACCGAGCATGAGCAGGATCCGCGAGAGCGTGATCATCAAGGCCCCGGCCGAGCGCGTGTGGGCGGTCGTGCAGGAGGACGTCGTGCACGCGCCGCGCTGGACGACCAACCTCGCGAAGGTCGAGAAGCTCGATGCGGGCGCGCCACGAGTCGGGACGCGATATCGCTATCACCTCGACCTCCCGGGCGGCATCAAGGAGACGCTCGAGGTCGAACAGGACGTTTTCACCAAACCGAAGCGATGTTCCGGCCGGTTCATCAAGGGCCCGCTCAAAGGAGACTGGTCATACGCCTACGCAGAACGCAAGGATGGCACGCACGTGGTCTACGAGATGGACTTCGAGCTCACCGGTCTCCTGCGCTTTGCGGGCGGTTTGCTGTCGCGCCAGTACGCGGAGGGCATCCGCGACAACATGACGCGGCTCAAGGAGTACATCGAGTCGGGCAAGGGGCCGAAGGCGAAGCAGTAGATTGCTCGCCTACGTCTTCTCGCACCGGCCCGCATCCGGGGCGGACGTGCACGCTTACGAGGACTCGCTGCGCCGATTCCACGCCGAGCTGGCGCGCGGCCGGCCGATCGGCTTCATCGCCTCGACGACGTACCGATTCGACGACGGCTACAGCGACTGGTACCTCGTCGAGAATTCCGCAGCGCTCGACGTCCTCAACGAGGCCGCGGTCACAGGCGCTCGCGCCGCCTCACATGACTCGGCGGCGCGCATGGCGGCCTGGGGGAGCGGCAAGCTGCTGAGCCTGGCCCAGGGCGAGGCCGGCCTGGACGCGCTCCACGAGGCTGCATTCGCGAGGCCGGCGGGCATGCAGTACAGCGAGCTGTACGCGTTGATTGAGCCCTTCTCTTCTCGCGCGGGAGCGGCGCTGTGGCGTCGGATGATGGTGCTGGGTCCGCCGCCTGAGTTCTGCCTGGTCTCGCGCGCTCCTGTTCAGCTGCCGGCCGATCTGTCGCCCGAGGTCCGCGTCCGGAGAACGGTCTAGAGGTGCCCGAACGGGAGCAGCTCGAGCTGCTCGAAGCGATCCTGCACGGCCTTGCGCAGCTCGGCGGACAGGATCTTCAGGCGTTCCTCGGCGTTGCGGTCGCCAAGCGCCAGCCCGCGCAGGCGCCGCAGCGTGTTCTGCATCGCGTAAAGGCCGGACGCCTCGTCGGTCGCGAGCTTCGCGGCCGCGGAGCGCAGCTCGCGTGCGATCTCGTCCTGGCCGTGCGCCCGCAGCCACGTCGCGAGTCGTGTGGCGGAGGCGAGCACTCGCTGCGTCTTGGGGTTCAGGCCTGACACTGCGGGCTCTTTCGTGCGAGGCGCCTGCAGCGCCGCGAACGGATTGCGGGAGCGTCGTAAGCCGCGCATGCGGCGGACGATGCCCATCGTTTGCGGACCGAGAATGACGAGGACGCCCGCCACAATCAGCAGACCGGCGACGACCCCGACCACAGCATCCAGCATCTGGAGTCTCTAGGGTACGCTGCGCAGAAGTATGGCGGCCACCAACAAACGGATCGCCGTGGTGACTGGCGCGTCATCGGGCATCGGGGCCGCAACCGCACGCGCCCTTGCGAAGAGTGGATACACGGTGGTCGGCGGCGCACGCCGGGTCGACCGCGTGACTAAAGCGGTCGGGGCCTCAGGCCTGGCGCTCGAGCTCGACGTCACCGACGAGAAGAGCGTCGACCGGTTCGTCGGCGAGGTGAGGAAACGATTCGGGAGGATCGACGTCCTCGTTAACAACGCGGGCGGCGCGCTGGGCCTCGAACCTCTCGAAAAGACGAAGAACGAGGACTGGACAGGCATGTGGAAGGTCAACGTCTTCGGCCTCATGCTGGTGACGCGCGCGTGCATGCCGCTACTCCGCAAAGCGAAGGTGGGGCACATCGTCAACATCGGCTCGATCGCCGGTTTCGAGACGTACAAAGGTGGCGCCGGCTACACGTCGGTCAAGCACGCGGTGCGCGCCATCTCGCGCACGCTGCGGCTGGAGCTTAACGGCGAGCCGATCCGGGTCACCGAGATCGACCCCGGACTCGTCGAAACCGAGTTCAGCGTCGTCCGCTTCAAGGGCGACCGCGCCGCGGCGAAAGCCGTCTACACGGGCCTCAAGCCGCTGACCGCGGAGGATGTCGCGGAATGCGTGCTCTTCGCCGTGACCCGACCGCCGCATGTCGACATCGACGAGATAGTCGTGCGTCCGGTCGCGCAGGCCACTACTTTCCAGGTGAGCCGCAGTCCAGGGGTCCCCGCGAACTCACGCCGTAGGCTCTGAGTTCGTGGGGTTTAAGGCCTGATGTCGATCTTCAGCAACTTGAGGGCGGGCAACTACTCGCCGCCCGAGCGCGCTCGCCGCATCGCCAGCAACGTCTGGCGAAAGATCGTGACTCGCAAGGCTTGCTGTGGAAACTACGGCGATCCGGGTTGTTGAATGACGGTCGCGGAGGCCCGTGCGGCCGGCCTGATCAGGTAGCGATGAAAGGCTGACCGGTCACTCGTAATAGTTGCCGGCGAACTCGATCCAGCCGGGGTCGGGGCATCCGCTCGACGTGGTGGCGTGCGTGCAGTGAACGCCGGCGCGGGGCCCGGGGTCGATGTAGAGCTGGCCGTGGATGATCAGCGAGTCGCCGACGTGGGCTGGCACGGAGGGCGCCAGGCTCGTGTTGTGGTCGATCTCGAGCATGTCGCCGGCAGGATCCTTCACCTCGAAGCGCTCATGCCCGCCCGACTCGGCCGGCTCGGTGAGGATCACCGCGTCAAACGTCACCTCGGCGCCGCTGGTGCCGTTGACAAGGTCCTGGTGCAGCCCTTGATCGTCAGGCTGATCCCGCTCGCCGCAGCCTGCGATGAGCAGCAGCAAGGCGAGGCCGACGGCGACCCGTCTCACAACGCGAGCGCGTCCTCCAGAAGGACCTTGCCTTCGTACAGCGACCGGCCGAGGATCACGGCCGTGGCGTCGGCCTCTCGGACTGCGCGGAGGTCATCCAGCGACGAGATGCCGCCGGAGTACTGAATCGGCAGGCGGCTCATGCCGCGCACGCGTGCCAGCGTCTCGAGGTCGGGTCCGGCCATCGTGCCGTCGCGGTCGGTCGCGGTGAGGATGAGGCCCGCCAGCGGTAGCGCGTCCCAGCGTGCTATCAGGTCGTGGATGTCGATCGCCTCCGTCTCGAGCCAGCCCGCGACAGCCGGCCGGCCGTCGCGGATGTCGAGAGCCGCCATCACCTGACCGGCGTGCTTGCGCGCGCACTCGGCGAGAAGCTCCGGCTCGCGTACAGCCGCCGTGCCCATCACCACCGCGGTCGCGCCCATGGCCAGCCAGGCGTCGATCTGCGCGGAGCTGCGGATGCCGCCCGCGACCTGCACCGTGATGCTGCTCGAGGCGATCAGCGACTCGATGACCCCGCGGTTGTCCCCGCTGGACCGGGCCGCGTCCAGGTCGACGACGTGCACGCGCTGGGCGCCGGCCCGCTCGAAGTCGACGGTCATCGCGGCCGGGTCATCCGAGTAGGTGGTCGGCTGTTCGAAGTCGCCCTGCCACAGGCGCACGCACTTGCCGCCCAGGATGTCGATCGCAGGGATCACGAACACGGCTCTATGTTGCCGTGCGGGATGCCTCTTTAGCGATAGTTGGTGAACTGAAGCGGGACGGGGATGTCGTCCGCCTCGCGCAGCGTCTTGATGACCAGCTGCAAGGTGTCCTTGTCCTTGCTCACGACCCGGAGCTGGTCGCCCTGGATGCGCACCTGCAACTTCGCCGATACGTTCTGGATCCGCTTGCGCAGGTCGCGCGCGATCTCGTCGGTGATGCCGGCGTTGAGCATCACCTCGACCTGGCCGCGACCCTTGCCGACGCTCTTCGGATCGCCCGCCTTGAACAGCTTTGGCGACAGCTGCCGTCGCGCCGCCTTCTCTCGCAGCACCTGCATGGCCGCCTTAGCCCGCTCCTCGCTCGCGGACTCGATCACGATCGTGCCGTCGCGCCGGTCGTAGACCGTCTGTGTGTCTTTGAAGTCGAACCGCGTGGCCACCTCGCGGCGCGCCTGGTCGAGCGCGTTGGTCAGCTCCTGCGCGTCGAACTGGGAGACGACGTCGAACGAGTACTCAGCCACTCGCGTTGAAGATGGCGATCACGCCGGCCACGACGGCCGCGGCCGCCAGCCCCACCGCGACCAGCGAGCTCAGGGCGAAGACGATGCCGATGCCCGCGGTCGCCTCGTCGAGCGGCTCGAACGGCGGCTTGCCGAAAGGGTCGGGACCGTAGTCGAGGTCGTCGATGCCGGCGGCGTGTGCACGCTCGCTTAGCTCATCGAGGATCGGCTTACCGCCCGAGGGCAGCGGTTTCGAGCTGAGCGCCTGGAGCGCCGACTTCAGGTTGTCGCGCGTGCGGCCCAGCTCCGTCACGACCAGGTCCAGCGTCTCCGTGGCGGCGGCCGTCGGGTGCTCGCGCCGGAGGTCTGCGACGATGTCGTAAAGGGTCACTGGTCTCTCTTCATATCAGATCCTGATAGGTGCCGGTTGGGCGGCCACCCGTAGACTTATTTTGGATGGGCTTGGAAACCAGAACCAGGGTCGGCGCCAAGAAGGCCGAGGTCCACCCGAACACCTGGGTTTACTTCGAAGGCGAGTTTGCCCGGTATCACGACGTCAAGCTCGGGCTCATGACACACGCCCTGCATTACGGCACCGGCTGCTTCGAGGGCATCCGTGCGTACTGGAATGCGAGGCAGGAACAGCTGCACCTGCTGAAAGCGCCGGCACACTACGAACGCATGCGGCGCAACGCGAACGTGCTGCGCATGACGCTCCCGCACACCACCGAGGAGCTGGTGGAAGTCACAGTCGAGCTTCTCCGCCGCAACCAGTTCAAGTCGGACACCTACGTGCGCCCGCTGCTGTATGCCGCGAGTGAGGAAATCGGCGTGCGTTTCCACAACCTCAGGCAAGGCTTCTTCATCTATGCGATCCCGTTCGGCAACTACGTGGAGATCGAGGCCGGCATCCGCTGCATGGTGAGCAGCTGGCGGCGCGTGCCCGACGAGGCGCTTCCCGCGCGCGCCAAGGTGACGGGTGCGTACGCCCAGTCGGCGCTCGCCAAGACCGAAGCGGTCGAGGCCGGCTACGACGAAGCGATCGTGCTGACCATCGACGGCCACGTATCCGAGGGCTCGGCCGAGAACCTCTTCATGTACAAGGACGGCGTCTTCGTGACACCGCCGGTCACGGACGACATCCTCGAAGGTGTGACGCGCGAGTTGATCATGGGCATGATCCGTGAAGAGCTTGGCAAGACCGTGATCGAGCGCAGCATCGACCGCACCGAGCTCTACACGTGCGAGGAGCTGCTACTGTGCGGCACGGGCGCACAGATATCGCCCGTGGTCGAGGTGGATCGAAGGCTCGTGGGCAGCGGCCGCGTCGGCGAGTTTACCCAGGAGCTGCAGAGCATCTACTTCGGCGCCGTCCGCGGCGAGTCGCCGAAGCACAAGGACTGGACAATTCCGGTCTACTAGCCGCGTCGCCCGATGAAGATCGTCGTCGCGCCCAACGCGTTCAAAGGCAGCCTTTCCGCGACGCAAGCCGCGCGCTCCATCGGGCGCGGTGTGCGCCAGGCGCTCCCCGACGCGGAGATCGTGGAGATTCCCGTGGCTGACGGCGGGGACGGCACCGCCGAGGCGCTCGTCACCGCTCATCACGGAACGTTCCGATGGGTCGACGTCGAGGGACCGCTGGGCGACCCTGTCCACGCGTCGTACGGCCTGATCGACGCGGGAAAGACGGCTGTGATCGAGCTGGCGACCTCCAGCGGCTTCGACCTGATCGACGAAACGCGTCCCAATCCGCGCGACGCCTCGACCTATGGGTTCGGCCAGCTCCTCGACGCCGCAAGGTCGGCGGGCGCGACGAAGGTTGTTGCAGGCATCGGCGGCTCGGCGACCAACGACGCCGGCGCAGGGATGGCCCAGGCCATCGGCTATCGCCTCCTCGACGAGGAAGGCATCGACCTTCCACGTGGCGGGGCCGCCCTGATGCGGCTGCGCAGCATCGACGGCGCGCGCGTCGATCCTGGCTGGAGGGCGATCCAGATGCTGGTCGCCTGCGACGTGACCAACCCGCTTCTCGGGCCGCAGGGCGCCAGCCATGTATACGGCCCCCAGAAAGGCGCCGACGAGCCGACCGTGGAGCTGCTCGATCGCGCGCTCGCCAACTTTGCGGCGGTGGTCGAGCGCGACCTTGGCAAGCGCGTGGCCGACGTGCCCGGGGCAGGCGCCGCCGGTGGCGCCGGGGCGGGCCTGATCGCGTTCCTGGACGCCACGCTCGTGCGCGGAGCGCCCCTGGTCGTGCAAACCGCAGGCTTCGATCAAGCGTTGAAAGGTGCGGATCTCGTGATCACTGGGGAAGGGCGGATCGACGCCCAGACCGCCTTCGGCAAGGCGCCTGGGGAGGTGGCGCGGCGGTCGCAGGCGGCCGCCGTTCCGGTGCTGTTCCTGGCCGGCACGAGAGGCCCGGGCTGGGATTCGCTGGACGCCCTCGGAATACGAGAGGTGGCGACCCTGGACTCTGAAGTGGAGCCGGGAGGGGGTCCCGACCGCCAGAATCTTGCCGGACTGATGCAGAACGCCGACCAGGCGCTGACCCGCGCCACCGCCAGGGCTGTGGCGGAGCACAAGTGGTAATCGACGATCCTGACTCGACCGCCCGGGTCGCGGGCGGCGAGCCACCCGACGTGGCGCTCGTCCGCGCTTACCGCGCCGGCGACGTCCACGCCTTCGAGGAGCTCCATCGGCGGTACGTAGGCTCGATCTACCGCCTGGTTCGCCGCAAGCTCGGTGACGCGCTGCTGGCCGAGGACATCTCCCAGGAGACGTTTCTGAAGGCCCTGCGCATGCTCGATCGCGTCGACGACGACTTCAACTTTGGCGGCTGGGTGCACACGGTCGCCCGGAACCTGTGCTTCGACGAGCTGCGGCGGCGCCAGCGCGACCTGCGGGTCGAGGACGCAACCAACGAGGACGACGGAGGCGTGCTCGAGGGACTGCCTTCGACCTCCCGCAGCTTCGACCCGATCCAGGTCCAGGAGTCGAACGAGCTCCGCCGGCAGATCTGGACCGTCTCCCAGCGGCTCCCCGAGAAGTACCGCCTGGTGCTGACGCTCCGGGAGCTCCAGGGGCTCAGCTACCGCAGGATCGCGCGCATCCTCAAGATGTCCGACAGCGCGGTGGAGACGCTGCTCTACCGGGCCCGGCTGCGCTTCAAGGAGGAGTTCGTGGCCCTCGAAGCGGCCGGCGATCTCACCCACGAGGAGGTAGTGCCGCTGCTGGCGCCGTACGTGGCGGGCAAGCTCCGACGCCACCAGGCGGAGGCCGTCCGCAGGCACGTGGCGGTGTGCGCCATATGCACCCGCAAGATCGGAAAGAGGCCGATTCGCAGGGCGGCGGCAAAATGAGGGTTATAAGGGAAGGAGAAAAATGGCCAACGTGATCGTCCGGTTCTTCGACGACGAGACGCTCGAGGGCTCAGCCCGCGATCTCGACTTCGACGAGCCTGACTTCCTGGTCGAGGTGGACGACGCCGCCGGCCTCGACAACAACGAGACCGCCTGGATCCCGATGACGGCGGTGAAATGGGTCGAGATGCCGATCGATCGCGACCTGGCGGCCGAGACGCCCACCCGCAAGGTGGCGATCAGGTTCCTCGACGGCGAGGTGCTTCGCGGCCACCTGGACGGCACCCTGGAGCGCCATCGCTACGGCGTGGTCCTGAACCTGCACGCCGAGCATGCAGACAGCCCCGTGCGCAAGCTCGGAATCCCGTTCTCCGCGGTCAAGGCGCTGTTCTTCATTCGCGAGTTCGACGCGAGGGGCGAGGACGCCGGCACGGCGTCCGAGGCCTACCTCGCTCGTCGCACCATGGCGCCGCTGCTAGACGTGCTCGAGGAGATGGACATGCTGGCGCGGCTTCACCGCGACGGCCTGCTGTCTGACGACGAGTTCGCCTCGAAGCGAACCCAGGTCCTGGAGCGGCTCTAGCTCCTTCCGACCGGGCGCCACGCGGCGCCGTCCCACCAGTAGTACCCGTCTGGCGAGATGGTGGCGCCTATGGGAATGGCTACAGCCGCCGGTGTGCGGGGCTTGGCCACCATGGCCACCCCGACCACGATCAGGATTCCTACGGTCAGGACCGCTGTCGCGATGAGGATTGCGGCCAGCGCACCGATCCCCAAGACGATCGGAATGCCCGCCGAGCCGGCCGTTCCGCCCGTCGTGGCCGACGTGAGTCCGTTGCCGCAGGCGTGAAGCATGGCTGTCGCCAGCATCTCGATCGGTTTAACGCTCCCGCGACCAATTTAGTGCGTCCAGGCCATAACTGACCCCCGCGTAGAATTTCGACCGTGGCGCAACGCAGCAACGGAGGCAACGGACACCCCGCGTCCAAGGGCACGTTCAAGGTCAAGTCGGGCCTTGCCCAGATGCTCAAGGGCGGGGTGATCATGGACGTCGTCACGCCCGAGCACGCGCGCATCGCCCAGGAGGCGGGTGCGTGCGCGGTGATGGCGCTCGAGCGCGTGCCCGCGGACATCCGCAAGGAGGGCGGCGTCGCCCGCATGTCCGACCCGACCCTGATCAAATCGATCATGGAGGCGGTCACGATTCCGGTCATGGCGAAGTGCCGCATCGGGCATTTCGTCGAGGCCCAGATCCTCGAGGCGCTGGGCGTCGACTACGTCGACGAGTCCGAAGTGCTGACACCGGCCGACGAGGAGAACCACATCGACAAGCACCAGTTCAAGGTGCCGTTCGTCTGCGGCTGCCGGGATCTCGGTGAGGCCACGCGGCGCATAGCCGAAGGCGCGGCGATGATCCGGACCAAGGGCGAGGCGGGCACTGGCAACGTGGTCGAGGCGGTGCGCCACGCGCGCGCCGTCAACGCCGGCATCCGCAAGCTGCGCGGCATGAACAAGGCCGAGCTCGTGCACGAGGCCAAGCAGATCGGCGCGCCGGTCGAGGTGCTGCAGGAATGCAAGAGGCTGGGCCGCCTGCCCGTGGTCAACTTCGCAGCCGGCGGCATCGCGACGCCGGCGGACGCGGCGCTGATGATGCAGCTTGGCGTGGACGGCGTTTTTGTCGGCTCGGGCATCTTCAAGTCCGCCGACCCGCTGGCCCGAGCGAAGGCGATCGTCGCCGCCACGACCTACTTCGACAAGCCCGCGGTGCTCGCTGAGGTCTCGACCGGGTTGGGAGAGGCGATGCGCGGCCTCGAAATCCCCGCCATCCCGAAGGACGAGCTGCTCGCTGCCAGGGGCTGGTAGTTCTTCCAGAAAACCTCTGATCGGGGTTCTCGCGATGCAGGGTGCATTCGCTGAGCATGTCCGTGCGCTGGAGGAATCCGGCGCGCGCACGCGGCTCGTGCGCACGGTGGAAGACCTCGATGGACTGGACGGCCTCGTCATGCCAGGCGGCGAAAGCACGACCATGACGATGCTCATGGAGCGCGTTGGCCTGCTCGAGCCGCTTCGGAGGGCGATCGAAACAGGCCTGCCGGTGCTCGCGACGTGTGCGGGCATGATCGTGCTGGCCAAAGACATCACGGACGCGATGCACGGCCAGCGCGGCCTCGGGCTGCTCGACATCGGCGTCCGCCGCAACGGCTACGGCCGCCAGGTCGACAGCTTCGAGGCGAGCCTCGACATCGAAGGATTGCCTGACGGCGAGTTTCCGGGCGTCTTCATCCGCGCGCCGCTCGTCGAGTCGGTCGGCGCCACGAAGGTGATCGCGACCTACGAAGGCCGCCCCGTGGCGGTGCGCCAGGGCAACATCACCGCGCTGTGCTTCCACCCCGAGCTGTCGCGCGACCGGCGCCTGCACAAGGAGTTCGTCCGCCTCGCCTCACAGGTGACGGCGTGAGGATCCGTGCAGCCGGCCTGCTCGATCTGTCGCGAATCGAGGAGCTCCATCGCTCCGCCGATTCGAACCTCAAGGAGGCGCCCGCTCCGGCCGCGCGCCTGTGGACCTTGCTGAGCTCCACGCTCTCCGCGCTCCTTCCACTCGCGCAGGAATCGCTCATATACGTCGCCGAAGAGGCCGGCAAGGTCGTGGGATTCATCCAGGCGTCCGGCAAGCCCGTCGGCCTGGACCTCAGGAGCGCGAAGGTGATGCAGGTCTTGAACCTGCAGGTTGTCGACTCGCGCGAGTCCGAGGACGTCGCTGCAGCTCTCGTTGAGCACCTGAGCAACCAGGCGTTGCAGCGTGGCGCGCACAGGCTCTTCGTGCGCCTTCCCGATCGCGACTCGCTTCTCCCGGTGTTCAGGCTGCGCGGCTTCCGGCAGTACGCCACCGAGCAGATCCTTTTCGCGGAGCGCGCGCGAAGGGGAATCACACCGGCACCGGAGGGCGCCCGATCCTTGAGGCGTGGTGACACGCGTCGGCTCTACCAGCTCTATCGGAAGGTGACGCCGCAGCATGTCTCCCAGCTCGAAGCCCCGACGTATTCCG
This sequence comes from Candidatus Dormiibacterota bacterium, assembly GCA_035934385.1. Taxonomy (GTDB): domain Bacteria; phylum Chloroflexota; class Dormibacteria; order Dormibacterales; family Dormibacteraceae; genus CF-118. The sequence continues at coordinate 83,282 of DASYXY010000068.1, forward strand.
ACTGGCGCGCGCTGCACGGCGAGTGGACAGGGCGCCTCGGTGCGGGCGGTTCCAAGAACGAGGACCTGGTCGTGGATCGGGTCGAGCTCGTCGGCTGGGCGCGCGCCGATCGCAGCTCAGGCGCCCAGCCACACACGCTCAGCTTTCTGGCGCTGCCCGAGCCCCCGCTGCCTGATGAGCTTGCCGATCTCGGCTTGAAGCTGCTGGGCGAGGCGGCGGCGCCGGTCTGGTCGAGCCTCCGCCACTATGATTCGCACATGATCGACGCCCTCCGCGGGCGTGGGTTCAGCGTCCTTCTGACGCAGCTCCTCCTGGTCAAGGAACTTGCGCTCCGAGTCCCTGTGCAGGAGAAAGGACTGGTCCCGTCGTTCGGATGAGCGCGTCGTCAGATCCAACTCCGCTTCCGGCAGCAAGAGGCCGCACCCGCGGGCAGTGGGACGAGGAGGTCGAGCTACTCGCCCGCGCGCTGCCCGCCGACCTCGCGCGCGCCCTGCACGAGCGCACCGACCCGACCGAGCTGCTCGAGATCGTTCTCGACCTCGGCCGCGAGCCGGAGGCTCGCGTACCCGGGCGCGAAGTGCTGCTTGCCGACCGCCCCGTTTCGGCATCGGACCTCGAGCACGTCGCCAACAACGTCGGTCAGTTCGGCGACGACAACAGGGCGGGCATCGAGCGCACGCTCCATCGCGTCTCCGCGATCCGCAACCGGTCGGGCCGGATCACCGGCCTCACCATGCGCGTGGGTCGCGCGGTCACAGGCACGGGCGAGATCATCCGCGACATCGTGGTCAGCGGCCAGAGCATTCTCCTGCTCGGCAGGCCAGGCATCGGCAAGACCACGATGCTGCGCGAATGCGCGCGCCTGCTCGCGGACGAGCTGCGCAAGCGCGTCGTCATCGTCGACACCTCCAACGAGATCGGCGGCGACGGCGACATCCCTCATCCGGGGATCGGCCGCGCGCGCCGGATGCAGGTGCGCACGCCGATGCTGCAGCACGCCGTGATGATCGAGGCGGTCGAGAACCACATGCCCGAGGTCATCGTCATCGACGAGATCGGCACCGAGCTCGAGGCTGCGGCGGCGCGCACGATCGCCGAGCGGGGAGTTCAGCTCATCGCCACCGCCCACGGGCAGACCATCGAGAACCTGCTGGTCAACCCCACGCTCAACGACCTGCTCGGCGGCATCCAGAGCGTCACTCTCTCCGACGAGGAGGCGCGCCGGCGCGGCACCCAGAAGTCGGTGCTGGAGCGCAAGGCGCCGCCCACCTTCGATGTGCTGATCGAGATCCAGGACCGCGATCGCGTCGCCATCCACATGCCGCTCACCGACGTCGTTGACACCGCGCTGCGCGGACCGATGCTCAACCCGAAGATCCGCGTGCGCACACGCGAAGGGCGCGTCATCTCGAACGTCGATGCTCCGACGGTGCTGACGCCGGAGGCCCCGGTTCCCGCACCCGCGGCGCCGCCGCGGCCCCTCGGCATCTTCCCCTACGGCGTGAGCAGGCACCACGTCGAACAGTCGATCCGCGATCTCGACCTGCCGGTGCGCGTGCTAGGCAACCTCGACGGCGCGGGCGCGGTGCTGACCCTGAAGAATCACTACCGCCGCCGGCCCGACAGCCTGCGCCAGGCGGAGAGCCGTGGCCTTCCGATCCACATCCTCAAGAGCAACTCGGCCGCGCAAGTGCGTGACGCGCTTGTGCGCATTTACGGTGTCGACCGCCAGGACGAGGCCACGACCCGCGCCCTGGCCGAAGCCGCGGAGGCGATCAGGACGGTCAAGACGACGCTGCGGCCGGTCGAGATCTCGCCACAGAACGCTTACCTGCGCCGGCTCCAGCACCAGCTCGTCGCTGAGAACGAGCTTTCCGCGCGCAGCACCGGCAAAGAGCCACAGCGCAGGCTGCGCATCACCCTGGCTCCCGAAGAGCCGCAGTCGTAAGCGCTCGCGACGCGATGGCCAAAGGCCTCTTCATCACGTTCGAGGGTGTCGAGGGCTCAGGCAAGACGACGCAGGTCGAGCTGCTCGGCCAGGCGCTGGGGACCTGGCAGCCGGTGATCGTTCGCGAACCGGGCGGGACCGAGCTCGGCGAGCGCATGCGCGACGTGCTCCTTTTCGGCGGCATGGCCATCGACCGTGAAGCCGAGATGTACCTGTTCATGGCCGCGCGAGCGCAGCTCGTGCACGAGGTCATAGAACCTGTGCTCAACGGAGGAAGGATCGTCATCGCCGACCGTTATCACGACTCGACGCTCGCGTACCAGGGCGGTGGCCGCGGCCTGTCGGTTTACTGGCCGCCCTCATTTCCGAAGCCGGATCTCACGTTCCTCGTATCGGTCCCGGTGGAAGTCGGCCACATGCGGATGCTCCTCGCCGGCAAGCACCCCGATCGAGTCGAGCGTGAGTCGGTCGAGTTCCACCAGCGAGTGGCGGATGAATACGCGCGCCTCGCGAAGGCAGAGCCGCGGCGCTACACCGTCGTGGACGGCACCGACACGCAGGCGCGGGTACACGCCTCGGTGATGGAGCGGGTCGACCGCGCCCTCGCCGGCAGCGCGGCGAATTGAAGCTCGTGATCGCCGTTGTCCAGGGCGAGGACGCGGAGCGAACCTCGGAGGCACTGACCGGCGCCGGGTTCGCATCAACGCGGATGACTTCGAGCGGCGGCTTCCTGCAGCAGGGCAACGTGACGTTCCTCATCGGCGTCGAGGACACGCGCGTGAACGATGCGGTGGAGGTGATCCGCGAGAACTGCCGCGAACGGAGCCGCTACCTGACGCCGATGCCGCCCGCGACGGAGCCGGGTGACATCTTCATGCCTTACCCGGTGGAGGTTCAGGTCGGCGGCGCTACTGTTTTCGTCGTTCCAGTGGATTCTTTCGAAAAGATCTAAGCCGGTAGCTCCTCCAGATGATCCAGGTCGAGGGACTTCGTAAGAGCTTCGCCGACGTTCGCGCCGTGGACGGCGTGGACCTGGCGGTGGAGCAGGGCGAGATCCTGGTGCTGCTCGGCCAGAACGGAGCGGGCAAGTCGACGACCCTGCGATGCCTCGGCGGGATCCTCCGCCCCGACGCCGGCACCATCGCGCTCGACGGCCTGCGCCTGCCCGAAAAGTTGGACGAAGTGCGCTCGCGGCTAGGTGTGGTCCCCGACCAGGCGCGGCTTTACGGCCGCAACACCGCGCCCGAGTATCTGGACCACTTCGGGTTTCTCTACGGAGTCCCCGCCGACGTGCGCAAGCAACGAATCGCCGGGCTGCTCGAGCGTTTCGAGCTGGCCGATCGCACCGACACCGTGCTCGCCGCCTATTCGCGCGGAATGGCGCAGAAGGTCGCGCTGATCCGGGCCACGCTCCACGAGCCCGACTGGATCTTCTGTGACGAACCCACCGCGGGTCTCGATCCCGTAGCGGCCGCCGACATGCGCCGCTACCTCGGCGAGCAACGCGCGCGCGGCGCGGCGCTGATCGTGACGACCCACGTACTAGGCGAGGCCGAGCTGATGGCGGACCGCATCGCGATCATGAAACGCGGCCGCATCGTCAAGTCCGGCGCGCTCGACGAGCTGCGCGCCGAATCGGGCCAGGGACGGAAGTTCGTCGCCGCGCTGACGAACGAGCCTCGGGATGAGGAATCGCTGCGTGCATGGCTGCGCACGCACACGCTCGATTTCAACCTCGAGGGCAAGCGGCTCAGCTACGTGATCCCGTGGGACACCCCGGTAGCGGCTCGTGGCGAGCTCGCCGCCGCGCTGCAGCGAGAGCTCTCAACGCGCGAAGCGCCTTTTCACGAGCTCGAGGAAGAGCAGATCAGCCTCGAATCGGTCTACCTGTCCGCCATGGAAGAGCAGGATTCTCCTCCCCCGCCGGCGGCGGGGGCACAAATTGAACGCGAGAAACGCGTCCTGACCGCGCCTGGCGCGCAGGGCAGGGTGGGGGTCGTCAGTGGCATCCCCGCGCGAGAGATGTTCGGCTCGATCGCCAAGCAAGGCCGCATGCTGCGCCACGCCCTTCCTTTTTATGTCAGCTCGTGGTGGCGCCGCGGCGACCTCAGCTGGGTGATGTATCTCAACGCGTTCGTGCTGCTGCTGGTCGGGGGCACGTCGCTGTTTGGCCAGCTGCCGGGGCAGGCGGGACAGGTGGCGGCGCGGTTCGCCGGCGGGCAAGCGCTGCAGGCCGGGCTCTTGCTGCCGCTGTTCTTCATGTCGTTCGCGCTGCTCGAATCGATCAAGAGCTCGATCGGCATCTGGTGGGAGAAGGCCCAGCAATCGCTCGAGGTCCTGCTGTACACACCTGTCGACGATCCTTCCCTGATTTGGCTCGAGGTGCTTCCAGGTGCGGTGGTAAGCACCGTCTGGGTCACCCTCTGGATGGCGGCCGGGCTGGCCATGCTGACCTTTTTCGGCGAGAGCGCGCCGTGGGACCTGCTGCCGGTGTTCGCATTCGTGGCCGCGGTCACCTCGTACTGGGCCGCGATGGGGCGGATGCTCGGGTTCATGCTGTTTCCGCGGGAAGGCGCGTCCGGCGGCGCTTGGTCGTTCCTTCTCTCTCCGGTATCGGCGGCCGTGGCCGACCTGCCGCTCGCGCTGTTCGTGTTCAGGTCGCCGTTCGCGACCGCGTCGCTGCTGCTCCCGATCGTCGCTTGCGTCGCGCTCACTGTCCTCTGCGGCGTGACGTTCGACCGCGAACGCTTGATGGAGACCGGCGTCGGCCGCACACGCCGAAAGCGCGTCTGGTTGGCGACCGGTGTCATCAGGCGCAACGCAGCTGCCCTCGCCGCAGGTGTCCTCCTTGCGATAGTGCCGGCCGGTGTTGCGGCAGCGGTGACATCGAACGCGGGCCTGCACTCCTGGTCGGAGGTCGCAGGTTCGGCCGGCGTCGCGCAGCATGATCCGTCTCAGGTCACGTACCAACCGGCCGCAAGCTCAACGAGCTCTACCAGCGGCGTCACGGTCGCGGCGGCGGGTCTTGCGGGCGTGGTCGGAACGCTCGCCCTGATGCTCCTGCTCATGGTCGTGAGCTTCGCTGCGTTTTTCCTGCTTGGCCTGCCGGCGGTCCTGGGCGTGATGACTGCGTCGGCGCTATGGGGAATCCAGTTCGGCTTCGGCGGCAGCGCACCTCTCGAGGGCTGGCTCGTCGGAGCGACCGGCTTCGCGCTGCTGGCGCTGGCGCTCAACACGGGCGCGGCGCTGCCGATCTACTGGTCGCTGGTGTTCGGGTCTGGGCGGCGCCTCGACCGCCTGCGCGACGCGTGGGCCTCCTACTGGGCGCTGTACCGCAGCCTCGTGATCCCTGCCTGTGCGCTGTTCGGGCTGGTGGTCTTCAGGCTGCTGGCGGCAGGCTAGACGCCTCTCTCTAGCGCGGCGACAGCAGAATCAGGGCGGCAGGGCCCAGGAAAACGATCCAGGCGATCGCCAAAGCGAACAACACCAGCGCGGTAGCGATCGCGGCCCTAAGCCACGGTGTCGAGGACCGGGCGGACTTCATGCTCGGAAGACTACTCCGCCCTCGAGCCAAGGGGACGGGTTCAATCGCATAGCTGGACGGTCGGTGTCGGCCCCGGCGGCGTCGAGGTGAAGTGAGCTTTGTGACCGGCAGCATCGGTGAAGTTCGCGGTTGTGGCGGTCGTGAGGGTGATCTGGCCCTCGTCGTAAGGATTTCCCCAGCCTGCGGGTGGATTGCCGCTTCCATCAGAGAGAGGCGGATCCGCGTAATAAGTCGTGGCGTTGATCGTGACGTAGAGCACGCCGCAGTGCGTGTAGAGGGTGTACCCGGCTGTTTCGCCAACCCTCAGGGACAGCGGCGCGGCACTGCCGGGAGCGATGTTGCCGCTGGTCCCGCAGCCGCAGAGTGCCAGCCCCACAAAAGCGGCGGTGATCCCCGCCCGCACAGCCTCAGAGATCCAGCGCTTGCGCTACCAGCTCGCGGTGATACGTCGCGTCGCCCAGAGTCACCTCTGACGCCTTCGCTCGCTTGAAGTACAGGTGCATGTCGTGCTCCCACGTGAAGCCGATGCCTCCGTGTACCTGGATCCCGTCGCCCGCGATCTTCCGATACGCGTCCGACACATATGCCTTCGCCATGGAGCCCGCAAGCGACCGATCTGGCGCGTCCGCCTCGACCGTCCAGGCCGCGTAATACGTGGCCGATCGGCCACTTTCTGACAGGACAAGCATGTCCGCCAGCTTGTGCGAGACGGCCTGGTAGATGCCGATGGGCTTGCCGAACTGGTGTCGCGTCTTGGCGTAGTCGGTCGACGTCTCGAGCACCTTCTGGGCGCCGCCCACCATCTCCGCGCACAGGGCCGCGGTGCCCCACTCGAGCGCTCGCTTGAGGCGCGGCCACGCGGTGTGCGGCGCGCCCATCAACGAATCGCCTTCGAGTCGCACCCCTTCGAACCGAACCTCCGACCAGCGACGCGTCATGTCGAGAGTCTTCAGCGGATTGACTGTCATGCCATGCGGCCGGCCTTTGATCAGGAAAAGGCTGACCCCGTCCTCGCCCTCAGCTCGCGTGCGCGCCGCGACCACCATGTAGTCGGCGTGCTCGGCGTCGGGCACGAACAGCTTCACCCCGTCGAGCTTCCAGCCCCCGCCGACGGGCTTCGCCTCGAGGGAGACACCGGACGCGTCCCAGCGTCCTGAAGGCTCGGTGAATGCGAGCGTCGCGCGCGCCTCGCCCGCAGCGATGGCGCCGAGCGCTTCCTTCTTCTGTGCCTCCGTGCCCGCCTCGATGAGAGCCGGTACGGCTAGGCCCATTGTCGCGAAGAACGGCCCAGGCAGCAGCGCGCGCCCAGCCTCCTCCAGCACGACGATCAGGTCGAGGAAGGTGCCGACTCCGCCATACGCCTCCGGGATGCCGAGCGCGGTCCATCCGAGGTCCGCGATTTTCTTCCAGAGCGCCGGGTCGTACGAGTCGTCGGCCTCCATGAGCCGGCGCACGACCTTCGACGAGCATTCCTTGGCGAGGAAATCGCGCGCTGAGCGGCGCAGCATCTCCTGCTCTTCGGAAAACGCAAAATCCACTCCGCCGAGAGTTTAGTCGGGCGGCGGATTTGAGCCAGTCGGCGGCTCGGCCTCTTCTGTCTCCGTAGGTTCCTCGGCTTTCGGCTCCTCGGGTTTCGGCTCTTCTGGCTGGGATTCGGCGGTCGCCGGCTTCCTCCATCGGGCGGGCTCTTGCGACGGCCAGACCGACGGACCGCCTCGAGTCGCGCCAGGCCTGTGCCGGTACAGCGCCAGCAGCCCGAAGAATCCGGTCAGCAGGGCGGCCGTCCCGAAGATCACAGCGATCGAAAGCCCCAGCGTCTCGGTGGAGCTGAGCTGCAGCTCGAGCCCAGCGTTGCATCGCTGCGGCGCCGGCGGGCACGAACCCTCGACGGCAAGGCGCAGCGGGATCGCGAGCACGAGCAAAAGCCCGTAGGCGATGGCCAGCCCGCCGATGAAGTACACCAGCGCGGTGAACGAGCGGCCACGTCGGTAAAGGAGTGCCAGTGCAGCGTTCGCACCCGCTGCCGCCAGAAACGGAACGACGATCCCCTGCAGCCTGTTGGTGTGTCCGGCGCCTGCGATCAGCGGCCCGATGCCGCCGATGACCGCCAGGCCTGCAGCCGCCCAGAAGGCGCGCTCGGCGACGACGTGGCGCTCCAGCTCGTGATCCACGGCCAGCAATTCTGGCCATGTGCGCGCGAGAACGCTAGACCGAGTCTGAGAACGCTCCCTCGGCAGCCGACTGCCGGCGGCCGGCCACCACGTGCGCCGTTTGGCGGAGGGGCACCTCATGGATGAGCAGGGTCGCGATCAGCGCCACCAGCAAGATCGGAATCCCGGCGGTGAAGACAGGGTGCATGGCGTCGGACAGGCCGTGCCGGATGGCGAGCGCGATCGGACCTGGCAGGTGCCCAAGCTGGGTGGGGTCGAAGATCGCGCCTGCGCTGGACGTGCCTGACAGGTTGAGATGCTTGGCGGCGCCGGCGGGCAGGTACTTGGGCAGCGCCGCGGTCATGCCTGAGCTGAGAATGCTGCCGAGCACGGCCAGGCCAACGGCCGCCCCAATCGATCGGGAGAGCTGGGTCGCCGAGGTCGCCACCGCCATGTCCTGCCTGCTGACCGAGTTCTGAACGACCAGCGTGTACGTCTGCATGGTCGTGCCGAGTCCGAGCCCGATCACGATCATGGCCACGATGACCTGCTGGTTCGTGGAGCTGATGTCGAGCTGCGCCAGCAGCACGTAGCCGGCGATCATCAGCACCATCCCGATGATCAGCGCGAGCTTGTAGCGGCCTGTCCGGGAGATGACCTGACCGCTGCCGATGCTGGTCACGATCATCGCCACGAGCATCGGCACCAGGATCGCGCCCGAGTTGGTCACGTTGTTGTTGAGCACGCCCTGCACGAAGACCGGCAGGAAGAAGATCGAGCCGAACATCGCCATCGCGACCCCGATGCTCGCGATGTTCGAGTACGTGAAGATGCTGCTCTTCCACAGGTGCAGCGGGAGTACGGGCTCCTCCGCCCGCGTCTCGAACCAGATGAATGCGATCAGCAGCGCCGCACCCGCGGTGTACAGGCCGATGATCTGCCACGAGCTCCACGCGTACTGCGAGCCGCCCCAAACCGTGGCGAGCAGCACTGCCGATACGCCGAGCGAGAGGGTGACGCTGCCCATCACATCGATGCGGTGCTTGCGCTTCTCGTTGGGCACGTGCATGAAGTAGGCGACCACGAGCAGGGTCAGCAGGGCAAAGGGGAGGTTCACGAAGAAGAGCCAGCGCCAGGAGTAGTACTGGGTGATGAATCCGCCCGCTGCGGGCCCGACGATGGAGGCCAGGCCGAACGAAGCGCCCATCATGCCCTGGTACTTGCCGCGCTCCCGCGGCGAGATGATGTCCCCGATGATCGCTTGCGACAGCGGCATCAGGAAGCCCATGCCCGCGCCCTGCACGAACCTCGCGAACACGAGAAACCAGAAGTTCGGCGCCAAACCGGACAGCAGCGATCCGACTGCGAAAACGATGACGCCGGTCATGTAGAGGGGCTTGCGCCCGTAGACGTCGGACAGCTTGCCCGCGATCGGGACGACGACGGTGGACGCGAGCATCGCCGAGATGGGGATCCACGTGTAGTCAGCGAGCCCGCCGAGCTCGGCCACTATGGTCGGCAGCGCGGGAGCAACCAGCGTCATGTTCAGCGACGCGATCAGCGAGCCGAGCATGAGTCCGGCGAACACGGCCATGACGCCGCGGTCGACGCCGCTCCGGGTTGCAGTCTGAGTAGCTACGGCTGTCATACCGTCACCCTCTCCCGTTCGCCGGCCGCGCTCGCCATGAGGTTCCACGCGCGCGCCACCGTCTCGAGCTCGTCGGGCGACAGCGACGACATCCAGCGGCGCATGTGCGCCTGGCTGCCCTCCATGAGCTCTGTCATCAGCCGGTCGCCGGCGCGGCTCAGGCGGATCAGCACGCGGCGGCGGTCGACAGCGTCGTCACGCCGTTCGGCGTAGCCGGCGCGGACGAGGCGGTCCGCGAGCAGGCTGGCGGCGGGCATGCCGAAGCCAAACACCTCTGCCAGGCGGCCGATGGCGACCTCACCCTCGTCGCGCAGCACATACATGGCGCGCACCTGCTGCATGGAGATGTCGAGGTCGCGCCACTTGCGAGCGGTCGAGGTCATGAGCGCGCGGTGAAATCGCCGATAGCCCAGGAGGGCGTCGTCGACTGACGATTGGGGCATAGTTTCCTAATCTTAAACTATTCAGCCGCGCGAAAGCTTCCCCTCCCCCTCTAGGGGGAGGGCTAGCGGCTCCTTGGCAGCCCCAGCACCCTCTCGGCCAGGATGTTGCGCAGCACCTCTGAGGTTCCCGCCTCGATGGTGTTCGCTCGCGAACGCAGGAACAGGTACTTCCACCCGTCGCCTTCGTCGACCTGCCCGGCCGGGCCCGCCATGTCGACGGCCGATTCGGTCATACGCTGGTTCAGCTCCGACCACATGAGCTTGAGGATCGAGCCCTCAGGGCCGGGGATTCCGTTTCGTTTCATTGCGGTCACGGCGCGGTAACCGTTGAGCTGCAGCGCTCGCGCCTCGATCGTGAACTGCGCGATGCGCTGCCGAATCAGCGGGTCGGAGCTCCGCCCGATCTTGCGGGCGTGCTCGGCGAGGTCGGCGGCGGTGATCTGAGCGCGAGTCGCCAGCGACATGCCGAGCGTGCCTCGCTCGTGCAGCAGCGTGGTCATCGCGACCGCCCAGCCGTTGCCTGCCTGGCCGAGGACCTGCGACTTCGGGACCTCAACGTCCTTGAAGAAGATCTCGTTGAACTCGGCGTCGCCGGTGATCTGCACGAGAGGTCTCACCTCGACGCCGGGGCTTTCCATGTCGACCAGCAGGTACGTAAGGCCGTCGCGCGGGTTGGCCTCCTTGCGCTCGCGGGTGACGAGCATGCACCACTTCGCGACGTGCGCCAGCGTCGTCCACACCTTCTGGCCGTTGACGAGGTAGTGGGCGCCCTTGTCCTCGGCGCGGGTCTGCAAGCCCGACAGGTCGCTGCCCGCGTTCGGCTCGCTGAAGCCCTGGCACCAGATCTCCTCGGCTGAGAGCAGCGGCGCCAGGTATCGCTTCTTCTGCTCCTCGGTGCCGTGCGCGATAACCACCGGGCCGCCCATGCCCAGGCCGATCACGTTGATGGGATCGGGCGCCTTGGCCAGGATCATCTCGTCGTTGAAGATGAGCTGCTCCATGAAGCCGGCGCCGCGGCCGCCGTACTCCTTGGGCCACGTGATGCCCACGTAGCCCGCCTCGAACATCTTCTTCTGCCAAGCGCGCCGGCGGTCGATGAACGCCCGCTGGCTCTCGTCGGCAGGAGCCTCGTCGCGCGGCTTGTTTGCGGCGAGCCACGACCGCACCTCGTCGCGGAACTCCCTCTCGGACGGGCTGAGCTCGAAATCCACGCCCATACCTTACAGTCGGCCAGTGGAGCGGGCGGCTGGCATTTCGAAGGCAGCCGGTGATGTCGTGCCGTACCGGTCTGCAGACGCGCGGGCACGACTGGCCTCAGGCTTGCTGGCCGCCTATATCGCGGGGAACTTCCTGTTCACCATCGGCGGGCTTGCTGGAATTTTCTCCGCGCTGAACAACCCAGCGGCTGTTGTGGTGGACACCGTTGCGGTGTGGACGTTCTATGGCGCGTCGGTCGGCAGCGTCGTGGTCTTTTGCATGTGGCTGCATCGAACTGTCGGGAACATGCCAGCCCTCGGAACGTCCGACTCCGTATGGACGGCCGGCAAGGCGGTGACATTTTGCTTCATTCCTGGCGGCTTTCTCGTGCAGCCGATGTGGAGCGTGCTCGACGCGTGGCGTGGCGCAGATGCGTCCGCCCTCCATGTAGAGCTTCGGTCGCTCCGGGCCGGCCGCATGCCGGGGCTGGTGGCGGCGTGGTGGCTGTCGTGGCTGATCGGGGTGGGCTGCGCTCTCATCGGGCGTAGGGCGGGCGGCCAGGTTGTATCGAACCTCGGCCTGGTGAGCTTCACGGCCGCCGCGCTGTTTTGCATCCTTGTGATTCGGAGCGTGACGAACCGCCAGGAGCGAAAGCACGAGATGATCGCGACAGGTCAGCTGGTCTGACCTCGATAAGTCAGGCGATCGCCGGCATTACCTCCTCGGACAGCAGCTCGAGCGCGTCGCGATCGTCCAACAGGAAGTGCTGCAGCATGAAAAGGTCGACGCCGAGGGCGGCGTAGCTGCGGATCTGTTCGACAAGCTCGGCCGGGGTGCCGACAAACGCGCTCTTGCGCGCGACATCAAGGATCTCGTCGGGCGAGTCTCGCCTGAGCCGCGGTAGGACCTCGGCCATCTGCACGGCGCGGTGGCGGAGGTCGTCGCGATCGCGTCCGACGATGTAGTTCGCCATCACCGAATAGCGGATCGTCGACGGGTCGCGGCCGATGTCGCGGCAGGACTCGGCGATGACCTGGCGCTTGAGCCTGTACTCGTCATGGTCGAGGCGCGTGTAGTTCCACTCCGCGGCCTCGCGCGCCACCAGTGGCAGGGCCCTCTTCTCGCCGACGCCGCCCATCAGGATCGGGATCGTGCCCCCGCGAGCAGGCTTGGGGCTCGAGACCTGCCATGTCTTTTTGATGATGCGGACGCCGTCTTCGAGGCGATCCATGCGCTCTTTGGTAGTGAGGAACGGCACCTCGAGAACCTGGTGCTCGTTCTCGTTCCATCCCGCGCCGATGCCGAAGATCAAACGGCCGCCGCTCAGCAAGTCGACCGCGGCCGCCTGCCTCGCCAGTACCGCCGGCATGTGAAACGTCAACGGGCTCACCATCGGGCCGAACTGGATCGTCGAAGTCCACTCTGCAGCCAACGCGAGCGAGGTCCAGCAGTCGATGCAGTCGCGATGGCTCGTGTCTGGACCCATCAGTGAGATGAGGTGCTCGCTGCGCCGCAGGGAGTCGAAGCCGAGGCGCTCGACGTCGGTGCAGATGGCGCGCCACCGCTCCCAGCTGAGGCCCTCCTGCCCCTCGATCATGATCCCGAGCTTGGTCATGCGACCCCGATGCTAGCCGGAGTCAGCTCTCGAGATCGGCGCGCTCCAGCTCCTGCCTTATGCGCTCGGGCGTTGCGCCGAGGTCTCTCAGAACGTGCGCCCCGATGCCTTCGCCTTCTTCGCAGAGCGCCAGGAGGATATGGCCGGTGCTGACCCGGGGCTGGGCCATCGAGCTGCAGATGTTGAACGCCATCTCGATGATCCTCTTGAGGCGCGCCGTGGGAATGAATTGCCGAGTCCACCTCGGTCTGGCGCCCTCGCCCGCCGTGTCCACGCTCGTGCGGGCGCTCGCCTCATCGATGCCGATCGCGTCGAGGATCTTGCGCGACTGAAACTCTTGCTCCGCGAAGCACGCCAGGAGCAGGTTCTCGGTACCGATGTACGACCTGCTCTCCTTTTCCGCCTCTTCCTGCGCATGCATGAGCAGCTTCTTCGCTTGCCCGCTGAATCTTTCGAACGGATACAAGACCGGACCCTGGCCCGTCTGGCGGAGGGCCCGCCGGATGGTCGCCCAGCGGGGCGCAGCTGGCAGCCCCATGCTCATCGGCCCCACCGGCTGCCAGCCCTGCTCAGACGTGTGCCGCTGCATCCACTCCAGGCACGCGGCCACCACGATCGAGTTCACAGGCATCCCCGTCCGTGACGACGCCTGGTCGAGCCGCTGGTACACCTCGTCCGTGAAGCGGATCGTCGTCGCCCGCGCCATGTGATATCAATTTGATGTCACTTTGAAGCGCTTGTCAAGGTTGAAGTTGAGGATCCGGCTCATGGGAATGCCCGCTCGGCTCGCCATCCAGGCAGCCATCGGGACGTAGGCGAGCTCGTTCGGAGCGTGGGCGTCGCCGCTGAGCGCGAAGTCGCAGCCGCACTCGAAAGCCAGGCGTGCCATCTCCGGCGACAGGTCCATGCGAGCTGGGTCGCAGTCGATCTCGAGGGCGACGCCATTCTTCGCCGCCTCTCTGAACACGAGCTCGAAGTCGTAGGTGGCGCCTTCGCGCGAGCCTGGCCGCCGGCCAGTCGGGTGCCCGATCCAGTCCACGTATCGATTCGAAACCGCCCGGAGCATGCGCTCGGTCATCGACGCGGGGTCCTGGCGCAGCTTCACGTGCGGCGAGGCGATGACGACGTCCAGGATCTCCAGCACCGGGTCGGGAAGGTCCAGCGCGCCGTCTTCCAGGATGTCGACCTCGATGCCCTGCAGCAGGGTCAGGCCCGGCACCTTCTTCTGAACGTCAGCCATCTCCTGCGACTGGGCGAGCAGGCGCACGGCGTCAAGGCCGTTGACGACCTTGATCCGCGGCGAGTGGTCAGTGATGCCGAGGTAGCGGTAGCCGAGGGCTTTGGCGCCCTCGGCCATCTCGAGCATGGTGGCGCGGCCGTCGCTCCAGGTCGTGTGCGAGTGAAGGTCGCCCTGGTACTTCGTCAGGTCGATCTCTGTCTCGTAATCGCGTGCCGGCTGCCCGGAATCGGTGCGGAGCCGATCGAGGTAGCGGCTCGCTCCCGTCGCGATCAGGTCGGACAGGACCCTCGCGATGCCGGCCCCGACTCCGGGGATGGTCGTGAGCTTGTCTTCCCGGTTCAGGGCTTCGACGTCCGGTCGCTCGAGGGCGATGGACCACGACGCGGCCGAAAACGCCCTGGCGCGATAGACCTCTTTCGGATCCTGGCGGAGCAGGTAGCCGATCTCGCTGAGGGTCTGGGCGGCCGCGATCGCGTCCACAAAGCAATTGTGTTTGAGTTACGGCCATGGCCAAGGTCCGGCCCATCGACGCAATGCCGGCGCTGGTCGAGAGGCTGCTCGCGGAGCTCGGCGAGGACCCGTCACGCGACGGGCTGCGGGCCACCCCTGCGCGCGTGACGCGCGCGCTGCGAGAGCTCACCGACGGCTACCAGACCGACTTGGCGCAGATCTTCGCCGGCGCGGTGTTCGAGCAGGACTACGACGAGATGGTGCTCGTGCGGGACATCCCCTTCTACAGCCTGTGCGAGCACCACATGCTGCCGTTCTTCGGTGCTTGCCACGTGGGCTATCTGCCCAGGGGCAAGGTCGTCGGTCTGAGTAAGATCCCGCGCGTGGTCGAGGCTTTCGCCCACCGACTGCAGCTGCAGGAGCGGATGACCAAGGAGGTCGCCGAGGCCCTCAACGGGGCTGTCGAGCCGCGCGGTGTCGGTGTGGTGGTCGAGGCGCGCCACCTGTGCATGGAGATGCGCGGTGTGCAGAAGACGGGTGGCCAGTTGATCACTTCGTGCATGCTCGGAACGTTCCGGCGCGACGCCCGCACGCGGGCCGAGTTCCTGGAGCTGGTCCGCCGAGCCTAGGTCAGGCCGAGCAGCTGCTCGGGGTCGTCGACGGGGACGGGGCGGCCGCTACACCAGGCGGCGGTTGAGAGGTGCTGCCCGTCGGGAAGGTGCAGTTCAGCGCCAGCACCGCCAGCGCCGATAGTCCGAACAAAGTCAGGAACCTACGCCGGCGGCGGGCCTCGGCGAGCAGTGTCTGCGGCCCAAAAAGCGCCAGGCCGGCGATCGGGAGAGCCGCGCCGACCATCAACGCAGCGATCAGGTTGTCGGCCCACCCGCCAGTGCCTCCCGGTGGGAGCATCGCCGCCGGGCACGCCTTGGCGGTCGGCGACGGGCACCCGGCTGGCACTGGAATCGCGCTGCAGTCCGGCGTCGGCGTGGGAGTCGGCGTTGGCTGCGCCCGGGGTGAGGCTGGCGCCGCGTATATCGAGTATGAGTACGATGCAGTCCCCGCCTTCGCACCATTGGCTGGGTTCGTGACGGTCAGGCTGATGACGTGCTTGCCGACCGTCGGCGGCACAGGCGGCTTCTGGTAAGGGCTCCACCCGCTGTCCCACGCCTTGCTTATGCAGCCGCTGACATTCCTGCTCCAGAGCGCCGCCGAGTCGAACAGAAAGGTGAAGGTGAGGGGTATTCCGGTACACGTTCCGCCAATGGTCTGCGTTCCTCGAACCTGGACAAGCGAGGTCGTGTAGCCCGCCGTCGGGTTCACGTAAAGCTTCGTTACCGGCTGGATGAGCGTGAACGCCTGTCCGGCTGCCGGGCTCAGCGCGGCCGCCATCGCAGTGAGCGCGATGGCAACGCGGACCCCGCGCACAATGAAGCTGCGGAGATTCGGAGGCATTGGCGCAAATTCTGCATCGGACCGATGGAATTTGGTCCGGCCTCCACTACACTCCGCTCACCGAAAAATGAGGGGATTGGGGAGGGGCCTCGGGTTCTTCACTGCGGCCACGCTTTTTGCTGCGGCGTGCACTTTCGGGCCTGGCAGTACCAGCCAGACCGCCCAGACAACCCCGACACCCACTCCGACGACCCAGTCAATCCCAGCCGCGCCCGCGCCTGAGACTCCAGCATCCACTCCGACTTCAGCGCCGACCTCGTGCTGCGCAGCGCCTGTGACGCCGCCGAGCAAGCTGATCATCCTCAACTTCGCTTTGCACGTGGGGGAGGTCGGAATCGCCTACGCCCCCATTACTCTCGGCGGGTCGGGCGGCACGCCGCCTTACAAATGGTCGATTGGCGGAGGCGCGCTGCCGGCCGGTCTAACGATCAACGCGAACACAGGGGCGATCAGTGGGACGCCCACGGCCGCGGGCGGCTTCAACTTCGTGGTCCTGCTCCAGGATTCCGCGGGTCAGGCCGCTGGTGTCGCCCGTTCAGTCACGGTCGTTCCGTACCTCACGGCCAGCGGCCTCTGCACGAAGCTCTGCAACGTCGAGGTGGGATGCAACACGTTCTGTGGCGGGTATACGGACGTCGCAGGCGGAGTGACGCCATTCAGCTACCAACTGGCCCAGGGGTTCTTGCCGGCGGGTACCTCGCTGGGTCAGGCTCTCGGAGGCATATTCGCTGGGGCCGACTGCAGCAATCCGTGTCCTTACACGTTTACGGTCTCAATCACCGACGCGCTCGGAGCCAAGGCCAGCGTGGTCTCCACCTTCGACGTTTACGACCACATCTTCTTCCAGGGCGGAACGATTCCCGTGAACGCGAACTCGCCGTGCTTCTTCCCTGGATGCACAGCGACGTTCAACTACTTCGGTGGGGTGGGGAATGTGACCGCCACCGTCACCGGCTGGAACCCGCCGGCGGGATGGGTGCCGCCGAGCGGCTGCAAAACTCCCACCCCTTGCAACCCGGCCCAACCCACAGTATCGGCCCAACCCAGTGTGTCGGCCCCGGGTGGGATCGTGACGGTGAGCGTTCCGTCTCCGGGTTGGACTGGCACGATATCGGGATACACCGGTTGGGTGCTCACAGTAGTACTGACCGATAGCAGCCCCTGTGGCGCGGGTCCGGTGAACTGCTCGTCCACTCCCGCCCCGATCACCATCACGGTCCTGGGCGGTTAACGGGAGCGGTCGCTATCAGACGAATCAAAGGAGTCTCGCGGGCCGTTGCACTTGCGACCTTCGTGCTTCTCTGCGGCTTCACGTGTATATCCACGGCTCCTCAAGCGAACAAGAACATTGTTCTGCCGACGCCGAGTCCGACGCCCCCGCCGAGTCCAACGCAGGCTTCTGTACCCGCATCGATAACCGGCATCCCGATGCCCGGGGGCGAGGTCGGCATCGCATACACGGCGAGCCTTACGGCGAGCGGCGGCCCAACTCCTTACATGTGGTCGCTCGACTCGGGCGCGCTGCCCGCGGGTTTGACGCTCGGTTCTGACGGCGGCGTCAGCGGAGTGCCCACAGCACCGGGGAGCTTCGCCTTCACAGTCAGGGCTTCAGACGCGACAAACCAGTACACGACCCAGGGTGCCACCATCACGATCGCCGCCCACCTCGCGGCATCGCTGCTGCCGGCCTGTCAGCAGGCGTGCCGTGTGGAACAGGGTTGCGTGAACGTATGCGGTGCGTTTGGCCAGCAATCGGGTGGTGTTGGGCCGTTCCATTACTCCGCCAGCGGCAACATTCCCGGCGGTATGACCCTGAATGGTCTTTCGTTGGCGGGCTCATTTCCAGCGGTTGCTCAGTTCTGGCAATTCAACGTCACGGTCACCGACGCCCTCGGCGCCACCGCGAGTGTGGCGCCCACCTTTTACGTGTGGGCACACATCAGGTTCCCCGGCGGCCAGATGAGCTGCCCGTTCAACGGATGCAGCGCGACCTTCGCCTATGCAGGCGGAACCCCGGGCGGCGCCGTCTCGGCGAGCATCAAGATCGCGACGTATGCGTGTTCATGCCAGCCACCAGGTCCCATGCCTCCTCCGCCCTTTTCTGTCAAGGCCACGGCAGGTGGGGGCAATGTGACCATAACCGTCACCTGGATCGGAAGCGCGAACACTCCACCGTGGTTCACAAGCGGCTGGACGGGCACTCTGGGTGTCGTCCTGACCGATTCGAGCCCATGCGGGCCGGCGAGATGCACTACCGGTCAGGTCATCGTCCCGATCACCGTCGCAAGCGGGTAGTGCCCATACGTCGCCCAACACATAACGAACTCTTTATGTACAATCCCATAAAGCAAGCTTTATGTTTCCGCTGGGGCAGCGCGACGAGCGCCACGAGCTGACCGATCATTTCCTGGGTTTCGCGAACCCGACCCGTCTGCGCATCCTCGAGCGGCTCGGCGCGGTAGGTGAAGAGAACGTCAACGACCTCGCCGCTCACCTGCACATGAGCCAGCCCCGAATCTCGTGGCACCTGCGCATGCTCCGCGTGGGTGGCGTGGTCAGGACGCGTCGTGAAGGCCGGCAGGTGTACTGCTCCCTCGACATCGACAACATCGCGCGCGAACGAGCGCGCCTGGACGATCTCATTGGAAACAAACAGCAGATGAAAGCCCGCAAGGAGGTTGGGGTATGAAGAACGGCCACAAGAACGGCCATCGGAACGGCAAAGTCCGAGTAGCGATCGTCGGGGTAGGAAACTGTGCGTCGTCTTTCGTGCAGGGCGTGCACTACTACCGCAATGCGTCGCCGAAGGACTTCGTTCCGGGCCTCATGCACGTGAACCTCGGCGGCTATCACGTCAGCGACATCGAGTTCGTCGCAGCGTTCGACATCGACAAGAACAAGGTCGGCAAGGACCTGTCCGAGGCGATCTTCACAACGCCGAACAACACTGTGAAGTTCAGCGACGTGCCCAAGCTCGGCGTGAAGGTCGAGCGAGGCATGACGCACGACGGCATTGGCAAGTACGTGGCCGACCTCGTCGAGAAGGCGCCCGGCCCGACGTCCGATGTCGTCGGCATCTTGAAGAAGTCGCAGGCGGACGTGCTGGTCAGCTATCTCCCGGTCGGATCCGAGGAGGCGACCAAGTGGTACATGGAGCAGGCTCTGCAGGCCGGCGTCGCGGTCGTGAACTGCATCCCCGTCTTCATCGCGCGCGAGGCTTACTGGCAGCAGCGCTTCGAGGAGAAGAAGCTGCCCATCATCGGCGACGACATCAAGTCGCAGGTGGGCGCCACGATCGTGCATCGCGTCCTGACGCGGCTCTTCCGCGAGCGCGGCGTGAAGCTCGAGCGCACATACCAGTTGAACTTCGGCGGCAACACCGATTTCCTCAACATGCTCGAGCGCGACCGCCTGATGTCCAAGAAGATCAGCAAGACACGCTCAGTCACGTCGCAGCTCGACTACGACATCGGCAAGGACAACGTGCACATCGGACCCTCCGACTACGTGCCCTGGCTGCACGACCGCAAGTGGGCGTTCATCCGGCTCGAGGGCCGCAGCTTCGGCGACGTGCCGCTCAACGTCGAGCTCAAGCTCGAGGTGCACGACTCGCCCAACTCGGCGGGCATCGTCATCGACGCCGTGCGCTGCTGCAAGCTCGCGTTGGACCGCGGCATCGGCGGCGCGCTCGAAGGCCCGAGCTCGTACTTCATGAAGTCACCCCCGGTGCAGTACAGCGACGCCGAGGCGCGAGGCCTCGTGGAGGAGTTCATCGATGGTGGTAAGGCCGCCGAGAACGGCCGCGTCCGCCGCACCGTCAGGAGCAAGCCGGCGGCCACAGCTGCTCGCCGCTAGTTACCTCGCGGGCGCGCGCCTGCTGCGGGCCACACCGGAAGGGCTGCGATACGCGGCCTCGACCCCGGGCGGCGCCGCGTGGTTCTGGCTCAGCCGCGCCCAGAGGCGGGCTGCGCTCGAGAACTACGCCGCGGTGCTCGATCGCGAGCCGTCCGATCCGGAGGTCGCGCGCGTCGCGCGCCGGGCCTTCCAGAACTACGGTCGCGTCCTCATGGACTTCGTCCTCGTGGGCGGACTGACGGGCGATGAAATTCTTGAGCGCGTGACGACGGACGGCCTGCACCACGTCGACGAGGGCCTCAGCCGAGGTCGCGGCGTGATCCTCGCCCTGCCTCACATGGGCTCGTGGGACATGGCGGCGGGGTTTGCCGGCGTCGCCGGCTACCCGGTGGTGACCGTCGCGGAGCGCTTTCCTGGCTCGCTCAACGACGCCGTCGTACGCAGCCGCCAGGCGTTCTTCCTGCGCATCATCCCGATGGGCAGGGCGGCCGTGGGCGCGGTCAACGAGTCGCTGCGCGAGAACAAGGTGGTGGCGTTGATGTGCGACCTCCAGCAGGGTCCTGGGGTGACGGTCAGTTTCTTCGGCCGCCAGGCGGTCGTCCCGGCCGGACCGGCTGCCTTCGCACTCAAGAACGGCGCGGCGATCGTCCTGGTGCACGGTTACGCCACGGGTCGCAGCCGGTACCACTTCAGCCTGGAGCCGCTGGCCCCGTCCGGCCCGAGCGAGACCAAGGAGCAGCTGATGCAGCGAATCATCACGCGCTTCGAGTCGTACATCCGGGCGCGGCCCGACCAGTGGTACGCGTTCAGGCCAATATTCAAGAACTGAGGGATGCAGGAATGGCGATGGCGCGGGTTCAAAGTCGTGCAGTCGATCGTCGAGCGACTGCCTCGGGCATGGGCCTACGCGCTAGCGGTGTTCGGGGCCCGGCTGGCCTGGTGGTTCTCGCCGCTCGCCCGGCCGCGGCTCGAGTACAACCTGAGGGTCGTCTGCCCGGACGCGAGCCCCGCGGAGATCCGCAGGCTGTCGTGGCTCAACTTTCGCAACCACGCCAAGGCGTACGCCGACCTGATGATGCTGCCCCGCACTCGGGTCGCCGAGATGCGGCCGCTGATGCACGTCGAGGGTTGGGAATATCTCGAGCAGGCGCGCGCGATCGGCAAGGGAGTGATGGTCGTCTCGTGCCACATGGGCTCGTACGAGGTGACGGCGGCGATCTGGTCGGCGACCCTGGCGCCGGTCACGTTCTTCGCCGAGGAATTGGAGCCGCGCGCGCTGTTCGAGTGGTACCGCGAGACACGAGCACGCCTCGGCATCAGCGTCCTGCCTCTCGATCTGGCGGGCCTGCGCAAGGTGACGCAAGCGCTCAAGGACAACGAGCTGGTGATCACGGCCATCGATCGCGACATCACCGGCACCGGTCGGGTGATGCCGTTCTTCGGCCGGCCTGCCCCCATACCCACCGGGCCCACCACGCTGGCCCTGCGGATGGGGACTCCTCTTCTGCCTGTTTGCGTCTACCGCCTGCCCGACGATTCGTACAAGGTGGAGGGAATGCCGCTGATCATCGCCGAGCGGACCGGCGACGACCAGGCCGACGAGCTGCGGGTCACGCAGCAGCTCCTGCGCCAGATCGAGGAGTTCATCCGGCGCCATCCGGAGCAGTGGCACGTCCCGCATCGGATCTGGGAGGGCGGGCCATGACGGCCCACTTGACGGCCCTCACCCCAACCCTCTCCCACAAGTGGGAGAGGGGGGTGTGCTCATGAAGGTTGGGCTCGTCTCGCCGTACGACTTCTCATCTCCAGGGGGCGTCACCGACCACGTGCGCTACCTGGCGAGGGCGCTGCGCAACCTCGGCCACCAGTCCCAGATCTTTGCGCCGTCGAGCCGAGCCGACGCGGACTCAGACGGCACGACGTTCCACCGTATCGGCACACCGATCGCAATTCCGGTCAACGACTCGGTGGCGCGCATCACTCTGAGCTTTCACCTCGCCAACCAGGTCCAGTCGATCGTCGAGCGCGAACGCTTCGACGTGCTGCATTTTCACGAACCGCTCATGCCGGCGCTGCCGATGACCATGCTGCGCCTCTCGCCGACCGCCAACGTCGGCACATTCCACGCGTTCTCGCGCTCGAACGCGGGCTACTACTACGGCCGTCCGCTGCTGCGGCCCTACCTCGAAAGGCTGCACCGCGGCGTGGCGGTGAGCGAACCGGCGCGCTCCTTCTTCAGCAGGTACTTCCCAGACTTTCCGCTGCGCATCATCCCGAACGGCATCGATACGTCGGTGTATCGGCCCGGGTTGTCGCCCATCCGGCACCTGCGCGACGACAAGCTCAACATCCTCTTCGTCGGCCGTCTCGAGAAGCGCAAGGGTCTCGGTGACCTGCTGCGCGCTTACGAGTTCATGCGCACCAGAGTGACCAACGCGCGGCTGATCATCGTTGGTGACGGACCGCTTCGCGGCAGCGCTGAATCATTCATCTCGCGCCACCGGCTGCCCGACGTGGTGATGGCGGGTTTCGTGCCCGACTTCGTGCTGCCCCGCTACTACGTCAGCGCCGACATCTTCTGCGCGCCGGCGACCGGCCGCGAGAGCTTCGGCATCGTGCTGCTCGAAGCCATGGCCTGCGCACTGCCCGTCGTCGCCACCGAGGTTCCGGGCTACATGTCCGTCCTCGAAGCCGGGAAGGACAGCCTCACAGTGCGCCCCAAGAGTTGGGCCGAGCTGGGCGCGGCGCTGGTCATCCTTGCGCGCGATCCCGAGCTGCGGCGGCGCATGGGGGCGGCAGGACACGAGAAGGCCCAGCGTTACTCATGGTCGTCCGTCGCGTCGCAGATCGTCGAGGTTTACGAAGGCGCGCGCATCGCCGCGCGAGGCCTGGTGGAGAGCAATGTTCACGACGCGGTTTGAAGCCTGGGTGCGGCGCAACGCCGAGCGATTGATCACGGCGCTGGGCCGCCTGCCCGTTACGCCCAACCAGATCACGGTGGTGGGCACGCTCTTCACGTTCCTCGCCGCGGCTCTCGCGGGGTTTGGAGAGCTGCGCTGGGCCGGCGTCGTGCTGGCGTTCGCCGGCACGTTCGACATCCTGGACGGTGCGCTGGCGCGGTCCACCCGCAGCGCCTATCCATACGGCGCCTTCCTCGACTCGACGCTGGACCGCTACTCGGAAGGCGCCATGTACCTCGGTCTGGCGGCCTATTTCGCGAGCACGGGAGGAGGCGCGCTGCAGCGATGGCTCATCGTGGCCACGGTCGCGGCGCTGGCGGGTTCGTTCCTGGTGAGCTACGTGCGGGCCCGCGCCCAGAGCCTGGGATTCACATGCGAGACCGGCATCTTCGCGAGGCCCGAGCGCGTGGTCGCGATGGTCGTCGGGCTGATCCTTGGCGGCTGGGTTCTGTACGGCGTCATCTTTTTGCTGGCGGTGCTGACGAACTTCACCGCGCTGCAGCGGATCCGCGAAGTGTGGCTCCAGGGTCGCGCGCAGCGGCTCGAGCGCCAGCGCGAGGCCGCGACGCGATCAGCGACTACAACGGCATCCGCCCCACGACTGCCATGAGCGTGGTGTCGAGCGTCGTCGTCAGGGTGGCCGACCCGGCCAGGTAGAACCGGTGCAGAGCGCCGGGCTCGATCGGTCGTCTCAGCGCGTCGATGGTCGCCTCGGCGGCCTGGTCGGACGTGATGTAGCCCGCGCGAAAAGGTGGTACGTCCTCCGGCGCCATGAACTGCACCATGTTCCGGTCGATGAGCTTGCCCATGCTCGTGTCGGAGATCAGGTGACCGATCAGCACCGCGGCGCGCACGCGCGAGCCCCACTCGCGGGCACTGGCATCTAGCCACTCCTCGAATCGCGTCTTGCTCTCGGCGACCGACCAGTAGAACGCCGGACAGTCGCCGCGCCGGACGCCCTCCGACCATAGGCTCGAAAATACGATGACGCGCGCGCCGTCGGGCAGCAGCGGCGCGAGGCGCGACAGCAGCCGGCGCGGGCCTTCGTCGTTAACGGCGAATGCACTGGCGGCGTGCTCGTGCACGAGGCGGTCCAACTCCTCGCGGTGGCGGGCGATGGCGGCCACGCGTTCGGGTCCGGGCTCCGTGCGGCGCAGCGCGGCCGTCGCGCGAAGCAGCGGACGAAGCAGCGGCTCGAGCCCGCCGGCGGCGCAGTGCACTACGTCGGTGGGTCGCGTTCCGGAGCGCTCCAGCTCGTCGAGGGCGCGATCGATCGACTCTGGGTCGCCCATGTCGGCCAGAAACGGCTGCACTCGTTCGGAGCCGACGTGCGCGGCGGCCTCGCCATAGCTCGCGGCTGTGCGCGATCCAAGCAGCACCTCGGCTCCCAGGCGATGCGTGGCCTTCGCGACCGCGAGTCCGGTGCCGCTGGTGCCGCCGGTGACGAGTACGGTCCTGCCGGCCAGGTTCACGGGGCTCAACGATACTTGTGGATGTGGCTGACCCTTTCGTGGGCGTTGTCGGGCACGCGCAGGCTCTCGGCCAGCTGCGAGCCGAGCTCGTCGGCGGCCGGCTGGCGCATGCGTACCTGTTCGTCGGCGAGGCCGGACTCGGCAAGTCCACCGCCGCGCGGGCTATGGCGACCGCCCTGCTGCCGGAGGCGCCGCTGCGCCGCAACCCCGACTACTGGGAGGACGACCGGATCAAGCCGCTCTCGATCAACGAGATCCGGCTGCTGCCCGACAAGCCGCCGGAGTTCCACGAGCTGTCCCTGCAGGCGTTCCTCAACCTCAAGCCCGCGATCGGCGCGCGACGGGTGGCGATTGTCGCCAACGTCGGGAGGCTTCGCGACCAGGACCAGGGCGTGCTGCTCAAGACGCTCGAGGAACCCCACCCGCATCGCGTGATCATCCTCACGACCGGCAGCCTCAACCCGTTCGTCGTGCTGCCGACTGTGGTCTCGCGCTGCCGGCGCGTGTTCTTCCACCCGGTGCCGGCGCTGGAGATCGAGGAGCTGCTCACCCGCAGTGGCGTCGCTCGCGAACGGGCGCGCCTCCTCGCGGAGCTCGCGCGAGGGAGGCCCGGCTGGGCAATGCGTGTCGCGAACGACGAGGGCGTCATCGAGCTTCACCGCGTCTGGACCCGGCGCCTCGAGGAAGTGTTCGGGGCTCCGGCCGATGTGCCGCTCGAGGTGGCGGAGCAGCTAGACGCGGCGCAGATGGCGTGGCGTCGGAGTGAGGGCGAGGTCGAGGACCCGGCCGTCTTCGCGCTCGCCAGCTGGCAGGTGGAGCTTCGGCGCCGGATGCTGTCGACCAGCGGCAAGGAGCAGGGTCGTTGGGCCCGGCTGGTGGAGCTCTCATATGACACGCTCGGCTACTTGGAGCAGAACGTCAGCCCGCGCCTCGCCCTGGAGACTTTTCTGCTCGAATGTCGCAAAGCTTCCTAAAGAAAGCGCTCCGCGACTTTCACCCGTACGTCCCCGGCGAGCAGCCGCCGGACGGCGAAGGTTGGGTGAAGCTGAACACCAACGAATCGCCGCTTCCGCCATCGCCTCGCGTGCTGCAGGCGATCCGCGACTCGGCCGGCGACGAGCTGCGCCTGTATCCGAGCCCGACTGCCGCGCCGGCGCGACGCGCCATCGCCGCGCATCACCACATGCAGCCTGATCAGGTCGCGCTCGGCAACGGCGGCGACGAGCTCATCGAGATGTGCTTCCGCGCGTTCGCCGGCGCGGGAGATCGCGTCGCCTACCCGGTGCCCACCTACCCGCTGCTCGAACCCCTGTGCCGGATCCACGAGGCTGTGCCCGCGCCGCATGCCACAGGCCATGAAGGGGTCTGGACCGACGACTTTGCAGGCGACCCGGCGCCCCTCAAGTTCATCGTCAACCCGAACTCACCGACCGGCTCGTGGGCGGGACCCGTCGCGGTCGAGAAGGTGATCGAGGCGTCGAGCGGAGTCGTGGTCGTGGACGAGGCCTACGTCGATTTCGCGCCGGCGTCGTGCGTCGACCTGATCCCGCGCCACCAGAACATGCTCGTGCTCAGGACGTTCTCGAAGTCGTACGCGCTGGCGGGCATGCGAATCGGCTACGCGCTGGGCAACGCGGACCTGATCGCATCCTTGGAGGCGGTGAAAGACTCGTACAACGTCGACCGCATCGCCATCGCCGCGGCGGTGGCTGCGATCGAGGACGACGAGCACCATCGCAAGATCGTCGACCACGTCGTTTCCGAACGCGAGTGGCTCGGCGATCGCCTGCGCGAACAGGGCTACGAAGTGGGACCGTCGGCGGCGAACTTCCTGTTCGTCAAGCCGCCGGCGGGCAAGCACGGCGCCGCGGTGGCGGACGCGCTGCGCGAGCGCCGCATCCTCGTGCGCAGGTACGATCTCGATCCGATCGTCGCGCTTCGCATCACCATCGGCACGCGCGATCAGCACGAGCGTCTGCTCGAAGCCCTGAAGGAGATGTGACTGTGAGCACCCACACGCCGACGCGGGACGAGGCCTGGGAGCTCGTGACCTCGATGACCCAGTCCGAACAGCTGCGCCGGCACATGCGCAGCGTCGAGGCCGCGATGCGCTTTTACGCCCACAAGTACGGCGAGGACGAAGAGCGCTGGGCGGTGCTCGGCCTCATCCACGATTGGGACTACGAGACCGGGCCCACGCTGGACCTGCATCCGATGCGCGGCATCGGGATGCTGCGCGAGAAAGGCTGGCCGGAAGACATCCTCGACGACATCGCGTCGCACGCCGACTACTTGAGCGTGCCTCGCGATACGAACATCCGCAAGACGCTCAACGCGGTGGACGAGATGTGCGGATTCATCATCGCTTGCGCGCTCGTGAAACCGGACAAGTCACTCAGTTCGGTGGAGCCGAGCACTGTGCGCAAGAAGATGAAGGACAAGGCCTTCGCCCGCGGCGTGCACCGTGAAGAGCTGCTCGCCGGCGCCGAGGCGCTCGGTATACCCTTCGACGAGCACGTGGAGAACGTCCGCGATGCTCTCAAGCCGATCGCGCAGGAGCTGGGTTTGAACCCATGAGCACATCGGCCAAGCCGCGCGTCCTGCTCATGCATCACTTTCTCGATCCAGGTCCAGCCCTCCTCGCCGAGGTTGCGGAAGTGGTCGCCTACCCCAGCACCAGGCCGCTCGACGAGCAGAGCATCCGCGCGGCGGCCGAAGGATGCATCGGTATTGTCAGCCAGCTGAAGGACCCGATACGTTCGGTCGTGCTTTCGACGCCCGGCTTGCGCTGCGTGAGCAACGTCGCGGTCGGCTTCGACAACATCGACGTCCCGGCCGCTACGGCCAACCACGTGTGGGTCACCAACACGCCCGGGGTTCTTGACGAAGCGACCGCAGACTTCGCCTTCGCGCTGCTGATGGCAACCGCGCGGCGCGTCGTGCAGGGAGACACCTTCGTGCGCCAGGGCAACTTCAAGGGCTGGGAGATCGACATGATGCTGGGCTCTGACGTCCACGACGCCACGCTCGGCGTCATCGGCATCGGCCGCATCGGGCGCGGGGTGGCGCGGCGTGCGAAGGGCTTCAACATGCGGGTGCTCTACTCCGACCAGCAGGCGCTGCAGCCTGAGGCGGAACAGCAGCTGGGCGCCGCGCGGGTAGACCTGCCCAGGCTGCTGGCCGAGTCGGACTTCATCTCGATCCACGTGCCGCTCACCAAGGAGACGCACCATCTCATCAGCACGCCGCAGCTCAACCAGATGAAGCCGTCGGCGATCCTGGTCAACACGTCGCGCGGGCCGGTGGTCGACGAGGCCGCGCTTGTGGAGGCGCTCAAGACCCACCGCATCGCAGGCGCCGGTCTCGACGTGTATGAGCGCGAGCCGGCAGTTCATCCCGGGCTTGTCGCGCTGCACAACGTGGTGCTGGCGCCGCACATCGCAAGCGCCACCACGCGCACGCGCTCAGAGATGTCGGCGATGGCCGCGCGCAACATGGCCACCGCGGTGCGCGGTGGGCGCCCGCCGAACGTGCTGAATCCGGAAGCGCGGCAATAGCTCGTTACCGGCTGCTGGCCCTCGACCTCGACGGCACGATCCTCGACGCGCGCCTACAGCTCGACCCGAGGGATGTGGCCGCGCTCGAGCGCATCAAGGCAGGCGGGGTCACGGTGATCGCGACCACCGGCCGGCCATTTCCCGGCGCGCTGCCCTGGGCCGTGAAGCTGAAGCTCGACGGGCCGATCATCTGCTACCAGGGCGCCGAGGTTCGAACGCCGGAGGGCGAGAAGCTGCTCGACCACGGCATCCCGCGTGACGTGGCGATGGAGGTAATTCGCTACGCCCGCGAGCGCGACCTACACGTGCAGGCTTACCGCGACGACCAGCTGATCATCGAGCGGGACAGGCCCGAAGCGCACAGGTACTCCGAGCACGCCGGCATGCCGCTGCACCTGGTGCCCGATCTCGACGCGGCCATGGGGCCGACCACGCCGAAGCTGGTGATCGTCGCCGAACCGGCGGAGCTGGAGAAGCGGCTGCCCGAGGCGCGCGCCCTCTGGAAGGGCAGGCTCAACGTCGCCACGTCGACTCCGGATTACCTGGAGTTCACGAACTACAACGCCGACAAGGCGGAGGCGCTGAAGTTCCTCGCCGGCCGCATGGCGGTCGCGCAGGCGGAGACCTCCGCGGCCGGTGACGGCCGCAATGACGCGTCGATGGTCGCGTGGGCGGGACTTGGCGTCGCGGTCGAGGGATCACCCGAGGAGCTGGTCAGGGCCGCGGGCGGGCGGACCATCGCGCCGCCCGGCCACGGTGGAATCGAGCAGCTCGCAAACCTATTGATCAGATAGAAGTGGCGACTCTCCTGCTCGTGCACGCGCATCCCGACGACGAGGCCATCTCGACGGGCGGCGTCATGCTGAAAGCGCGCGCGGACGGCCATCGCGTCGTGCTCGTCACCGCAACGCGTGGCGAGGTGGGCGAGATCTACAACATGGACGAGGCGGCGTCGCGACCACACCTCGGCGAGATCCGCGAGAAAGAGCTCGAGAATGCCGCGCGGATCCTGAGGGTCAACCGGGGCGAGTTCCTGGAGTACCGCGATTCCGGCATGGTGGGCACATCGGACAACGAGAACCCGGCGTCGTTTCACAAGGCTGCACTCGACGAAGCAGCGGGAAGGCTCGTGAAGATCCTGCGCGAGGAACGGCCCGACGTGGTCGTGACCTACGCCGAGGATGGGCAGTATGGGCACCCCGATCACATCAAGGCCCACCGTGTCACCGTCGCAGCCCTCGACCAGATGCTCAGCGCCTCGGAAAGCTGGACGCCGAAGAAACTCTACTACCCGGCGATCCCGCGCTCGCTGATGGAGGCGTTCATGGAGCAGCTGCCGGAGGAGCAGAGGCAACAGCAGCAGGCGTCGACGATCCAGATCACTGGAACGCCGGACGAGCTGGTCACGACACGCGTGGACGTGAGCCCTTACGTCGCCCGCAAGCACGAGGCTTTCAAGGCGCACATCAGCCAGAACGATCCGAACTCGTGGTTCGCGACGATGCAGGACCAGATCTTCGAAGTCGCGTTCGGGACGGAGTACTACCAGTTGGCGCGAGGCAAGCCGGGCATGGAGCTTCCCGAGGACGATCTGTTCGCCGGCGTCTAGTTCGTAAACTCAGTCGCGGTGGAAGTCGTCAAGATCACGCCGCGCGGGTACTGCCACGGCGTGGTGGATGCGTTTCGAATCGCCAAGCGCGTGCGCGAGGAGACCGAAGGCCCCGTGCACATGCTCGGCATGCTCGTGCACAACACGCACGCCACCGACGACCTGCAGCAGCAAGGCATCGCGCTCGTGGACCAGCCGGACCGGCTGCGCGGGCTCGAGCACATCAAGGACGGCACGGTCATCTTCACCGCCCACGGCGTGTCACCGCAGGTCAAGCAGCGGGCGGTCGAGCTCGGGCTGAAGCCGGTCGACGCCACATGCTCGGACGTCGTGCGCACGCACGAGCTCGTCGCCGATCTCGCGCGCAACGGTTATGAAGTGGTCTACATCGGACGCAAGGGTCATCCGGAACCGGAGGGCGTGATGGGCGAGGCGCCGGGCAAGGTTCACCTCGTGCAGGACCCGGCCGACATCGATGCGCTCGAGCTGGAGGGCGATCGCGTCGCGGTCACATGCCAGACCACGCTCTCGGTGTGGGACACCGAGGACCTGATCGGTCGCGTGAAGGCGCGGTATCCGCATGCTGAGGTGCACAACGAGATCTGCCGCGCCACCCAGGAGCGTCAGGAAGCGGCGGTGGAAGCCGCGAAACTGGTCGACCTCGTGATCGTCGTCGGCAGCCCGCGCTCGTCCAACTCCTTGCGCCTGGTCGAGGTCGTGAAGAAGCTCGGCGGGAAGCCGGCCTACCTGGTCGACCGGATGGAAGACCTCGACGTCGAGTGGTTCAGAGGCGCGAAGAAGGTCGGCGTGACCAGCGGCGCCTCGACCCCGACCCAACTGACGCGCCGGGTGATCGAGCACATAGAGGCAATGGAGCCTCCGGTCTAGTTCCGGCGGAGCCTCTTCATCACCCGCGACAGCGGGTTGGCATTGGCACGGCTCGCCGGCGAGGCGACGATGGGCTGTGTACGCGTCTCGGGCTCTGGCAACGCCGGTGCCGCTTGCGCGGCGGCCGGCTCCGGGAGCGCAAGCCCGCCGTTGCCGTTGCCCTGCCCGCTGCTGGTGCGCCGGCGACGCCGCCTGCGCGTGCCCGTGGGTCGCTCGGCCTGGGCCACCGGCTGCGGTGCCGGGGCCGCCTGCTGGGGTTGCTCGGCTGAACCGCTGCGCGGGCGCCGGCGCCTCCGGCGTGATGGCGCTGCGGCCGCGCCTGCGTCAGCCGGCTGCCGGGCCGGTGCTCCAGCCGCTGACCGGAACACGCTCGCGCCAACCTCACCCTCGGCGCAAATCGCGCCGTCCGCCGTGTGCACGTCCACGCGCCACACCGCGATCGACGTCCTGGCCCCGCCCACGGGCGCTCGCTTCTGGGTGAGGGTCCAGCGGGCGTAGATGGTGTCTCCAGCCCGTACGGCCTTCGGAAACTTCCAGTTCGCCCACTCCCACGCCGCGACCTGCGGGATGGGCATGTCCATGGAGGCCAGGCCGGCCGCCACGGCCACCACCAGCGACGGAGGCGCGTGCCGGGCCGATCCCGCGGACGCGTCGACCGACAGGGGGGAGAAATCGCCCGCAACGGCCGAAAAGAGGGCTATCTCGGAATCGGAGATGGTCCGGCGCCGGGTGGTCCATTCACCGCCCAGGGGGAGGTCGTCGAAAGAGGTGAGCTCCAGTTCGACCGAGTATAGCCGCCCGGTACTTGAGATCAGGTCCCCAGGTTCGGGCGTTAACCTATCTCAGCTTTACCCGAAGGAGAGAGTGTGGATCTGACCACGGCGGCGTTCGGTTTGTCTGCGCTGCTTCTGGTCGCCCTCGTGGTGGTGCTGGTGCTCTTCCTGCGCCTGCGCGGCCGGACCCATGCGATCGAGGCGGTGGTGGCCGATCTGAGCGGCTCCAAGGAACGGGCCGACATGCTCATGGCGGTGGCCCAGGCCGTGAACTCGTCCCTGGCGCTCAGCGACGTCCTCCACGTTGCGCTCACCCAGTCGGGCCGGCTGATGGGCGCGGTGGGGGGCGCCATGTACCTGGTGAGTCCGGCCAAGGCGGAGATGCGGCGCCAGTCTGACTACAACCTGACCCACAACGCTCGCGGCGCGGGCCGGAAGCTCGACGAGGAGCCTTTGCGGTCGGTCATCGCGAGCCAGCGACCGCTGGTCGTCCCTCTTGACGCCGAGGATGCGCCGGGTCTCGAGGGCGGGGGCCACCCGAAGTTCGTCCTGGTCGTGCCGGTGCAGAGGGCGACCCAGCTGATGGGCGCGATGGAGCTGTACCTGCTTCAGACTCGCCAGCTTCGCGAAGACCAGATCGAGCTGCTGCAGGGCGTCGCCGCGGAGGCGGCCATGGCCATCCGAAACGCGCAGCTTTACCAGACGCAGGAAGAGAACGCGCTGACCGACGAGCTGACCAAGCTCCCGAACCGGCGCTACATGGCCCAGCGCTTCCTGCAGGAGATGCAGCGCGCCCGACGCAATCACAGGGGCCTCGCGTTCCTGATGCTGGACATCGATCACTTCAAGCAGATCAATGACACGTACGGTCACCTCCACGGCGACGCGGTGCTCGCGGAGCTCGCGAAAATCCTCAACGCGGCCAAACGCGAATCGGACGTGGCGGCGCGTTACGGCGGCGAGGAGTTCGGGCTCATCCTCAACGAGACTGGCGAGACCGGGGCCATGACGCTGGCGGAACGCATCCGCGAAAAGGTCGAAGCCGCGACGTTTCCAGGCGGCCTGAAGCTCACCGTCAGCATCGGAGTCGCCACCAGCGACGACGAGTCGCAGTTCACCGCGCTCATCGAGAAGGCCGACCAGGCGCTGTACGCGGCCAAGCAGGCAGGTCGGAACACGGTGCGGGCGGCGGACATGCGCGGGGTGGGCGCCCGCCGGGAGTAGCCACCGACCTCCGTCTAGTCTTGGGGCCATGGCTCAGCCATGCGTTATTTGCGACAACCTCGGGGGCCGGCCGAGTGACCTGCTTGTACAGCTGAGGCACAACTGGGTGACGGCGCCGGCCCGTGCATGCCTTCCCGGATACGTGTGCCTGGTGGCTCGACAGCACGTGGTGGAGCCGTTCGAGCTCGCCGAGCAGGGCGAATGGTGGGCTGAATGCATGGCCGTAGCTCGAGCCGTCAAAGTCACGTTGCGGTCGCCGAAGATCAACTATGAGATCCACGGCAACACGATTCCGCATCTGCACCTGCACCTCTACCCGCGGTTCGACGGGGATCCGTTCGCCGGCCGCCCAATCGATGGCACAGACCTGCGATTCGAACGGTCGGCGGACGCGCTTGAACTGTTACGAACGGGCATCGAGGGCAGGCTCACGACTTGACGCACTACTGCGTCAACTGCGGCGCCGTGCTGGTTCCGCGCGAGATCGAGGGCCGCATGCTCGAAGCGTGTCCCAACGATGACTTCGTGCTGTGGCGCGATCCGAAGGTGGTGACCTCTGTGGTTGTGATTCACGACGGCAAGCTGGTGCTGGGCCGGCGTTCGATCGAGCCGGCGCTCGGGCTGTGGTGCCTGCCCGGCGGGTTCGTGAATCACGACGAGGACCCTGTCGACGCTGCCCGCCGCGAGTGTCGCGAAGAGATCGGAGCGGAGGTCGAGGTCACGCGGCTGCTCGGCGTCTATCACATTCCCAAGCGAACGGCCTCGAGCATGGTGGGCCTGGCCTACGAGGCTCGGCTCGTTGATGGAGCGCGGCTGGAGCCGGGCGCTGAGATGTCCGAGCTCGATCTCTTTACCGAAGGCGATCTGCCCGAGCTCGCTTTTCCGAGCCATCGCTGGATCCTCGAGCAGTACTTCAGGTTCCGGGCGTTGCCGGCGGCAGCTGCACCTCCGCTCGCCGGCGCAGCGGCTCGGCGTGCATCGCGGCCATCACCAGCGCGAGCGCGATCGAAACGACCGCGCACACGGTGAACCCGGCGGCGTACCCGCTGGACTGGATGATCGGACCGAACACGATCGGGCCGGTCGCCAAGGCCAGGAACAGCACGGTCCCGTAGAAGCCCATGGTCACTCCTCTTGTGGAGGCCGCGGAGAGGTTGCCGAACACGACTCCGACGGCGACGAAGGCGGTCGCCATGAACGGCGTGGCCACGATCATCAGCACGGCGGGAGCGACGAATCCATGCAGGTGACCGAGGATGATCGTCGCCAGCGCCCACACGACCGTCCCGGTGAAGACGATCGGCCACCGGTGCGGCGCCCAGTCGACGATGCGACCGCCCGGGATGCGCGACACACCGTTCGCAACCGCTTGCAGAGCGAGGAGGAACCCCACCTGCGCGCTGGGCAACCCAAGCGCCTCCCGGCCGAAGATCGGCAGGAACGCGCCGACGGTGCCCCACACGAGCGTCGCCGAGACGAGCCCGATCACCACCGGCGCAAAGGCTCGCTGGCCGAAGAGAGCCCGCACCGGCGTCACGAGGTCGAAGCGGCCCTGCGTCTGCCGCGTCGTGGGTGCCGCGAGGGCGCCGGGCACCGCGAACAGAAGCATCGCCGTCGTGATCGCGATCACCGTGCGCGGGTTGGGAATGACCGCCACCATCAGCCCCGCGATTGTGGGCCCGAGGAAGAACCCGGCCTGCATCGAAAACGTCAGCCAGCCCATCGAGCGGCCGAGCCGGTTGGCGGGCACCGACTCGGTGACCGAGCTGAACAGCGAAGCCTGCTGGGCGCCTGCGCCCAACCCGCCGACGATCTGCCACACGAAAAGCGGGAAGACGGTGGCCGTCGTGGCCGTCGCCAGCTGCGAGCCGGCCGACAGGATGAGCGAGATCCACAGCAGCGTGCGCGCGCCGATGCGGTCGATCAGCAGGCCTGAAGGCAAAGAGAGCAAAGCCGCGGCGAAGGTCGAAACGGAGAACAGCGC
>DASYXY010000077.1:0-2383 GCA_035934385.1 Candidatus Dormiibacterota bacterium
GCGTTCTTCAAGTACGGCATCGTCGCACTCAAGTTCGCCAAGATAGGGCCGACGGTGATCTCGATGATCATCGCGTTCGGCATCTATCTCCTCTTCTTCGGACCCTGGTTCGCGCTCGGTGTGGTGCTGCTGATCCTCGTGCACGAGATGGGGCATCTGTTGTTCTCGTACCTCGAGGGCGTGCCGATGTCACTCCCGGTGTTCCTAGGTCCGTTCGGCGCCTTCACGCAGATCCGCGGCCCGGTCCGCGACGCGAAGCAGGAGGCGATCATCGCGCTCGGCGGGCCGCTCGTCGGAACGCTCGCTGCGGTGCTGCTGTACCTCTTCGCGACGACGTTGCATCCAGGGACCACGCAGGCGTTCCTGTTTGCGCTGGCGTACTTCGGCTGCTTCATCAACCTGTTCAACCTCGTCCCGATGAGCCCGCTCGACGGCGGCCGCATCGCCAACGCGATCAGCCGCTGGATGAACGTCGTCGGGCTCGTGATCATGCTCGGGTTCTTCCTGCTCTTCGGCAACCCCTTCGCGCTGCTCCTGTTCGTAATCGGCGCGATCACCACCGTGCAGCGCTTCCGCAACGCAGCGCGCGGTCTCGAGCCGGCGTCAGTGTCGCCCGCGACCCGTGTGGTGATCGGCCTCGTGTGGCTGGGCATGCTCGTATTCGCGGCCGGCGGATTGACGGTGACGCACAACGCCATCGTCAACGGCGGCGTCGTGCACGGCGTCAACCAGACGTCGCAGAACTTCTAACCGAAAGCTCCACAAGCCACTCCCGCGACTTCCGCGTGACAGCCGCACCGGTGCGGATCGACTAACGTGTTGTATCCCCGAGATCTCCCGACACCTGGAGGGATGACCCCCAGGTAAGAGAAAGCGGCGCATCCTTCCGAGATCTCAACCAACGTCAGGAGCGCCGCCTTGACACACGATGATGCACTGTTCCGCTTTCGTCTACGCGCCTTCGCTCTCGCCTCTGAACTCGGCAATGTGCGTGCCGCGTGTCGGGCAATGGGCATCCATCCCTCGACGTATTACACCTGGCGCCGCCAGCTGATCCGCTTCGGGCCGGACATCCTGCGGCCGCGGGAACGCCGCCAGCCGCGGATGCCGAACGCGACGTCGGTGTTCGTCGAGCAACGGGTGATCGCCTTCGCACTCGGCCATCCAGGGTTCGGACCGGCACGCATCGCCGCGGAACTGGCGCGGCCGTTGTGGGGTGGCTTCAAGCTCTCGCCGAACGGTGTTTGGCGAGTGCTGCGACGCCATGGACTCCACACCCGCAGCCGGCGCCTGGGTTTGGTGGCCGGGTATGCGGCGCCGCCGGAGCTGGAGCGGCCCGAACCCGAGCCGGAGCGTCACATCGAGGTCGATCACCCCGGCGAGATCGTGCAGATGGACTGCTTCTGCATCGGCCGCCTGGCGGGGACGCAGGGCACGGTGTGGCAGTACACGGCGATCGACGTGGCCTCGGCGTACACGTGGGCGGAGCTTCACGTGACGCCACGCAATCCGTCGGCGCGGTGGACCTCAGCGCTCGCTCATCGCGTGGCCCACGACTTGGCGGCGCGGGGCTGGGAGCTCGAAGCCGTCATGAGTGACAACGGCTCCGAGTTCCGCTCGCACGAATTCGAGGAGGCGGTGCAGCGCCTCCTCGCCCGGCACGTGTTCATTCACGCTGGCCGCCCACAGAGCAACGGGTGCGTGGAACGAGTGCAGCGGACCGTGCTCGAGGAGTGCTGGAAGCCGGCGTTCGCGCGCTATCTCATCCCCAAGTACACCGGCCTGAGGCTCGACCTCGAACGTTACCTGCGCTACTACAACCGGGACCGCGCGCACACCGGCCGCTACACTCGCGGCCGAACCCCAGAGCAGGTTCTCGGCAAGGAGAAGATGTGGACGCGCTAACTCAAATGCGTCGGCACATCTCGGGGACAGGACAACCTAGTCGCCGGTTCCGGCATCGCCTTCACCGACCGAGGCGTGCACAAGCTGCGCGGGGTCCCAGGAGCGTGGAACCTCTTCTCCGCGAGCGAGTGACTGTCGGCTGTTCCTAGAGCTGGCTCCCAACGAGCGGGACGCCAGGCCGTCAGGCGAGGTCGAACGCGGTCCGGACTGCTTCGGCTAGTCGAAGCTCCTGCGAAGGCAGTAGATAACCGATCAAGCGACCGATTGTCGACGTGGGCACGGTGGCGAGGTTGTCGCAGCTGACCACCCCTGGTTGGTCCAGCCCGTTCTCCGGGCCAACCGGCACTTCTGTCGACAGGCCCCGGACCGTCGTCGTGATCGGAGCGACAGTCACCCGGCTGAGGTAGGGCCGAACTACTTCGCGCGTCATCACGAGAACCGGTCGCGTCTTGTCCAACCGAGCGAGATGTATGGGGCG
>DASYXY010000080.1:0-2902 GCA_035934385.1 Candidatus Dormiibacterota bacterium
CATCCCTTGAGCCGCAGCCCGGTAGTCCAGACCGCGATCACCACAGCCAAGTTGGCTGCCGCGGCGGTGGCTTGACGTGGAACCGGTGAAGGTGCCGCAGAACCTGGAACTCGAGGACGTGATCGCCTGGGGGCTCGGGGCAGTCGATCTGATGTGCGTCGCCACAGGCGCCGCAGCTGGATGGTGGTTATACGAATTGCTCCCCGGCGACCTCGACATCCGGATCGGAGCCGCAGTCCCCCTCGTGGTCGTCGGCCTCGGTCTCGGCGTCATGCGATTCGGGGACCGGACGCTGCGCGACTGGGTCTCGCTCGGGGTGCAGTACGCCAGGCGACCGCGCCGGCTGCTCGCGGGAGGCTGGCGATGATTGGGCTGCGGTCGAGGCGCACCACGGAGCTGCTCCCGGTCCAGTCCGTCAAAGACGAAACTCTGATTCTCAGCGGGGGATCGCTGAGGGCAGTCCTCGAATGCCAGACCCTCGCATTCGGAATCAAGGGTGAACCCGAGCAGCGCGCAGTCGTCGCGGGCTGGTCCTCACTTCTCAACTCACTCACACATCCGGTCCAGGTCGTCATGCGGACGCGCCGTCTCGATCCGTCCGCACTTCCACCGCCCGCGGACCACAACGGTGCATTGCGCGAGTCGTACCGCTCACTCGTAGATAGCCTCACCGATGAGCGGAAGGTCCTCGATCGTCACTTCTACGTAGTCGTTCCGTGGGATGCCCCGAAGTCCCGCCCGCCCAAGGATGCGAGACAGTTTCTCGAGCAGCGCGTTTCATGGGTGGCCGAGTGTCTTCGGCGGCTGGACCTCGAACCGAGACGTCTGAGTGATCACTCACTGGCGGAGTTGCTGCGCCGTCCGATGGATCCCACAGCGTCGGTGCAACCGACCGCCATCAATGACGACCTCATCGACTTCTCCGACCTGGTGGCTCCGACAGCGCTGACGGAGGGCGCGACCTCATTGTCCGTGAGCGGCCGTCACGCAATTGCAATCGCGGTGAGCAGATACCCGTCTCGCCTGCACCCGGGTTGGC
The DNA here is from genome assembly GCA_035934385.1 of Candidatus Dormiibacterota bacterium. GTDB lineage: Bacteria > Chloroflexota > Dormibacteria > Dormibacterales > Dormibacteraceae > CF-118. Next base: position 1,040 of record DASYXY010000080.1, read on the forward strand.
TCGGTGACCTCCAGGCCTTCGACGGCGACCTGGATCTTGCTCTGCACATTTGGCCGAGCAGCGGGCCGGCTGTCATGTCGTTCCTCGAGCGTCGCGTCGGTGAACTGTCGTCGACGCTGCGAATCATCGACGAGCGGGGTGGCCGCCCCGATCCGTGGCGGCGAGCGGCACTCCACGACGCGATCGAGCTACAGGACAGGATCGCGGACGGCTCGGAACGTCTCTTCGATGTCGCGCTCTACATCACCGTCTGGGCGGAAGGCCTTGACGAGCTCGAGGCGGCCACAGGCCGTATCGAGGCACTTCTCGGCATGCGACTGATTCACACCCGCCGACTGCTACTCCAGATGCGCCCTGGTCTGGTCTCCTCGATGCCACTTGGAGTTGACAAAGTCAGGCTGCAGCGGCTGCTGTCCACGAGCGCGCTGTCGGCAACCTTTCCGTTTACCGGCAGCGACCTGCCTGCTCGTTCAGGGCTGCTCTATGGCGTCAACACCGCGACCCGCAGCGCCGTGGTCATCGACCGGTTCACGCTCGAGAACCACAACGCGGTCGTCTTCGCGACCAGTGGTGCCGGCAAGTCCTTCCTGGTCAAAGCCGAGCTGATCCGCGCTGTGCTCAGCGGTACTCGCGCCTTGGTCGTGGACCCTGAAGGCGAGTACGCCTCCATCGTGGCCGCTCTCGGCGGCAGCGTCATTCAGGTCCGACCTGGAACTCGAACCGGCATCGACCCGTTCACGGTCACCGATGCCTCTCCAGGCGCGCTCGACGCACGGATCGCGACGCTCACGACTTTCATCAGCCTGCTCGTTGGGCATGTGACGCCGCGACAGCGCGGCGCGATCGAGGACGCGATTGCGCTCGCTTATGCACGAGCGGGCTTTGCGGAGGGCCTCACCCCCCACGGACTGACCACGCCGCGGCTGGTCGATGTCCAGTCCCGCCTTCGGGCGACGGCTGGCCTGGAAGATGTTGCGCAGAGGCTGGGGCGCTTCATAACCGGCGCAGGTCGATGGCTCCTCTCTGGACAGGAGTCACCTTCCGCCGGAGATAGCGCCGCATACGTCCTCGCTGGCCTGCCGGACGAAGAACGAGTGGCCGCCATGTTCCTGGTCCTGGACCGGATCTGGTCAGGCCTCGCGAGCTCGGAGCGCCAAACCCTCGTCGTGGTTGACGAGGCCTGGTGGCTGATGCGCCACCCGGACACCGCGTCATTCCTGTTCCGCCTCGCTAAGACCGCGCGAAAGCGCCGAGCCGGACTGACCCTGATCACCCAGGACGTCGGCGACGTGCTGGCCAGACCCGAGGGCGAGGCGATGATCGCGAACTCGGCTCTCCAGATCCTGATGAAGCAGGCGCCGCAGGCGATGCCGCGCCTCGCCGAACTTTTCAGGCTGACGCCCGCCGAGCAGTCCTGGCTGCTGAACGCTCAGCGCGGCGAAGCGCTGATGGTCGCCCAGGGCAGGCGAGTGCCCTTCCAGGTGATCGCAACTGACGAGGAGTCCCGCCTGATAGCGGGCAAAGGAGTCGCCGCATGAAGATGCTGCTTGCCGGGCTCATCCTCCTCGTCACCTTCCCTGCTGTGGTGGGCTCCGCGGCCGCGACTATCGCGACCGCGCCCCACCCCACGCCGGCCATTCGGCTCTTCTCTTGGGTGCCACCCGGCGGCTACCCCGACCACTTTCCGTACGGCTGGTGCACCTGGTGGGCGGCCTACAACCGCCACGTCACCTGGAACGGCAACGCCGGCGACTGGCTCAAGAACGCTTCTGCACAGGGTTTCCACACCGAGCTCACGCCGACGGTCGGCGCAATCGCCGTCTACCGGCCGGGCTCGGGCTACAGCCAGCTCGGCCACGTCGC
>DASYXY010000088.1:0-56736 GCA_035934385.1 Candidatus Dormiibacterota bacterium
CCCACACGTGGGCGTCGCTGAACCGGAGCTGGGACATACCGGAATAATGCGCCCGCGCCGTTAAGCGCAGTGTGCGATTCCTTCTCCTGATTGCGGTTGCGGCCGTCCTGGTCTGGCTGGGGACCCTGATGTGGCAGATGCTCCAGTCGACCGGAAATACGTTCTAGCGCCCGACTCGGAAGAAGACCACGTCGCCGTCCTGCACCCTGTAGTCGCGCCCCTCGATGCGGAGCTTGCCGGCCGCGCGCAGCGCGTCCATGGAGCCTGCCGCGACGAGCTCGTCGACCGACGTGACCTCGGCGCGGATGAAGTGTTTCTCAAAGTCGGTGTGGATCTTCGCCGCCGCCTGCGGCGCCGGTGAGTCGCGCTCGCACGGCCACGCCCTCGCCTCAGGCTCGCCGGCGGTGAAGTAGGTGATGAGGCCGCCCGCCTCCCACACGGCGCGCGCGATCCGGCCAAGGCCCGACTCGTCGATCCCGTAGCCAGCGCGCATCTCTTTCTCCTCGGCGAGGTCGAGCTCGGTCAGCTCGGCCTCGAGCCGGGCGGACAGGACGATGGCCGGCGCTCCCTCCTCGTTGGCCACACCGATCACCTTCATCGCCCCATCGCCGCCAGACGGGAGCAGCTCGTCGGCGACATTCGCAACGTAAACAGCCGGCTTCAGCGTGACTGGAAATATCGAGCTGAGCAGCTTGCGATCCTCTTCTTCCAGCGCGAGCGTGCGCAGCGGTTTGCCGTTGTCGAGGTGCGCCTTCGCCGCGCTGAGAACGTCCGTCTCACTCTGCGCGTCCTTCTTGCCGGCGCGCGCCTCCTTGCCAACCACGTCGAGGCGCCTCTCGATGGACGTCAGGTCGGCGAGCACCAGGTCGAGCGTGAACTCGTCGAGCTCCTTGAGCGGTTCGGGGTCGGCGCCGAAGCAGCGCGCGACCTTCACCAGGACGTCGGCCTGGCGCGCAAAAGCGACGCGCTGCGCACGGCTGCCGGGCGGCGTGTCCTCGACCCTTACCTGGGCGGGCGTCGTCTTCTTCGGCTTCACCGCATCGGCCAGTCGCTGCAGCCGCTCGTCGGGCACGTCGACCATGCCGACGCCGTCGGCGCCGCGGCCCGCGGTCAAGGCGTTGAAGAGCGTGGTCTTGCCGGAGCCCGCGGGCCCGACGATGGCGACTGAAACTGGCAAGGCCTAGTCGACGTCCAGGTCGAATGCTTTGTGCAGGACTCGAACGCCTCGCTCGACCTGGTCGCGCGAAACCAGGCACGTGATCCGGATTTCCGACGTGCTGATCATCTCGATGTTGATCCCGGCCTCGGCTAGCGCCCGGAACATGCGGCCCGCGATGCCAGGCATGCCAAGCATGCCTGTGCCGACGATCGATAGCTTCGCGATGCCGCCCGCCGACGACACGCTGCGAGCGCCTACTTTCTTGGCCGCCGCGCGCACCAGTTTGTCCGCCGCTTTCAGGTCCGACTCGGCCACGGAGAAAGTGAGGTCGGTGCGGCCGGAGCGGCCGACGTTCTGGACGATCACGTCGACCGAGATGCCCGCCGCGCCGAGCGGTTCGAAGATGCTCGCGGCCACGCCAGGACGGTCCTGCACGCCGAGGACAGTGATCTTTGCAACATTCTTCTCTTGCGCGATGCCGCGCACGCGCTGCCTGTCTTCCATCGGAACTTGAGCGACGATCATCGTACCCACGCGGTCGTTGAAGCTCGAGCGCACGTGGATCGGAACGCCGTAGAGCTCCGCGATCTCAACGGCACGCGGGTGCATCACCTGCGCGCCGACCGCAGCCAGCTCGAGCATCTCGTCGTAGCGAATGTGCGTGAGCTTGCGCGCGCGATGGACGACGCGCGGATCGGCCGAGTAGATGCCGTCCACGTCCGTGTAGATCTCGCACGAGCTGGCGCGCAGCGCGGCCGCGAGCGCCACCGCTGTCGTGTCCGAGCCGCCGCGCCCGAGCGTGGTCACTTCGAAGTCTTCGGTCACGCCCTGGAAGCCCGCGACGACTGGCACCTTGCCCTCCGCGAGCGTGCGGAGGATGCGGTCGGGCTGGATGTCGTGGATGCGCGCGCGTGAGTGATGCGCGCTCGTGCGCACGCCCGCCTGCAGTCCCGACAACGACACCGCCGGCACGCCCATGCCCTGCAGGCACATCGCGACCAGCGGCGCGGTGATTGTCTCGCCATTGGCGACGAGCATGTCGAGCTCGCGCGCAGGCGGCTCAGCGTTGACGCTCTGGGCGAGCGTGATCAGGCGGTCGGTTGTGTGGCCCATCGCAGAGACGACGGCCACGACCTGCTCGCCCTTCGCTACCGTGGCCGCGATGCGCCGGCTGACGCGCCGGATCCGGGCGGCCGATCCGACGGAGGTACCTCCGTATTTCTGGACGATCACACGCTCACGGGGTCCCCACGAAATCTCGGCGCAGCCTCCGATTTCGCGGGGCTTAGAGAGAACGGAACATGCCCTTGTCAGTCACCTTCGTGACAAGGGCACGTCCGTGCTGCGGCGCGGCGGCGGCCATGATGCGCGAGATGCGGACGGCCTGGGACGCTGCGCAGAAGGCGAACACGCTCGGTCCCGAGCCGCAGATCGACGCGGCGTAGGCGCCGGCGCGGTCGGCCGCGTCCATCACATCCGCCACCCACGGATACAGATGCAGTCGGTGCGGTTGAGCCAGGCGGTCGCGCAACGCCTGCTCGAGCAGGGTCGGCTTCTTGGCCGTGATCGCACGCACGAGCAGCCCTGTGCGCGCGGCGTTGTACACGGCCGATTCCATCGGCACTGAATCGGGCAGCACCGATCGCGCCTTGTCGGTGGGCAGCGGCGCGTGGGCCACGAAAAGAGCGAGGCCCCAGCCCGGGTTGGGCAGCCGCTCGTCAAAGTGCTCGGAGACGATCCGGATCCCACCAGACGCGCACGCGGCGACGTTGTCGAGGTGACCCTCGTCTGCGCCCGCGTCGATGACGTGGCTCTTGATGTCCCACGGTTCGGTCAGTGCGGAGGCGGCGAGACGCGCAGCGGCGCTGCTCCCAAGACCGACGCCCAGCGGGATCTCGCTCTTGACGAGGCCTTTGAACTTCATCTTCGAGAAAGGGTTGACGTGCGCGGCCAGGTACTCCGCGCCCTCGCCCTCGTAGTCCCACGCCGGCTTCTCGGCGGGCTCGGCGATGACCTCCAACCAGAGGTCGATGGCCATGGCCATGCAGTCGAAGCCGGGGCCGATGTTGGCGATCGATGCTGGGATGCGGATTCTCACAGCTTCAAAACCTTGGCCAGTGTACGGTCATCGCCCTCGAGTTCAATCGGCGGCTCGACATTCTTGAGCGCGGCGTCGGGATCCTTGAGTCCGGTCCCGGTCAACACCACCACGATGGTCGCGTCCTTCTCTATGCGACCGTCCCGCACGAGCCTGATGAGGAGCGCCAGGGGGGCGGCCGACGCCGGCTCGCAGAACAGGCCCTCGCCGCTCGCCAGCCGGACCTGGGCCGAGATGATCTCGGTGTCGGAAACCGCGGCGATCATGCCGCCCGACTCGTCGCGCGCCGACGTGGCGCCCTCCCACGACGCGGGGTTGCCGATGCGAATCGCGGACGCAATGGTCTTCGGATGGTCGACGGGATGGCCGTTCACGATGGGCGCGGCGCCGTCGGCCTGTGCTCCGACCATTCGTGGCAAGTGTTTTGCCAGTCCCTTCGCCTGGAACTCGCGAAAGCCTTTCCAGTAGGCGGTGATGTTGCCCGCGTTTCCGACCGGCACGAACAGGTAGTCGGGAGCGTCGCCCAGGGATTCGACCACCTCGAACGCGGCGGTCTTCTGGCCTTCGATGCGGTGAGGGTTGACCGAGTTCATCAGTGCGACGGGGTATCGGCTGCACAGGTCGCGCACCGTCTGCAGCGCGTGGTCGAAATTGCCCTTGAGCGCGATCACCTTCGCGCCGTACATCAGCGCCTGCGAGAGCTTGTTGAGCGCTATCTCCCCGGCCGGCACGACGACGATGGCCCTCACGCCCGTGCGCGCCGCGTAAGCGGCCATCGACGCGGACGTGTTGCCGGTGGAGGCGCACATCAGCACGCGGCTTCCGGCCTCCAGAGCCTTGGCGACCGCAACCACCATGCCGCGGTCTTTGAACGATCCCGTCGGGTTCAGTCCCTCGTACTTGAAGTAAAGCTTTGACAGCCCGAGCGCGCGTCCGAGGTTGCGGCTCGGCACGAGTGGCGTCGAGCCCTCGTGCAGGTCGACATCAGGCGTCTTCGGACCGACAGGCAGATGCTCGCGGTACCGGGCGATGACCCCCATGTGCTGCCTCGGATTCAGAAGACGCGAATAAACGAGGACACCGCTCGCACCGGTTGCAGGCCAGCGATCCGCTCGCGCGCCTTCTGCAGGCGTGTGTCCTCGGTCGGGTGAGTCGTGATCACGAGCTCGGCCGTCTTCTCCTCGACCCACGCGTCCTTCTGTATGAAGCTCGAGATGCTGACGCCCTCCTCGGCGAACACCTGCCCCACCGCCGCGAGCACGCCCGGGCGGTCCTCGGCGCGGATGCGGTAGTAGGCGCGCGTGACGACTTCGCCCATCGGGACGACGCCAATCCGATCGTCGAACGTGAACGACGGGCGGTTCTGGACGCCACGCCTGATCGACCGCGCGAGGTCGATGAGATCGCCGACCACGGCCGAGGCGGTCGGCCGCCCACCTGCGCCTTGACCCTTGAGCAGGACCCTGCCGACGAGGTCGCCTTCCACGAACACCGCGTTGTCGGCGCCTTCGACCAGGGCCAGCGGGTGGTCCAGCGGCACCAGCGCAGGGTGTACGCGAGCCTCGATGCGGCCGCGGTGGCGCTGGGTGTGGGCGACGAGCTTGATGGCGTAGCCGAGCTCGCGCGCGTAGCGGAAATCGACGGGCTCGATGGCCTTGATGCCCTCGCGGTAGATGTCCGCGGGTCGAACGCTGATCTCGTAAGCGATGGAACCGAGGATCGCGAGCTTGTACACGGCGTCGAAGCCCTCGATGTCGTCGGTGGGGTCGGCCTCGGCGTAACCGGCCACCTGCGCCTCTTTGATCGCGTGGTCGAGCGGCAGGCCATCGCCGCCCATGCGGCCGAGCACGTAGTTGGTGGTGCCGTTGATGACAGCTGAAAGTCGCTCGATTCGGTTGGCCTGCAGGTCGGTACGGAACGTGCTGATCAAAGGAATGCCGCCGCCGACCGCGGCTTCGAAGTAGACGTCCACATTCTTCTCGGCGGCGAGCGTCAGCAGCTGCATGCCGTGGTTGGCCATCACCACCTTGTTGGCAGTGACGACGTGCTTGCCGGCAGCGATCGCCCTCTCCAGGTAGCCGTGCATCGGCTCGTCGCCGCCGGCGACCTCGACGATGACCTGGATGCTCTCGTCGTCAAGCAGCAGGTCGGGATCGTCGGTCAGCAGCCCCGGCTCGACCTTCACGGCCCTGGGCTTGCTGACGTCGCGGACCAGGATCCTCTGCAGGAAGAGCTCCAAGCCGGCCCGGCGGGTCAGCTGAGGCTGGCCCGTGACGAGCCGCTCGGCCACCTGCGAGCCGACCGTGCCGAGCCCGATCAGGCCGACGTTCAGGGAGGTCGCCGCCATGGTGACGGTATTCTCCCTGCCGTGACCCGGATCCTGCGCGAGGCGGACGTCGAACGGGTGATCGACATGGACGCCGTGATCGGAGCCGTGGCGGCGGCCATGCGCGAGCTCAGCGAGGGCAAGGCCCAGAACGAGCCGAGGCGCCGGGCCTTCGCGCCGGGGGCGCTCTTCAACGTGATGTTCGCGACCTACCCCGGCGGCGGCTGCATGGGGCTGAAGGCGTACACCGTGGCCGGCGGCACGGTGCGCTTCCTGGTCACGGTTTTCGGGCTCGACGGTGGGCTCCGCGCGCTGATCGAGGCCGACCTGATGGGCGCATATCGGACGGGCGCGGCCAGCGCTGTCGCGGCGCGCGCCCTGCTGCCCGCGACGGACAGGCCGCTCACCGTGGCGGTGATCGGCGCGGGCCCCCAGGCGCGGACGCAGGCACTGGCGCTGTCCCGAGTCCTTTCCATCCGCGAGATGCGCGTGTTCAGCCGCGAAGCCGCTCATCGCGAGGCGTTCGCGTCAGAGCGCTCGGTGACGCTGGGTGTCCCAGTGGTGGCTGCCTCGAGCGCCGAGGCGGCGGTTCGCGACGCCGACGTGGTGGTGACCATGACGACCAGCACCGAGCCGGTCCTTTCCGCCGATTGGGTCAAAGTTCCCTCGCTCGTGATCGGCGCAGGGTCCAACTTCCCCAACCGCACCGAGCTGCCGGCGGACCTCGTGACGCGAGCGCAGACGGTGGTCGTCGATCAGCTGGCGGTGGCGCGCCTGGAGAGCGGTGACCTCATCCAGGCCGTCGGCGCCGGAGCTCTTGCCTGGGAGCGCGTGACCGAGCTGGGCACCGTCATCGCCGGCGGCTGGAAGGCGCCGGCCGAGTCCGGAATCACGCTCTTCGAGTCACATGGCCTCGCGCTCTGGGACCTGGCCGCGGCCTCGGTGGTGCTGCCGAAGGCGATCGAACAGGGCCTGGGAGAGGAGGCGGCGCTCTTCTAGCCGTCCGCCGGCTAGTGGATGTTCGCCGGCACGGCCTGCGGCGCCAGCGCGCCGATCCCGAGGTACGAGCCGACCAGGAACGCGGCGAGCAGGATCACCACGAGGGCGGCGCTGGCCGCCGTGTAGAGAACCCACGGTGAAGGGCCCGCGCCGACGCGCAGCATGAGGTCGGAGAAGTCCGGGCCGCGCCGGGGTTGCCATGCCTGCACACCTCCCCGGACCATCCGGCGAACGTCGTCATCTGAGGGTGAGCTGAACTCTCCCCCTTTGGGCTCATTGTCCACGTAGGGCACCTTCATTACTCGAACGCTTCTCGTCCCAGACTTGATCGCTGGCCGTGGCCTTGCGCATGATCGCGACCGCCTTCGCGATCCGGGATGCGACTGTGCCGGCCGGCACACCAAGAACGCTCGCTATCTCCTCCCGGGTCAGCCCTTCGTAGTAGTGCAGGACGATCGCCGCCCGCAGCTTGGGGCTGAGCGCCGTGAGCGCCTTGCTCACCACGTCGCGCGCCTCGGCCTGGTCGTACTCGCGCCGGTCGGGGGCCACATAGAGTCGCGCGGGCAGAAATCGCGCCAGCTTCTGGCGGCGCAGGTGTGAGATGGCGAGGTTGACGCCGATCCGCCGCAGCCATGCGCCTGGAGGCGCCTTCGGCCGGTATCGGTGGCGCGCTCGATACGCGCGGACGAAAGTCTCCTGGGTCAGGTCCTCAGCCGCCGCCGGGTCGAGCACCACCGCGCGAATGGCGCGATAGACAGGTGCGTACTCGCGGTCGTAGAGCTCGCGAAACTGCGTGGCGGGATCGAGCTCCTTCGGCGGGCCGTCGGACACGCGGTAAGTGTGGCCTAGTTGAGGAGGGCGGGGCCCTAACCGTTGCGGACTCGCGCGAGGTTCGTCACGCCGGCTTGCGCCGCCAGCATCGCGAGTACCTGGGCGATCACCTGCGCGACCCGTCCGTCGTCGCCAGGCGAAGCGTTCACGGATGGGAACCCGTAGTCCTCGATCATGGTGACCTCGCCCAGAGTGTGGAGCAGCGCCTCGACTTCAGGGGTCTTCCGGCTCACCTCGATGTGCAGCCCTCCAGAAGCCATGCGCTTGGCCTGGACGAACAGGTTCTTCGCCGGCAGGTCGAAGACGGCGAACTGGTCAGGTTTCGCAGCCCGCTCCAGGTGCGGCGACACCGTCGCCGCCGTCATCTCGGGAATCGGCGTCGAGGTCGCCAGCCACCGCCGAATCAGCTTCATCTAAGTCCTGGATGGTGGGCGACCCGGGACTCGAACCCGGATGGGTTGCCCCACACGCCCCTCAAACGTGCGCGTCTACCAGTTCCGCCAGCCGCCCTTGCTGCGCCGGTGAATTCTACCCGCCAAGTCGAAGCGATAAGCCGGATGAATTGGACGAGCGGGCTGCTTAACTCTGCGTCGTCAGATGCGCGCTTGGATAGCCACCGACAACCGGCGCCGTAACTTCGCCGCGGCCGCGGCGGTCGTGATCGTGGCCTCGATCATCTACGCCTTCATCCTGAAAACGGGCGTCTTCGGCGCCCGGAATGTGACCATCATCGACGACCTCGGCGAGGCCCTGGCGGCGGCGATCGCGGCGGGAGCGTGCGCGTGGGCAGCGACCCGCGCCACTGGAAAGGAGCGTCTCGGCTGGACGCTGATGAGCATCTCCACGGGCCTGTGGGCGGCCGGCGAGCTCGTGTGGTCCTACTACGAGGTCTGGCAGCAGGTCACGGTGCCCTACCCGTCGCTGGCCGACGCCGGCTTCCTCGGCGCGGTGCCGTTCGCGATCGGCGGAATTCGGTCGTTCTGGAGCGACGCTGCTCGGGGGACGTCGGTCCGCTGGCGAGTCTGGTTCGACGGCGTCATCGTGGCCATCGCTCTCACCTGCACGGCCTGGGCCTTCGGCCTACGCGAGGTGTATCAATCGCCCTCGTCCACCAAGCTCCTGGACCTGGCGTACCCGGTGACGGACATCGTGGTCGGCACAGTGCTCATCCTTGCCATCCGGCGAGCAACGCATCAGCAGGCGGGCAGGATGGCCTTCCTGCTTGCCGGTGTTGCCTGCTACTCGATCGCCGACAGCGCCTTCGCTTACCTCAACGCGCACGGCTCGTACGCGTCGGTGGGCAGCGTCCTCAACACGGGATGGTTCGCGGGCTTCCTGCTGATCGCACTCGCCGCGACTTATCCGGTGGAGCCGGCTCGCGCGGCGGCGAAGCAGTCGCGGCTGGACCTATGGCAGCTCGCCCTGCCGTGGATGACGCTGCTGCTCGCGTCGGCCGGCGACGTTTACTCGTCCCTGAGCGGCCACGACATCGACCTGTTCATGTCGTCGCTGACCGCGGCACTCGCGCTGCTCTTGACGGTGAACATGATCATCGAGCGCAGGGAATTCCTCGAGATGTTGAACGAGATCGAAGAGTCGCATTCGACGTTGAACCAGGATTTCAAGACGGGCCTCGTCGGCATCGAGCAATTCAGCAGGCTGATGCAGGAGAGGCCGGACCTGGACGACGCGGAGGTTCAGCGGCTCGCGGCGGAGATCAATCGCAACGCGGAACGGCTCGACCGCCTGGTCGAGCAGATGCTCTAAGAGCCGGCGCCTGCGCGCCGCCCATCTAGGGCGTCGGTGCCGGCCGGATGGTCACAACGATGACGATCCGGGAAGCGTCCAACGGCAGGATCGGTGCTGCTGCCGGCGTGAGTTTGATCTCGACCTGGCTCACCGGGGCAACCGTCTCGATCATGGCTCTCGCCGCGTCAACGCTGACTCCGCGCAGCCGCGATCGCAGTGTGTCGATCGAGAACTTCGGTAGGACGGAATCGAGCGCCAGGCCGCTGATGGTCACGTCGCCAGTAGCGGTCCAGCTTTCGATCTTGTACTGCGTCACCACCGGCGCACCGTTGAGCCGGTATCCGCTCGGCACCCACCGATCGATTCCTTTGGCGATCGGCGCCAGCGCGTCCGAGTCCTGAAACTCGGTCGCGCCCAGGGTGCCGGTCGCCGTGACCTGGAACGTATTGGTCCGCGCGCCTGCGGCCACGTTCGACGTCACCGTCATCTGTGGCGCGCGATCAGGGATTACGTGGATCAGTCCGCCGCCCTTGACCAGCAACGCGGACTGCAGGTCGATGGACAACTGCGCGCGAGCGCTTGCGTACGCGGCGTCGATGTCCGATTGAGTGACCGCTGGTGAGGGAGAGGGATCCGTTCCACCCGCGATCGGCTGCGGGTTGTAGGGCGCGGCGAAACCATTGGTGGTGTCAGGATTCCAGCTCAGCACATAAATCGAGTTGCGGGGTACGTTGTACCAGGCGCCCACGCCCTGTGCTCGGACTGGCACTTTTTCGCCGCAGAAGCAAGTCACCGTCGACAGCAGGGAGTAGCACGGTGGTGTGCGCCCCGGGTTCAGGCCACACACGAAGGCGCCCGGGGGCGATGGGGAGAACGAGCATGGGACGTTGGGCGGAATACAGTGCCCGTTGAAGACAACATATCCCGTGGCGTAGGTGCCGCCGGAGATGACCGAGCCGGTCGCGATCCCTGTCGTGCTGTCAGTCAGCGTGATCTGGGCTCGCTGCGTCCGGAAATCGCCTCCCACCGGAGCGCCCCGTACCACCGCAAAGCTCGACAGCTGCCAGGCGGGGAGCGTGATACTGACGGTCGCAGACTCGACCGCGGACAGGTAAAAGGCAGATCCCAGACCAGCGATGACCATCACCACAAGCCCTGGGACGATCTGGATCCTCACGGTCGTGGCCCTCAGGCGGATTCTAGCCCGCCCAAGCTCCGCTCCCCGATGGGACTCGAACCCCTAACCTCTTGATCCGAAGACCATGAGCCTCTGGTCGCTGTACGAGGGTTGGGAACGGTTCCAGATCCGCTTGCTCGGCGGCGTGGGAGGGCTCGACGCCGAAGCCCTCGCCCTGCAACGCGTTGACGGCTGGCCCGTGTGGGCGTTGGTCTCACACCTGAGCGGCACCCGGGTCTACTGGCTGTGCGGAATCCTGAAGGAGCCGGGCAACGAGACCACCCCCTTCGGTCTCGACGGCGAGGGTTGGGAGGACCACCCGGAGCACCCACGCTCAGCGGAGGAGCTGGTGACGGCTCTGGAGACGTCGTGGGCGATCGTCGCATCCTGCCTCGATCGCTGGACACCACCGATGCTGTCCGAACGTTTCGAGCGTCGCATGGGCGACCAGGTCCAGTGGCACAGCCGGAGCTCGGTGCTCACGCGGATGATGACCCACGACGCCTACCACACCGGCGAAATCTCGCTCACGCTGGGCAGCCACGGCCGCGGGGCGATGGATCCGTGGGATCGGCCGCCACCCCCGCCCCGCGCCTAGAGCTGGTGCCCGCTGCAAGACTCGAACTCGCAACCTCTTGATCCGAAGTCAAGCGCTCTATCCATTGAGCTAAGCGGGCCGGCGCGGGTTTCAGCTTACTGAGGCAAGCCACAGTGCGGGAGCCGGCACTCGAGGGCGATCCGCGCTGAAAACGAGTGCGAGTGCCGGCACTCGCGGGGAATCAGCGAGCGGCGACGGCGTATCGCTGGTGGTTGAATCCCCACGCCGCGTAGCGCATCAAACCCACCGCCCTGTAGCGCGACCGTCCGGCCACCGTTTCGCTCGCCTCGAGCGCGCGGCGCAGGTCGGCCGCGGTCTTGCCACGAAACTCCGTGTAAGCGCGTCCGACCGCGTCCAGGATGTGAGCGTCCGAGGATCCGGTTTCGGCAGCCCCCAGGCCCATGTTCAAGCGGCGCGCCATCCGGTTGAAGACGTAGAAGCCAGGCGTCGCGTTCTCGACTTCGATCGCGTCGAAATCCAGCTCGGCGGCGAGCCAGCCCACGCCATGGACCGGGCCGCCGTTGGTCGCACGCCGCTGCGTCCGCCAGAACGGGTGCGGCGCGATGGCAAGACCACCCTGGTCATGGATCGCGTGGAGCGTGGCCGCTGCCGACATCCCCGGCCGCACTCTGCGCTCGAGATAGAGACCGAGGATGTGTCCGTCGCGGCTCGAGACCTCTTCGCCGATCACGACCTCGACGCCGCCGGTCTTCGCCGCACACTCGCACGCGCGAAGCGCGCCTTCGAGCGTGTCGTGGTCGGTGACGGCGATCACGCGCAGGTCGGTGCGGTTGATGACATGGTCGACGAGATCCGCAGGTGCCGGCCAGCCGTCGGAACAGTTCGTATGCATGTGCAGGTCGGCCCGCGACCTGGTCTTCATAGTTCCGTGCATGCTACGGCCTGCGGGCTTACCATCGACCCCTTAGAGAGCTAAACGCGCTCCTGACCGCTAACTGGTGGAGGTGTCGGTGGTGGAAGGCTTGATGCAGGACTACGAGCTGAGCATCCAGCACGTGCTGTGGCGCCTCCAGCGCCTGAACGGCAGGAGCGAGGTCGTCACGAAGCGCGAGCAGGGCGTCCATCGCATGACGAACGCCGACCTCGTGCCTCGCGTGAACCGCCTGGCTGGCGTGCTCAAGCGCCTTGGCGTCAAGCCAGGCGACCGCGTCGCCACCCTGTCGTTCAACAACTCGAGACACCTCGAGCTGTACTACGCGGTGCCTTGCATGGGCGCCGTGCTGCACACATTGAACCTGCGCCTCTTTCCTCAGCACCTGGAATTCATCGTCAATGACGCGCAGGACAAGGTTCTCTTCGTCGACCAGCCGCTGGTCGGACTGCTGAAGCCGCTCGCCGGAAAGATCCCCAGCGTCGAGCACATCGTGCTCATGACCGACGGTGCGCCCGCGCCCGAAGGTCACGGACTTGGCGAGATGCTCGACTACGAGAGCCTCCTCAAGGCCGAGTCCGACGACTACCCGTGGCCGAAGCTCTCGGAACGGATGGCCGCGGCCATGTGTTACACGTCCGGCACCACCGGCAACCCGAAGGGCGTCGTCTACTCGCACCGCTCGCAGTTCATCCACACGATGGGCGTGCTGCAGAAAGACAACCTCGCGATTAGCGAGAACGACACCGTGCTCGCGATCGTGCCGATGTTTCACGCCAACAGCTGGGGTCTTCCCTACGCCATCGGCATGTCCGGCGCGAAGGCTCTTTTCCCGGATCGCTGGATGGGCGACGCGAAGTCCGTATGCGAGCTTGCCGACGCGGAGAACGCCACGGTCCTCGCGGGCGTGCCCACGATTTGGATCAACACGGTCGCCTACATGAAGGAGTCCGGCAAGCGGCTGCCGAAGGTGCATACGGTGGTCTGCGGAGGCTCGGCGATCCCGCGAGCGCTGATGGAGAACATGGACGCGCTCGGCCTGCGCATGCTGCACGCCTGGGGCATGACGGAAACGTCGCCGCTCGGCAGCGTCGCGCGGCCGCGGCCAGGCACTAAGCCCGAAGACGAGCTCGCAGCCCGCCTGACTCAGGGCGTGATCGTGCCGGGCGTCGAGGTGCGGATCTGCGACGCCGCGACCGGCCAGGAGCTTCCTTGGGATGGCGTGGCGTTCGGCGAGATCCAGGTACGCGGCCCATGGATCGCGCGCGGCTACTACAACGGCTACGACCCCGACAAGCTCACAGAGGACGGATGGTTCCGTACCGGCGACGTGGCGAAGATCACGCCCGAGGGCTACATCCAGATTGTCGACCGCACCAAGGACGTGATCAAGTCCGGCGGCGAATGGATCTCGTCAGTCGAGCTCGAGAACGCGATCATGGCCCACCCCAAGATCATGGAGGCCGCGGTCATCGGCCTCGCCCATCCGAAGTGGGACGAGCGGCCCGTGGCTTTCGCGGTGCCGAAGCCCGAGTTCAAGGGCCAGGTGACTCAGGAAGAGGTGATCGAGTTTCTCAGGGACAAGGTCGCCAAGTGGTGGCTGCCCGACGAGATCCGGTTCATCGACGAGGTGCCCAAGACCTCGGTGGGCAAGTTCGACAAGAAGGTCCTGCGGGCCGGCGCCGTGCCGATCAAGGAGAGCGCCGCCCCGGCCGCCCGCAAGTAAGCCCCGCCTGTTCGCGTTAGCGGGATCGATGGCCGGCGTGGCGGATTCGGCCTGCCTTGAAGGGGCTGGGCAGGTGGGGGTTTGTGGCGGCATTCGGACAGTGATAAAGGGTCGCTGTCGCATACTGACAATCCTTCAGTGGCTTTAGCTCAGCTCGGCAAATACCCGATCGAGGCAGAGCTCGGGCGGGGCGCGATGGGAGTCGTTTATCGCTCCACGCACCCGCGCCTGGAGATACCTGTCGCCATCAAGGTGCTCGCGGAGCAGTACTCGAGCGACGCGAACTTCCGGCAGCGATTCCACCGTGAGGCGGCCACCGTCGCGTCGCTGAACCACCCCGGCATCGTTCGCGTTTATGACTTCGACGAGGAAGGGCCCGTGCTCTTCATCGTCATGGAGTGGGTCGAAGGTCGCTCGATGCGCTCGTGGCTCGATGAGTACGGGCGTTTCAGCGTCGACGTGTCGGTCGACCTGCTGCAGCAGCTGCTATCGGCTGTCAGTGTTGCGCACGACCTCGGGGTCATCCATCGCGACATCAAGCCCGACAACATCCTCATCTCCAACCGCGGTAAGACGAAGATTCTCGACTTCGGAATCTCGAAGCTCGTCGATGACAAGCAGCGGCTCACCGCGACCGGCAGCATGGTGGGCACGCCGGCGTACATGGCGCCGGAGCAGGTGAAGGGCGAGACCGTCGACGCGCGCGCCGACATCTACTCGCTCGGCATGATCCTTTACGAGCTGCTGCACGGCGAGCCTCCGTTCACGGGCCAGCTGCCGGCGGTCCTGCATTCGCAGGTGTTCGACCGGCCGCGGCCGTCGACGGCGATTCCGTCTCCGATCATGGAGATCATCTGGCGCGCGACCGCGAAGGATCGCGCCGCGCGCTTCCAGACCTGCGAAGAGTTTGCGGGCGCCTTCCACTACATGCCGAAGCCCGCCGCGGCGCAGCCTCCGCTCGAGGCCGTGTCCAACGAAGCGCCCGCGATGGAGCAGGTCGTGCACAGGGTCGCGATCCCTGCCGACGCGCGCGGTTCGAAGCCTCCGGGTGTTTGCCTGCACACCGATTGCACCGAGCGGCGCGGATGGGCCTGCGCCTACAAGGACCTGATGGGCCGCGAGTGCAAGAGCTGGTGGTGCCGCCGGCACATCACGTTCATCGAGCGCACTCCGTTCTGTCCACGGCACGCCAGTGTGATCCGAGCGCTCGCCCCCACCGCGGGGACGATCTTCGAGATCAAGAATCGTCCAGCCGTCGATGACCGCGCGCTTCCGCTGGCAGCGCTCGTCGCCGAGGACATCGACAAGGACGTCACGGAGCTCGTTCGACGGCGCTACCAGAACAGAAAGGACATCGTGCTCGCGACCGACAAGACGGTGCGGCAGACATGGGCCGGCCGCACCGAGGTTGCGTGGGAGCGGAGCTGGGCCGCGCTGAAGAGCCAGGGCTACCTGGTGCGCATCGCGATTCGCGTGTCCGTCGCCGAACCCGACCACGTGCAGCTGCTCATCGGCAACACCGTCGTGTTCAAAGAAGTCCCGGACTGGATCCACCGGCGGCGCGAAGGCGAGCCGCCGGACCACGCGGACCGCGCGCGCTTCGCGAAGAAAGTGTTCGCCGCGGTGCTCGAGCACGTCGACGAGCCAACACCGCTCCCGCCCATCACCTCCGGCGCCGGCCAGCCGCAGATCGAGCCTCCACCGCCGCCGGAGATCAACCGCACGTTGATCGAAGGCATGGTTCTGCGCCTCGCGTCGGCCGCTACGCGTATGACCGGATATGAAGTCGCCGACCGCCTGGCCCTGCCGTTCTCCGCCGTCGAACCGGTTTTGAAAAGCCTCACCACCGACAACTTCCTGGACGCGCTCGGCCTCGCGAGCGAGCAGGGGCCGTGGATGAACCGACCGCTGCCCGAGCGCATGGCCTACGCGCTGACCAAGCAAGGTCGTGTGCGCAGCGAGGAGATTGCTCGCGCGAGCACGCGCTACGCGGGGCCGGCGCCCGTGTCGATGTCGGAGTACAAGACCGTACTGGCCGAGGCGGCAAAGCCGGGCACGCTGGACATGGTCAAGGTCAACATCGCGCTCGCTGGAATCGAGCTCGCGCCGGGCGTGGCCGAAGCGGTCCGCGCGGCGGTCAACTCTCGTTCTTCGATCTTCATCTACGGCGCGCCGGGCAACGGCAAGACGACGCTGGCGCGCCGCATCTCGGCGCTGCTTGGCGGGCCGATCATCATCCCGGTCGCGCTCGACATCGGCGGCGGCGAGGTCATGACCGTCTTCGACGGCGCGGTGCACCGTCTCGAGCAGAACCAGCCCGCTGACCGGCGCTGGCGCCGAATCGCGCGGCCGCTGGTGCAGGTGGGCGGCGAGTTCCAGCTCGAGATGTTCGACCCGGTGTTCGAGGAGGGCAGCCGGACGTACGGCGCGCCGCTGCAGGTGAAGGCCAACGGCGGTGTGCTGCTGATCGACGACCTCGGCCGCCAGCGGGTCGCGCCCAAACAGATCCTCGACCGCCTGCTCGTGCCCCTGGAGCAGGAGATCGACTACATGAACCTGGTCAGCAGCGGGCACAAGGTCGAGGTGCCGTTCTGGGCGCAGCTCGCCCTGTCGACGAACCTGAAACCGGGCGAGCTGCTCGATGAGGCTTACCTGCGGCGCCTGGCCTACAAGGTGCTGATGCCCGACCCGACGTGGGACATGTGGTGCCGGATCTTTGAGCGCGAGCGCGAGCGCCTGACGATCCCGCCGAACCCGGCGGCGCTGGACTGGGTACGCAGCATGTACAGCGGCCGCCCGCTGCGGGGCAACCACCCGCGCGACCTGCTGGAGCGGCTGGTGGACGTGTCCTCAGCGCGCGGTCAGCGGGCGGAGCTCAGCCAGGAGCTCGTCCAGGCGGCCTGGCAGACGCTGTTCATCGCGGGCTGACCTGCGCGAGTGCCGGCACTCGCGCCGCCGAAAGCGCCAATCCGATGTCCAGTGCCGGCACTCGAGTGGGGCCTACGTATACTTTTCGCTCGTTCCCTACGCGGCGGTGGCGGAATGGCAGACGCGCTAGTTTCAGGAGCTAGTGACCGCAAGGTCGTGGAGGTTCAACTCCTCTCCGCCGCACCAGACTGAATCGAACCTCAGTAGTCGGAGCGCGACCAGCCTATCTGCAGCGCCTCGCGAGTGAAGATGACAAGCGTCACGCTCATCGCGAGCAGGCCTGCTGAAACGATGAGATCGATGTCCCACTCGTAGCCCTTGACCAGCGCCTGGATCAGCAGACCAGCGAGCAACATGCAGGCGGCTAAGTGCAGGGCGAACGCGAGTCGAGGGTGCGTGTCCCACAGCTTTCCGAGCGCCGACCCGCCCATTCGGCGCGATCTTAGCCCGGCGCCCTCGATCTCAGGCCGAGTGCTGTCAGCAACACGGCCCCCGCGGCTGCGAGGGGGATGAGCAGCGCAAGGCGCAGCCCGAAACGGTCAGCGGTCGAGCCGATCAGCCATGGCCCGACGATGGAGCCCGCATAGCCCGCACTCAGCACGACGCTGAGCGGCGTTCCGGTTCGGCCCAGGTTGGCAGCGGCGCTGAAAGCGAGCGGCACCATCACCGCGCAGCCGGCGCCGACCAGCGTGAAGCCTGTGATCGCCGTCACCGGAGCGGGCAACGCGATCGCAACCGCGACGCCGGCGATCGCCACAAGCGCGCCGAGCGCCACCACCACCGCCGGGCCCGTGCGCGCCGTCAATCGATCCGCCGTCATGCGGACCGCGGTCATCGCCAGCGAGAACGCCACGCTTACGGCCGCCGCGACCGCGAGCGTGGTCTTCCCATAGTCACGCAGGTAGATCGGTCCCCAGTCACCGCCCGCGCTCTCGACCAGGATGCCGAAGAAAGCCATCGCGGCGACCGCGCCGACTGCGGTGCCAATGCGCAGCCGAGTCGTTCCGCTCGGCAGCAGTGTGGCCGCGCCGCCCCGTGTGTCCGGGACCCCGGCGAGCAGCGGCACCGAGCCCACGCCGACCACAACGGCGACGATCGCGAAGTGTGGCAGCGGCGAAAGGCCGACCGCGGCGGCGAACGCGGCCGCAGCACCGCCCGCCACGAAACCAAGGCTCCAGAAACCGTGAAAGCCGTTGATCATCGGCCGGCCGGCCTCGCGCTCGATCTCGGCAGCCTGCGAGTTCTCGAGCACGTCGATCAACCCGCCGAGCACTCCGAGCAAAAAGAACGCCGCCGCGAAGAAAGCAAAACTCGGCGCGAGCGCCGGAGCGATCAATACTCCGACCATCACGACCGTCAGCACGCGCACCCACCTGCGCGCCCCGCTTGCGAGGATCGGCCGCGCGAGGACCGCTCCGGCCACGGCGCCTGCCGCATAGAAAAGGAACGCGAGCCCGACCTGGCCATCGGTCAGGTGGAGGCTTTCCTTGAACGCAGGCATGCGCGGCACCAGGCTGCCGGCGACGGTGCCGAAGCAGAAGAATGCCGCCGACACGGCCCAGCGCTGACGCCTCACTGGGCCTCAACGTAAGCCTCGATACACTGCCCGTGTGGCGGCCGGGGCGAGCGATCCGGTGAGGACGCTCTATCGCACGCTTCTCGCCTACGGCGCTTTTGCGATTCTCATCCTCGCCGCGGGCGTCGCGGAGTACGTCCACTTCGAGCCCTTCACGTCCAGCCCCGGCGTGCACGCGAAGGTCGTCGGCGTCTATGCGTACGACCCCGCCTCCAGGCAGACCTCAGGACCAAACCGCGAGCGCTTCGCACGCAACGAGCAGTTCGCCGCAATCGTCGATTGGTCTGGACTGCCACAGAGCATCACAGTCGAAGCCGTGTGGTACGACAGCTTCGAAAACATCGTCGGCTCGGTCGGGCCGGGGACACCGGACGAGCTGCGCGACCAGACCATCGTGCCGGCCGCGGTTCCTGAGGGCCTGAAGTACCACCTTCCCGGCCAGTACATCTTCGCCGTCGAAAGGCTCGACCACGGCAGGCCGGTTGAAGTGCTCGGACGCCGAGTCGTCGACGTGGAGCGTTGATGAGCGCGTACACGCTGCGCACCGCGGCGAATCCGAGACCACGCAACAGGCCGGCGCGCTACACCATCGCGGCAGTCATCGGGGCGGTCGTCATTCTCATCATCGCCGGCAACTCGTTGCTCGACTACGTCTTCATCGACACCATCCCCGCGCGCGCGACGCTGTACGGGCTTGTCGCCGTCGCTCTGATTGCTCTCGGCACGTACATCCAGGAGCGGGCACTCAATCGCGATCCGATCACGCGCAGGCGTCACCTCATCCGCGCCGGCGTCCTGCTCGGCCTGGCCGCGATGCTGTGGCTTTTGCTGAGCGACCTGTTCCTGTTCGCCCAGGCGGCCGGACCGGTCGTCGCCGCGGTTTGCGCCCTCGCGTGCGTGCCCACCACCGCGTTCGGGCTGTGGGTCGTGCGCCGCATCGACCGCAACGAGAAGGAGCCGTGGCGGCTGGTGCTGGTCGCCGCGGCGTGGGGCGCGGTCGTCGCGACGAGCCTCGTGATCTGGGCGGAAACCTTCTGGGACACGATCGCGGCCAACACCCTCGTGCCGGGACCCGGCCTCGATGCCTCCAACGCCTTCTCCGCCGGCCTGTTCGAGGAACTCGGCAAGGGCGCTGCCGTCGTCCTGCTGTTTCTCGTCATGCGCAACGAGTTCGATGACGTCGTCGACGGAATCGTTTACGGAGCTGCGGTGGGGCTCGGCTTCAACTTCATGGAGTCGATCACGTACATGACGAACCTGTACTCGATCTTCAGCCCCGAAGGCTCAGGCGGAATCGCCGCCGGATTCCAGTGGTACGCGCGCCAGGTGCTGGGGCTCTTCATGGGCCACGCCACCTACACGGCGCTGGTCGGCGCGGGCATCGGCATCGCCCGACAGCTGCCGTCACGCCGGCAAAAGGTGATCGCGATCATCGCCGGCTTCCTGGTCGCGATCGCAGCGCACTTCTCGTGGGACGCGTGGCTCACCTTCTTCCCCATCGAGACCTCGCTGTTCGGCCTCGTCGAGGTGCACCTGCGCACGGTCGTCATGACCGGGCCCTTCACCGCCGGAGTGATCGTGCTGCTCGCGATGGGCTTGCGTAACGAGAGCCGCGCGCTGTATGCGCAGCTGCGGAAGGAGGCGGCGGTCGGCGCCGGCGCCGTGCTGCCCGCGGAGGTCGACATCCTCGCCAGCCCGTGGCGCCGGTTCGGCGAGCGCCTGAGGGCACTGGACAAGGGAGGATTCGGCGCCTACGTGCGGCTCGCGCGGCTGCAGACCGCACAGCTCGATCTCGCGATGGAGCGCTGGCATCGCGAGCGGCGGGAGATCGACACGCCGCTCGAAGCCGAGCAGGAGCTGCGGGGCGAGATCCTTACTTTGCGGCGGCGGGCCGCGTTCTGAGCCGAAACACGGCCAGCGTGATGAGTGCGGCGGCCGTTCCCCAGGTGACGGCGGAGACAAGAGGGTCGCTGAAGTCGGTGCCGCCAAGAAACGCATGCACAAAGGCAAGCGCGAACGCCACATACGCGAGGCGATGCAGCCACTGCCAGGCAGGCTGTTTCAGTCGCCGCTTCATCCAAGCGGTCACGGTGACCAGCACGAGGATGTCGAGCGACAGCGTTCCTAGGCCGATCGCCAGCGTGCCGTAAGGCGCGAGGAACGGTACAAAGACGTCGAGCGGCGTGATGCGCGCGGTGTGGTCAAGCAGCAGAGCGACGACGTGCAGCGCCGCGAGTGGAATCCACAGCACCGTCGTGTACTCGTGCAGCGAGCGCAGCGCGCGATTGCTGCCGAGCCAATCGAGCACGGCGGTCCGCAGAGCGATGCCCGTGAGCAACGCGACCGACAGCGACGCGTAGGACGCGAGCCCGCACACCCGCGCCAAAACCCAGACGAACTGGTCGGTGGTCATGCCGCTCGGCCCGAGATGAGCTTGGTCTTGGCGAGAATCTCGGCGTCGAGCGCCGTATCCGCGACAACCGACACCTCTTCGAGGCCCGACGTAGCGGGGAGGCCGGTGCGCGGGTCGATGAGGTGATGCAGATCGCCCCATCGCCGCTTGCGCGTGCTGCTCGTGGCCGCGCCGAGGTTCCTGAGCATGTAAGTTTTGGCCGCGATCGCGACCGGCCACTCGCCGCGAGCGAACAGGTCGCCCCCGAGGTTCACGAGCGAGTTGTCGCCGAGACGCTCGCACAGCCGATCGGCCATCCAGCCTTTGGCGATGCCGCCGAGGTCGATGCGCGCGTTTGGCGCCAAACGTGCCCTGCCGGGCTTGACGATCAGCACGTCTGGCAACGGAGGCGCGGCATGCGCATGCCCGAGGCAGGCGGCGGTCGGTCCCTGTGCAAGGGGGCGCGTATAGCCGATCGCGAGCATCGATGGCAGCACCGCGACGTTGACGAGCCCTCCGCTCCACTCAAACGCGCGCAGTGATGCGCGCAGCAGCTGCTCCAGCTCGGACGACACGCCGACCCAGTCATTGGCCGCGTTCAAGAGCGACAGCTCGCTCGATTCGTCGAAGCGCGTGATGCGGGCGGCGAGGTGGCGCACCCACCTCTCGCCCGCGGCCAGGTCGCCGTCGCCGAACACGGCGCATGTCGTGCCCATCGCGTGAAAGTGCAGCTCAGGACGCATAGGTAGAGGTCACCGGCTGGACATCGGCGGGTCGCAGCGAGGAGGAGAGCACCGGCGGCTGCAGCGGAGCGCTCGGGTTCTTGACGTGGGCTGTCACGTACGCGGCCGAAAAAACGGTTGCGAGCAGGCTCAACACCGTGGCACCGATCTTCAGCAGGAGCGGACGGCGGTCGTTCACCTCAAGAACGGGACCGAGTCGAAGGATGCTCCGAGAATCGCCTTCGCGTCCGCACCGAGATGTCCGCTGAGGATCTCCTGGTACACGGAGCGGAAGTCGACCGCGTACTTGAGGTTGCCGGTGGCATCGAGGTCGGTGAGGCTCGGCTCGCCGCCGTAAAGACCGCCCTTGGCCGGGTCGCCGATGAGCAGCAACGGCGCGGCTGCGCCGTGGTCGGTGCCCCCGCTTGCGTTCTCCTTCGGCCGGCGACCGAACTCTGACCAGGTCGCGATCAGCACGTTGTCAGCCTTGCCGTGCGCGGCGAGGTCCTGGTAGAAGGCGCTGACCGCCGAGTCGAGGTACGCCATCAGGTCGTCGTGGCGGTTCAGCTCGGTGTAGTGCGTGTCAAAGCCGCCGAGCGTGACGTGCAGCAGCTTGACGCCGGTGCCGGTGACTATGAGCTCGGCGGCCAGCTGCAGCGCAGCGGCCAGCTGGTTCTTCGACGAGTACACGAGCTTGACCTTGTCGGAGTAGTCCGCCATCGGTTGATAGGCCGCGGCTGAGGTGCGAAGCGTGGCGACCGTCTCGGTGGCCGTCGCGATGGCGGTGTCGAACAGCGCGCCGTAGATGCCAGGCGTGCCCTTGTACAGCGCGCCGACCGCGGCCTCCACCTCACTCCCGCCAGTGAAGCCGAAGGTCTTCTGTTCCTGGATCACGGTCATGGTCGCTTGCAGATCGCGCAAGGCGCCGGGCACGTCAGTCGACCCACACGCGCAGCCCGTGAGCGGGTGACCGTTCGAGTCGTACGAGGTCGCCAAGGTGCGCCCCAGCCATCCGTCGACCTGGCGGCGCGTCGGATCGCCCGTCTCCCAGATGCGGATCGACTCGAAGTGCGAGAACGTCGGGTTCGGGTAGCCGACTCCCTGCACGATCGCGACCTTGCCCTTGTCCCACAGGCTCTTGATGCCGCTCAGGTTGTGGTTGAGGCCGAAGTCCTTGTTCAGAGGCAGCGCCTGCGCCACCATCGGCGCGGCGAGCTTTGGCCTCAGGTCGTGCAGGGTCGGGTCGGCCAGCGGCACCAGCGTGCGCAGCCCGTCGTTGCCGCCGGCGAGCTGGATCATGACCAGCACGTTGTCGTTGGTGATGCCTTCCTGCTTGGCCGCGTAGACGGCGCGCGCGAACGCGTCTGGCACCGCCGCGTAGCCGGCCGCGAGACCAGCGGCCCCGGCGCCGAAGACGAGCCCCGCGCGCAGAAAGTCGCGGCGCTTGAGCTGGTTGATCCCGATCTCGTTCTTCATGTCACGTGCACCTACTTGAGCTGGAATTCCGGGGAGGCGAGCGCGACGAACCACCGGGTGCGCTCGTCCGGGGAGCTGCCGAACATCGACGCCGTTTGCTGACCGATAACGCCGTCGAGCTGGTGCTTCACCGCATCCGATGACGGCGGGAGCGACGTGGACTGGGCGAGCGCGCTGGTCACGAAGTTGACGCGCTCGATGACAGTGTTCGAGGAGATCCATGCCTCGTTGTTGGGCCACCCACCAACGTCGGGCGGATCGAACAGCGACTGGCCCATGCCCGAGCCCGAAGCCACGATGAGCTTCGAGAGCCTCGTCGAGCCCAGAGCACGCGCGGCCTGGACCATGAGCTCGGTCGGCGACTTCACGAGCGCTCGATAAGCTCCGGCGGCAACGAACTCGTCGCTCGTGAACACGGCGCGCATCAGCGTCTTCATGTCGTAGTTGCTGCGGCGAAACGCGTCGCCGAGACGCGTCACCAGGCTCGACGACGGCTGGCCGGTCACGAATTGCTGCAGGACCTTGGTCGCGACGAACGGGGCCGTCGCGGGCTGGGCGAGGATGCGATCGATGACGCCCTGCGTATCCAGCGCTCCGCTCTTGCCGAGGTAGGTGACGGAGCCGGTGAACGCGCGCCGTCTGTTGAAGACGCCCGCCTTCTGGCTCGAGTACACGGGGAGTGGACGGCCGGTACCCGCGGCGGGTGCGGTGGAGTCCGGCCGCGGCAGCTGCCACCCTGTGAGAGCGAGCGCACCCTGGCGGACGTCCTCCTCCGAGTAGTTGCCCGCACCCATCGTGAATAGCTCCATGAGCTCGCGCGAATAGTTCTCGTTCGGGCTCGACGCGACCGAGGTGGCGAGGTCGAGATAACGCAACATCGCCGGGTCCGTCGTGACCTGCATGAGCATGGAGCGCAGGTTGGTCATCGCCATCCGGCGCCAGGTGAGGTTCTGCCAGTACATGAAGGTGTTGTCGGCGGTCTTGCGGTAATCGCTCGTGAAATGGCCGTGCCAGAAGAGCGTCATCCGCTCGGCGAACGGCGTCGATGTCGTGAGCATGTGGTCGACCCACCACCGCTGCAGCTCGGTCACGGCGAACCGGCCGCCCGGGGTGGCGGCGCTCGCGAGCGAAGGCGGCTCGGCCGGCGCGGTCTCGATCATCCGGTCGACAGTCTTGCCAAACCCCGCCGACAGCGCGGACTCCAGCTGGGCGGGCGTATAGCCGAACGTGGCGCGGCGGAGCAGGTGCATGATCCGGGCCGACTCCGACGCGAGAGGCGAGGCCCAATCTGTGGTCGTCGACCGGGTCGCCGTGCGGGTCGACATGTTGGTCAGGGTCGGAGTCAGGAGACGCACGGCGCCAACTCCGATCCCGGCGGCGACCGCGGCCGCCAGCGCCTGGCGGCGGGTGAGGACCTGTTTCGCCAACGCCATGTGGACAGTAAGCGCCTCAGACCGCCTACGTGGAATCAGCCGAATGTGAAGAATTCGTAAGCGAGCAGGGCGATGGCGAAAAGAACTCCGATGTCGAGCGTGGACGCCGCGTGGCTTGGCATGGAGGACCCGACCAACCTGATGATGGTCACGGGCGTCATGGCGCTCGAGGGGACCGTCGACCCCAAGCGTCTGCGCACAACGCTCGACCGGAGGCTCGCGCCGTTCTCGCGATTCCGCCAGCGCGTGGTCAGGCCGCGCACGCGCGCGGGCATCGCGCACTGGGAGGACGACCCGGAGTTCGACGTCGACAACCACCTGACGCACGTCGCCCTGCCGGCGCCCGGCAACGACGCGGCGCTGCGCAAGCTCGTGTCGGACGTGATGGGCACCCCGCTCGACTTCGCCAAGCCGCTTTGGCACATGCACCTGATCGACGGCTATCGCGGCGGCTCGGTGCTGTTGGCGCGCATCCACCACTCGATCGCCGACGGTATAGCGCTGGTGCGCGTGCTGCTTTCCCTGACCGACGAATCAGCCAACGCAAGACCGCCCGCGGCCCCGACGAGGCGTACCGCCCGCGCTTCTTCGGCTTTCCCGCTCGAATGGCTGCCCGCGGCCGTGCGCCGTGGATTGAAGACCGGCCAGGACCTGGCCTCCCGTCCTGACCGCGTGCTCGAGGTCGCCCGGCTGGGCGCCCACGGCGCGTACCGGCTCGGGCGCCTGGTGGTCCTGCCGCCGGATCCGGTGACAGTCTTCAAGGGCAAGCTCGGCCGGCGCAAACGGGCCGCGTGGTCGGAGACGCTCCCCCTCGACGACTTCAAGGCGATCGGCAAGGCGCACGGCGCGACCGTGAACGATGTCCTGGTCGCTGTCGCCACCGGCGCGCTGCGCCGCTACATGGAGCGCCGCGGCGATCCGACCGCGGGCGTCGCCATCCGCGCGTCGGTGCCTGTGAACCTGCGGCCACTTGACCGCGCGCACGAGCTGGGCAACGCGTTCGGGCTGGTGTTCCTGAGCTTGCCCGTCGGCATCGCCGACCCCGGGCGACGCCTCCGCGCCATCAAGAAAGAGATGGACGGGCTCAAGCAATCACCCGAGGCGCTGGTCGCGTTCGGCGTGCTGAGCCTGCTGGGGCTCGCGCCCGTCGAGGTCGAGCAGGTCGGGTTGCGGTTCTTCGGCAGCAAGGCGACCGCGGTCCTGACCAACGTCCCTGGGCCGCGGCAGCCGCTCTACCTGGCGGGAAAAAAGATCGAGCGAGTGATGTTCTGGGTGCCGCAGTCTGGGCACCTCGGCCTCGGGGTCAGCATCATCAGCTACGCGGGCGGGGTGATGCTCGGAGTCGCCACCGACGCGGGGCTCGTGCCCGACCCGGAGAAGATCGTCGACGCGTTCAAGGTCGAGTTCGAAGCGATGAAGAAGGCAGCGTTGCGGCCGGCAAAGGCAAGGGTGGGCGCCTCTTCCTGACCCCATGTTTAAGCCCCTCGTTGCTGGGTAATCTTGTAAGCACGATGTCGGGCACCCCGGCCACCGAGCGGCAGGCGCTGGATTCGTACTCGGCCACGGTCGTGGCGGTGGCCGAGCGAGTTCTCCCGGCCGTGGCCAGCCTCCGGGTTCACCGCGGTGGCGTCCGCGACGGCGGCGCCGGCTCCGGCGTTGTGATCACCCCGGACGGCTTCATCGTCACCTCCGCCCACGTGGTCGCCCAGTCCCGCACCGCCACAGCCGCCTTCATCGATGGCTCCGAATACGAGCTCGACGTGGTCGGCGCCGACGCTCTCTCCGACCTGGCCATCGGCCGGGCTCGCGCGGCCACCCTCCGCCCCATCGAGGTCGGGGACGCCGACGGCCTGCGCGTCGGCCAGCTCGTGGTCGCGATCGGCAACCCGATGGGCTTCAGCGGATCCGTGACGTCGGGGGTCGTCAGCGGGTTAGGCCGCTCGCTGGCGACCGCCGACGGCAACGGGCACCGGCGGTTCGTCGAAGACGTGATCCAGACGGACGCAGCGCTCAACCCCGGTAACTCGGGCGGCGCGCTGGCGGACTGGCAGGCACGACTCGTCGGCGTCAACACCGCCGTCGCTGGGATGGGCCTCGGTCTTGCGGTGCCGATCAACGCGACGACGCAGGCGATTCTCGCGGCGCTGATGCGCAGCGGGCGCGTGCGGCGCGCGTTCATCGGCATCGCCGGCGGCACGCGCGCACTTACGCCTGCAGTCGCCCTGCGCACCGGCTTCAAGGCAGGAGTCGAGGTGCAGGAGGTCGTCGCCGACAGCCCAGCCGCCGCTGCCCGGCTGCGCAGCGGTGACCTGATCGTCGAAGTGGACGGCTCGGCGGTGTCGAAGGCAGGAGACCTGCAACGGCTGATGGTCGAGGCTCGCATCGGCTCGAAGCTTTCGGTCCGGATCGTCCGGGGCGACAGGCTCGTCGCGCTTGAGGTCGTCCCCGCAGAGCTGAAATAGACTCAGTGCCGTGGCGGCCGGCACGATCAGCGATCTCCTGGCCGCCCGGCTCACCGACGGCCGGTTCCGCGTCGCCGACGTTGATCCGCAGTCAACACCCGGCCTGAAGAGCCGCCACAGGGCCAAGCTCGACCTCGAGAAGCACAAGCGCGCGCTCTTCGGATTGCAGGAGCGCCTGTACGCCGAGCACAAGCGCTCACTTCTGATCGTGCTCCAGGCCATGGACACCGGCGGCAAGGACGGGACCGTCACCCACGTGATCGGGAACCTGAACCCACAGGCGGTGCTGGTCAGCGCGTTCAAGCCGCCCACGCCCGCGGAAAGGCGACACAACTTCCTGTGGCGCATCCGCAAGCGTCTGCCGCCGGCAGGTTACATCGGCATCTTCAACCGCTCGCACTACGAGGAGGTCTTGATCGCGCGGGTCCGCAACCTGGCGCCAGCGGATGTGATCGAGCGTCGCTACGGGCAGATCAACAACTTCGAGCAAGGCCTGATGCGCTCCGGCACCCGGGTCATCAAGTTGATGCTCCACATCTCGTACGAGGAGCAGCGCAAGCGCCTGCTCGAAAGGCTGAAGAACCCCGACAAGCACTGGAAGTTCACCGAGAAGGACATCGACGAGCGCGCCTACTGGGATGAATACATGAGCGCGTACAGCATCGCCATCACCCGCTGCTCGACCCATTCGGCGCCCTGGTACGTGGTGCCGGCGGACGACAAGGAGTACCGGAACTGGGCGGTCGCGTCGATCCTGATCGAGACGCTCGAAGAGATGGACCCCAGGTACCCGCGGCCGAAGCTGGACATCCCGCGCCTGGTCAAGCGTCTGAACGCCTAGCGGTGGGCTCGCTGCTTTGGTACGTTAAGAAATCAGCGCGCTCGGTATTGACCTGCCGGGGTGCAATAACGGGGGATGTAGACAGATGAAGCGGGAACGCGTCATCCTCGGATTGCTCGCGGCGGTGGTTCTGGCGGCGTGCGGGACGAGCTCCGGCTCGGCCGGCAGCTCCTACCAGGGCAAGACAATCAAGCTGGGTGCTCTGCTGTCCATCACCGGCGCGGGCGGTGTGTACGGCCCCCAGAGCCGCGACGGCATGCTGCTCGCGGCCGACCAGATCAACAACGCGGGCGGGGTCAACGGCGCGAAGATCACCCTGGAGGTGCGCGATGACGCCTCCGACAAGGCTCAATCCGCGCAGCAGGCCCAGATCATGATCCAGCAGGATCAGCTGCTGGCCCTGCTCGGACCGACGCTCTCCAACTCCGCGGTGGGTGTGCATCCCCTGGCCGAGAGCCTCAAGACGCCGATCCTCGCCGTCAGCACGACCGGCATTCACATCGTCCCCGACTGCAACTACCCGTCGTCGGCGCCGTGCAAGTACGTCTTCCGCGACAGCCTGGGCGAGCAAACGGCCATCCCCGACAATATCCAGGCTTATGCGGCGGACAAGCACCCCTCGACGGGGGTGCTCCTGGTCGCGCAGGACGACAAGTTCTCGAGCGACGGCGGCAAGATCGTTCAGGACACAGTCGGCCAGTACAACATCAGCCTGCTCAAGGTCATCAAGTTCAGCAAGACGGAGGCCGACCTCTCCCCCTACGTGACGCAGGCGGTCCAGCTTAAGCCGGACGTCATCTTCATCACGTCGCTGGGCGGCATCCCGGCCAAGATCATGATCGAGGCCCGGAAGCAGGGCTGGACCGGACAGTTCCTCGGCGGCAACGGGTTCAACACGTCGACCGTCTCGAAGCAGGCCGGTTCGGCCGGCATGGGCGCGCGCAGCGCCAGCGCCTGGTATATCGGGAACACGTTCGTATCGAACTCCGAGTTCGTCGACGCATACAGGCAGAAGTACGGCAAGGACCCTGACCAGTTCGCTGCGCAGGGCTACACCGGCATCAAGATCATCGCCGACGCCGCGAGCCGCGCAGGTCTGACGTTCTCGGACCTGCCAGGTGACCGCGACAAGTTGCGCGCCGCGATGGAGACGGTGAACATCGACACACCGCTCGGCCCGTTCCAGTTCACTTCGAACCACGACGTCAAGCAGACGGTGTGGATCATCCAGATGGACGGCAGCGGCGGATTCTCTCTCGTGCACGAGATCAAACCGACCACGTAGTGCCGGCCGTTTCGTAGCGGACAAAGTAGTCGCGCGATGGCCCAGCAGGCCCTCAACGCGATCTTCATAGGCTCGATCTACGCGCTGTTCGCCGTCGGCTACACGCTCGTGTTCGGCGTGCTCGACATCCTGAACCTGGCGCACAGCGCGGTTTTCATGCTCGGGGCGGCGGCCGCCTACTCGCTCGTCGTCAACTACAACCAGTCGTTCGCTGTGGCGGTCGCGGGTGGAATCCTGGCCTGCGTACTGATGGGCCTGGTGATCGAGTACGTGTGCCTGCGCCCGCTTCGCCGTCGTCGGGCGCCGCCCATCGCCGCGCTGATCTCGACGATCGGGCTCGCGCTCATCATCGTGGCCGCGGTCGAGCAGGGGCGGCCCGGCACCCTGTTCGCCTGGCTGTGGGTGGACGGCGCGAACTCGGTCCGCTTCCCGTCCGACGTGGTGCCAAACCCGACGTGGCGAGTCGGGGGACTCACGCTCGAGGCGGTAAAGGTCGCGATCGTGCCGGTATCGCTCGTGCTGATGCTGGTGCTCGGGTACGTGATCCGCTTCACGCAGTTCGGCCGAGGCCTGCGCGCGGTCGCCGAGAACCCGCGAGCCGCAAGCCTGATGGGCCTCGACGTCGACAGGATGATCCTCCTTACCGTCGTGCTCTCGTCCGCGCTGGGCGGCATAGCCGGCATCCTGTTCGGCCTCGCGCTGTCGGACATCAGCCCGTACATCGGGCGTGACAACGTTGAGATTCGAGGCCTGGCCGTGATCGTCCTCGGCGGGATGGGGAGCATCCCCGGCGCTGTTGCGGGCGGCTACCTCCTCGGCGTGATCGAGGTGGGCGCGCTGGTGCTGTTCGGCAGCAACGTGCGCACGGGCGTTGCCTTCGCGGCGCTGTTCCTGATGCTCGTGCTCCGACCGCAGGGCATCTTCGGCGCGCAGCTGCACGAGCGGTTATAGGCGCCAGTGGACTTCATCATCCAGCTCGTATCCGACCCGGTTGCCTTCTACCAGACGCACACGGTGCTGATTGCCCAGATCGGCATCAACAGCATCCTCGCCGCCTCGATGTTTCTCGTCCTTTATTCAGGGCAGCTGTCGCTCGCCGCTCCGGGCTTCATGGCCATCGGCGCGTACACCTCGGTGCTGATGGGTCTTTACTGGAACACACCCCTCGCGCTGGACCTGTTCGGAGGAACGCTTCTCGCGGGCGCCGCCGGTTTTCTCGTGGGGCTCCCGGTGCTCCGCCTGCGCGGCGTGTTCCTGGCGATCGCAACCATCGGCTTCATCGAGGCGCTGACCGAGGGCGTGATCCTCAACCTGCCCATCACGGGCGAGGGCCTCGGCCTCAAGAATCCAAGCGCCGACCCGTTGACTGGGATCAACCTGGTCCTGATCTCGGTCGTTGCGGTCGTCTTCGTCGTGTGGCGGCTCACGAGAGGCCGCCTTGGTCGCGCCTGGGCCGCGATCCGGCAGGACGAGCTGGCCGCCCTTAGCCAGGGGATTCACGTCTCGCGCTACAAGATGATCGCGTTCGTCCTGAGCGCGGTGCTCGCCGGATTCGCCGGAGGCCTCGAGTCGCACCTCAACTTTTTCGTCGACCCGAACGAGTACGGCGTGACGCGCACGGTGCAGGTGCTGACATTCGCAGTGCTCGGCGGCGCGGGCAACGTGGTTGGACCAGTGGTCGGCGCGCTGTTCCTCACATCTCTGCCGGAGATCGTGCGGTTCCCCAACTTCGATCCACGAGACGTGATCAGCGGCGCGATCCTGATCGCCGTCATCATCTTTCGCCCGCAAGGGATCGTCGGCCGCGGCGGGCTAGCGATCATCCGGCCGCGGTGGTGGCCGCGGCCAAACCGAGCGTCAAGTGCTGCTCAGGCTGGATAGCCTCCAGCGCCATTTCGGCGGCGTCAGGGCCGTCGACGGAGTTTCGCTCGCAATCGAGGAAGGCTCGATCTTCGGCCTCATCGGTCCCAACGGCGCCGGCAAGACGACGCTTGTCAACCTCGTCACGGGTTATGTGCGCACGCAGGCCGGCCAGGCTTTTCTCGAGAACGACCGCCTGACCGGCCTGCCTCCCCACCGCATCGCCGCGCTGGGCATTGCTCGCACGTTCCAGAACATCCGGCTCTTTCCCGACCTGTCCGCTGTCGAGAACGTGATGATCGGCATGCACACGCGGTTGCGCGACGACACGGTCGCGCAGCTGGCGACACTGCCTTTTTTCCGTCGGGGCCAGCAGGCGCGAATCAACGACGCGCGCCGACTGATGGAGTCCGTCGGTCTCGACGTCACGGAGATTGGCAAGCGCTCGGCCGGGGAGCTGCCATACGGCGACCAGCGCCGGCTCGAGATCGCGCGGGCACTTGCGCTGAGCCCTCGTCTGCTCATCCTCGACGAGCCGGCGGCGGGCATGAACCCGACCGAGAAACAAGGCATCCGCGAGCTCATCGAGCGCCTGAATCGCGACGGGCTTTCGATCCTTCTGATCGACCACGACATGCGCCTGGTGATGGGCGTGTGCCGCCAGGTGGCGGTGTTGAACTTCGGTCGCAAGATCGCGGACGGAGATCCCGAGACCGTCTCCGCCGACCCGACCGTCATCAAGGCGTACCTCGGCACTGGCGGCGAGAAAGAGGTCGCCCACGCACCCGGAACTATCGGAGTGGACCATGTGCCGGCCGCGACCCAGGTTCGCCCGTCACGGGTGACCGAACCGGCGAAGGCGCTCCTCGACCTGCAGGACGTGTGGGTGAGCTACGGCGCGATCAACGCGGTGCGCGGCGTTTCGCTTCGCGTCGGCGCCGGTGAGGTGGTGGCTCTGATCGGTGCCAACGGGGCCGGCAAGTCCACGATCCTGAACGCGCTGTCCGGCCTCGTACCGATCGCGTCAGGCACCGCGGTCTTCGGCAGCCTCGACCTGACCGGCGCCAAGCCGTCGACGATCGTCGCGCGGGGACTCGTGCAGGTGCCCGAGGGCCGCGAGATCCTTGGGCGGCAGACGGTTCTCGAGAACCTGGAGCTGGCGACGTGGTCGCGGCGCGACCGTGCGGCCGCACGGCGCGACATCGAGGCGATGATGGGTCGTTTTCCGATCCTCGGCGAGCGCCGCGCTCTGCGGGCGAGCACGTTGTCCGGTGGGGAGCGTCAGCTGCTCGCGATCGCGCGCGGCCTGCTGGCGCGGCCCAAGCTGCTGTTGCTCGACGAGCCGTCGCTCGGGTTGGCTCCGCAGATGGTCGACGAGGTCTTCGCGGCGATCGAAGAGATCCACCGCGATGGGACCACGATCCTGCTCGTCGAGCAGAACGCGCTGCGGGCGCTGGAGATCGCGGATCGCGCCTACGTGCTCGAGACGGGGCAGGTCCAGCTCACCGGCGGCGGCCAGGACTTGCTGCACAACCCCGCCGTGCGCCAAGCGTATCTGGGCGGATAAAAAAAGCCCCGGGCCGAAGCCCGGGGCTGTCTGGTTCGTCTGCTAGACGATGCGGACCGTCTTCGCGCGTGGCCCCTTCGGGCTCGACTCGATCTCGAAGGAGACCTTCTCGCCACCCTGCAGCCGGTCGAAGTTGCCCTCGGTGGCGCTGCGGTGGAAGAAATATTCCTTCCCGTCCTCGGCCGCGATGAAGCCGAAGCCGCGGTCCGAAACCAGTTTCTTGATGGTGCCAGTCGGCATATCCATCTCCTATCGCTCTCGAACAGGGTTCCGCTCAACCTGACGGGCCTGTTCGAGAAACCGGAGACCGCAGTGAGGGCCGGCCGATGTGCCGGCTGGAGGCCAGTATACCGGCGCCCTCTGGAATGAAAAAAGCCCCGGGGGTTGACCCCCAGGGCTTTATTTCTGGTCCGAACCTTAGACGGTGCGAACGGCCTTCGCGCGCGGGCCCTTGGGGCTCGCCTCGATCTCGAAGGTCACCTTCTCGCCGCCCTGCAGCCGGTCGAAGTCACCCTCGGTTCCGCTGCGGTGGAAGAAGAACTCCTTCCCGTCCTCGGCTGCGATAAAGCCGAAGCCACGATCCGCGACCAGTTTTTTGATGGTGCCTGTAGGCATTTCCATCTCCTATTTCTCGAACTCAAGGCCAACTCAACTGGCGGGCCTGTTCGAGAAACTGATGCCTGCGCGTGAGCGCCGGCGCTTCGCCGGCTACAAAGAGTATACCCAGATCACCGACGGCCTATTCCTGAGGTCTCTGCCGCACGGCGCGCCCGGGACTGGTCGACCTCGGTCAGATGCCGCTTGCGAAGGCGCAGGTGCTTCGGCGTGACCTCGAGCAATTCATCGTCGGCGAGGAAGTCGAGCGACTGCTCGAGGCTCTGCCTGCTAGGCGGTGTCAGGCGCACGGAGATGTCCGACGTGGACGAGCGCACGTTGGACTGCTTCTTCTCGCGGCAGACGTTGACCCGGATGTCACCCGGCCGCTTCTGGATGCCCACGATCATTCCCTCGTAGACCTCCTCACCGGGCCCGATGAAGGTCGTGCCACGCTCCTGCGCGCCCGCGAGCCCGAAGGTCAGGGTTGTCCCCGCCGACGAGGCGGTGAGGGCGCCGTTGCGCTGCTCGCGAAAGTCGCCCGCCCAGGGCCGGTAGCCGATGCCGATCGAACCCATCAGCCCTGTTCCGGCCGTGAGCGTCAGGAAACTGTTGCGAAAGCCGATGAGACCGCGGGTCGGGATCGTGTACTCCAGGCGCACGCCGCCCTTGCGGTCGTAGACGATCTCGATCATCTCGCCGCGGCGCTTGCCGAGCGCCTCCGTGACCGCGCCGAGGTATTCCTCGCGCACGTCGACGGTGAGCCGCTCGAGCGGCTCCATGCGCTGGCCGTTGATCCTCTTGACGATCGCCTCCGGCCGCGAGACTTCGAACTCGTACCCCTCGCGCCTCATGGTCTCGATGAGCACGGCGAGGTGCAGCTCGCCACGCCCGCTCACCTGGAAGCGCTCGGCGGCGCCCGTGTCCTCGACGCGCAGCCCAAGGTTGACGTCGAGCTCGCGGTACAGGCGAGCCCGCAGCTGCCTGGTGGTCGAGAACCTGCCCTCCCGGCCGGCGAAGGGTGATGTGTTGACCCCGAACGTCATGCGTACGGTCGGCTCGTCGATCTCGATGCGGGGCAGTGGATCGGGCGACTCTGGGTCCGCGATTGTGTCGCCGATGGCGACCTCGTCGAGGCCGGTCAGCAGCACGATGTCGCCCGCGTCCGCCTTCTCTACCGAGACCCGATCCAGGCCCCGATAGACGAGCACCTGCACGACCCTGGCCCGGCGCGCGCCGCCCGACTTGTCGAGGACGGCGACGGCGTCTCCTGGCGCCACGGCTCCGCGCGAGATGCGGCCGATTGCCATCGTGCCCGTGTAGTCGTCGTACGCCCGGTTGGCGACCAGCATCTGGAAGCCGCCCGGCTCGACCACCGGCGCCGGCACGGTTTCGATGATCGTCTCGAAGAGCGGCTCGAGGTCGGTCGCCAGCTCGTCCGGCGACTTGCCCGCCCGCCCTTCCTTGGCCACGGCGTACAGCACGGGCGCTTCGAGCTGGTCGGCGTCTTCCGCGAGCTCGAGGAAGAGGTCGTGGACCTTCTCCAGCGCCGCGCGCGGATCCGCGTTCTTGCGGTCGACTTTGTTGATCACGATGATTGTCCGCAGCCCGACCTCGAACGCTTTGCGCAGCACGAAGCGCGTCTGCGGCATCGGACCCTCCGCGGCGTCCACCAGCAGCAGGCAGCCGTCGGCCATGTTCAGCACGCGCTCGACCTCGCCTCCGAAGTCGGCATGGCCAGGCGTGTCGATGATGTTGATGGTCACCCCGCCGTGGCGGATGGAGGTGTTCTTGGCGAGGATCGTGATCCCTTTCTCGCGCTCCAGGTCGTTGGTGTCCATGATCAGAGTCCCCACCTGCTGGTTGTCGCGGAAGGTGTGGCTCTGCTTCAGCAAGGCGTCGACCAGGGTGGTCTTGCCGTGGTCGACGTGGGCGATGATCGCCACGTTGCGGATGTCGTGGCGAATGTTGGTCACGGGACGCGAACTATACGTAAGCCGTGGGAGCAAAAGCCAAGGCAATTTCTCAGGTGCGCCTTATACTCCGCGCGACGTCTCTTGTTCCCGCGAGTAGAGGGAGGGTCTTGGGGATGAAACGGGGCTATATCGAAGTAGCCGTGTTCCTCGTGGTCGCTGCCGGAGCTTTCTCGCTCGCCTACTGGCTGGCCCAGACAGTGGGGCTGCATCCGTTGGTCGTGCCACCGCAGGACCTCCGCGAGAAGCACTGGATGGTGGCAGCCGGCGCGGCTGCATTTGTGGTCGTGGTCGACGCCCTCGTCTTCTTCCTTATCGTCCTGAAGCACCGCCGCGAGCGGCGGGCCCGGGAATCGGGCGGCACTCCCGTCCTGAGGGGTTAGGCGATGGTGCGCACCAGCAGGTGGAACCTCCCAGGGGTATTCAACGTCCAGCGCCTTCCGCTTCGGGTCGTCCTGATCACAGCGCTCATCTCGTACGTCCTTCAGATCGGGGCAATCATCCAGGGCTACCCGCTCTACGGCATCGTGGCGGTGACCATCTTCCCGTGGATTCTCGTCTTTGCCTTCGAGTACATCTGGAAATACGAGCACTACGGTTTCTTTGCGTTCCTGCTCGTGTTCGTCCTGCTTCAGCTCGGCCACCTTGGCGAGCACACGGTCCAGATCGTGCAGCTGTACGCCAGCGGCGGCGACCTCGCTCACTCCCATGGAGTCTTCGGCCAGCTGGATTTCGAGACGGTTCACGTCGTGTGGGACTCGTCGGTGTGGATCGGCCTTGCGATCTGCCTTTACAAGTTCTCGCACAACCGGTGGCTGTACGTCTCGTTCATCTTCGCCAGCCTGCACGAGGTGGAGCACCTCTACCTCTATTACATCTACAACACGGATAGGACTTTCTATCTGATGGGCGGCCTCACCGGCGTCATGGGCTATCACGGGGTCATCGGCTCGCCCCTCTACCGACCGTACCTCCACTTCTTCTACAACTTCATGGTCATCACGCCAATGCTCATCGCCTTCGCCCGGCAGACCGAGCACGCTTATGACCAGTTTCTCGCCAAGGCGCTGCCTGACCTGACCGAGAAGCAGTTGGTCGAGACCACGAACCGGCTGCAGCGCGTGGTCGCCGAGCCGGGCGACGTGATCGTGCGCCAGGACGATCCATCGGACCGCTTCTACATCGTCACCAAGGGCGAGGTCGAGCTGGTCGTTTCCAGCCAGGAGGGTTGGGAGCGCACGCTCGAGACCCTGCAGCCGGGTCGCTTCTTCGGCGAGCTCGGCGTCCTCACCGGGCGCAATGCGGCAACGGCTCGCGCCAAGACGCATACCGAGCTCCTCGCACTGGATTCGCGCAGCTTCACCGAGCTCATGAAATCCGACGCCAAGGTGCGGGCCGACGTGGACGCGGACATGCGCCGGCTCCACGACCTCAAGTACGCGACATCGGGACCCGGGCCGGCCGACGGCCACTGAGCTTGGCGGCGCCACCCACGGTTCTCGTCGTCGGTGCCGGATTCGGCGGGTTGAGCTGCGCCAAGGCGCTGGCCAAAGCACCGGTAAGAACCATCGTCATCGACCGCAACAACTACCACCAGTTCAGCCCGCTCCTCTACCAGGTGGCGACGTCTGCGGTCGACAGCTCGGACATCGCCTACCCGGTCCGGGCGATCCTGCGCGATATCCCGAATGCGCAGTTTCGACTGGGCGACGTCGAGGTGGTCGACCTCGAACGGCGCCAGCTGCGGACGGATCGGGGCAGCATCAGCTACGACTACCTGGTGCTGGCATGCGGCAGCACCAGCACTTACTTCGGCAACCAGAGCATCGCCGAAAGGTCCTATGCAATGAAGACGCTGACCGACAGCCTGCTGCTCCGCAATCACATTCTGTCTCGCTTCGAGGCGGCGGACTGGGTGGTCGACGAGCGCGCGCGCAAGGAGCTGCTCACGTTCGCGATCGTGGGCGGCGGGCCGGCCGGGGTGGAATGTGCGGGCGCGCTGGCGGAGCTAATAGCGAGAGTGCTGCGACACGACTTCAAGGAGCTGGACATTCGAGCCGCGGAGATACTCCTGCTGCAATCAGGACCCGCACTGCTCGAACCGTTCGAGCCCAGGCTGCGCGACGCCGCCAAGCGCCGGCTGGAGCGGATGGGCGTGCAGGTTCTTCTGAACACGCGAGTCACCGAGGTCCGCGACGGAGAGATCCGGCTCGCGGATGGAACGGTGCGTTCGGTGGGCACGGTGATCTGGACCGCAGGCGTCGAGGGCGCGCTGATCGCCGAGGGGCTGTCTGAAATCGCCAGCGGGGCTCGGCATACGGTGAAAGTAGGACCGACGCTGCAGGTACCAGCACATCCAGAGGTGTTCGTCATCGGTGACCTTTCCGCCTTCGACGCCGGCGGCGGCCGGCAGCTGCCGCAGCTGGCTCCCGTCGCCATCCAGGAGGGCGTGACCGCCGCCCAGAACATCGGCGCGCTGGTTCGTGGCAAGCCGCTTCGAAAGTTCGTCTACCACGACAGGGGCATCATGGCCACGGTTGGCCGCAACACCGCAGTTGTCCAGGCCGGTCCGCTCCGCCTGAAGGGAAGGATCGGGTGGACGATGTGGCTGTTCCTTCACCTGGTGAGCATCGCCGGGTTCCGCAACCGGCTCAGCATCGCGCTCAACTGGTCGTGGAACTACTTCCTCCGCGATCGGCCGGTGAGGCTGGTCATCGGGGACAGCGACCGCCGCCTCGAGCGCCTCTTCCAGCTGCCATACCTCCACCGTGCCCTGCCCGACCTGAGCGAGGCCGACCTGGTCGGCATGTGGAGCCGGTTGCGCTGGCGTCAGGTTCGGCCCGGCGAGGTGATCCTTCGGGAAGAGGAGCCGGCTACGTCCTTCTATATCGTCACAAGCGGCGAGGTGCAGCTCGAGTTTGCCGGTCAGGACGGTGTTCCAGGTCGC
The DNA here is from genome assembly GCA_035934385.1 of Candidatus Dormiibacterota bacterium. Lineage (GTDB taxonomy): Bacteria > Chloroflexota > Dormibacteria > Dormibacterales > Dormibacteraceae > CF-118. The sequence goes on from DASYXY010000088.1 coordinate 37,612, forward strand.
CAGGCGCGAATCGGGCCGGGAGGATTCTTCGGCGAGGTCGGCTGCCTGACCGGACGCAGCGACGGAGAGGTGACGGCAACCGCATTGGGTGAGCTGATCGTGTTCGAGCGCAAGGGGTTCATCGATTTGATGACGCACTCGCCAATCGTCAGAAGGGATGTGGAGGCGCAAATGCAGCGTCTGCACGAGCTGAAGTACGCCCCGCAACCGGCTCCAGCCGGCGCGGTTGGCCAATCGGGAGGTCAGGGATGAGCGACGACGACAAGAAAGACACGCCGCCGGACGCGGACAAGCCGGCTAAGCCAACAGACTGGGCTGACTCGCACACCGCTGCTTCCCTACCGGGTTGGTGGCAGCCCGCGGCCGACGAAGCCACGCCCGCCGCAGCGAAGCCGCCGCCCGCGCCCGAATCGACAGCCGCACCATCAGCACCGCCGGCTCCGCCTCCACCGCCGATGCCGCCCTCATCCGCGCCCACCCAACCGCCCGCGGCGGCGGACTGGCAGGTCTCCGCCACCGCCAAGGACCTGCCCACCTGGTGGCGCCCTGGGGAGACGCCTTCGACCCCCGAGTCGCACGCCGCCCCGACCGTGCCCCCGACCCCCCACGCCGAGGCGCCAACGCCACCAACCCCCATGCCGCCGGCCGCTCCGCCGGCCCCGCCGGTACAGCCGATTCAGAGCGCGCCGTCGCAGATGCAACCCCCACCAATGTCGCATCCGGCTTCACCGCCGCCTCCAAGCCGCCACGAAAAGACGATGGTGCTGGGCGTGATGCCGAGCGCGGCTCCGCCCATGGCCATCCTGATCGTGAGATCCGGCCCTGACATGGGGTTCAAGTTCAGGCTCAAACCGACCGGCGTCGCATCCGTCGGCCGCGACCTCGAGAACGAGGTCGTTCTTGATGACCCGGCAGCATCACGCCGTCACGCTCAAATCGAGTTCGTAGGCGGCGCTTATGTCCTGACCGACCTCGGCAGCATCAATGGGACGCTTGTGAACGGGAAGCGCGTCACGACGCAGAGGCTGGCTGACGGCGATCTGATCGTGGTCGGACAGAACGAGATCGCGATCTCGATCATGTGAACCGATGACTGGCGCGGCCGCCCGCGTCCTCCTCGGGATCACGGCGATGGCGATTGCCATGGTCGCCGCATCACGCCCCGTCAGCGCGGACGAGGGCTGGGTGATCACGTCCTTTGCCTCGGATATCACCATCGCCAGCGACTCCGAGCTCACGATCGTCGAGGACATCCATGTCGACTTCGGCACGCAGCAGCATCACGGAATCTTCCGCACCATTCCGATTCGCTACCGGTACGACGACAACCAGGACCGTTACTACGACCTGACGGTCCTGTCGGTGACTGACGGCAACAGTTCCCAGATGTACGACGCCTCGGTCGACTCCGGCAACGAGGTGATCAAGATCGGCGATCCCAGCGTCCTGGTCACCGGCGCTCAGCGCTACGTGATCTCGTATTCGGTGGTCGGGGCGATGAACTCGTTCAGCGACCACGACGAGCTGTTCTGGAACATCGATGGCGCGCTGTGGCCGGTGCCGAAGCAATCGGTAACCGCGACATTTCACGTACCGGCGGGTTCATTCCAGAAAGCGGTGTGCTACCAGGGCGCACCGGGCTCGACCGAGGCATGCACCAGCGAATCCGGCGGCACCGCCGTCCATTTCGCGACCACGCGCGAGCTCCAGTCTGGCGAGGAGATGTCGGCCGCAGTGGCCTTGAACAAGGGCGCGGTCGCCGTGCCGCCGCCGATGCTGGAAGGCCGCCTCCGCCAGTTCCCGCAGGACGCGTTCGATCTGAACCCGGCGACCATCGGCATCTCAGCGGTCGTGCTGCTGGCCGGCCTTTTCCTGGTGGCCTGGAACTGGTGGCTGCATGGGCGCGATCGCGCCTACCTGACCCAGTACTACCTGACCCACGACCCGCGCGAGCACACGCAGCCGCTTTTCAAGCACGAGCCAGTCGTGGTCGAGTTCGAGCCGCCGCAAAAGATGCGCGCGGCGGAGCTGGGCTTGATCCTCGACGAGAGCGCCGACGCCAAGGACGTCACGGCGACCATCGTCGATCTGGCTGTCGGGGGCTTCATGACCATCGCCGAGATCCCAGGCAAGAAAGACTGGCTCTTCACGTGGAAGGGAAGCGCTGACGAGTCAGCCCTGCTTCCGTACGAGAACACGATCCTCTCGGGCCTGTTCGCCGGCAAGACGGAGGTGAAGCTGAGCGATCTGAAAGGCAAGTTCCAACCGACCCTGCAGATCGCTGAGCACCTCATGTACAGCGACGCGATGTCCCGCCGGCTGTTCACGATCAGCCCCCGCATTGCTCGGGGTGGATGGGGCTGTGCGGGTGTGGCTGTCGTCATCACTGGATGTGCGATCGCCGTCGGCCTCGGACTCGCGTTCGGCTGGGGCCTGGTCGGCGCGGCGATTGCGGCCGTAGGCGTGGTCCTCGCGGTCACGAGTCCTGCAATGCCGCAGCGCACCGCCGCCGGTCGAGACCTTATGCAGCACACTCTTGGCTTTCGCCTCTACATGACGACCGCGGAGAAGTACCGCGAGCAGTTCGCGGCCAAGGCGGGGATTTTCAACCAGCTGCTCCCGTACGCGATCGTGTTCGGCTGCGTTGGCCTGTGGGCGAAGGCGTTCGAAGGCATAGACACGAGCGCGACCAACTCCTGGTACGTGGGCCCGGGCCCATTCCAGGCATCGCTGCTCGCGAACAATCTGGAGTCGATGAACGCGAGCATCTCGTCCACGCTCACGTACTCGGCCTCCGGCAGCGGCAGCGGATTCGGCGGCGGCGCGGGCGGAGGTGGAGGCGGGGGCGGAGGCGGGGCCTGGTAGCGCGCCGATCTGAAGGCTTACGCGCTTCCCGCCGACGCCTGGCCGCTTGAGTCGGGGAGACTCACACCGCCAACGAAGCTGGTCACCAACCCAGCTGGCAAGTTGCCGACCAAGACAAAGTGGTTCTGGTCAAAAGGCAAGAAGAAACACAGAGTTCCCGAACTGGACTCGCCTGGCGGCAGCGTCTGCGGGATAAGCCGCTGGCCTGTTCCCGTCGTCTGTAGTTGTTCCGGGTGCCCAAACGTGTCGTAGATCTGCCAAACGGTCGGGTCGACCGCGAGCGGTTTCGTCCCCGCCTTGTACGTGAACGGGATCAGGACGAAGAAGCCGCTGTTCAGGCTGTCGTCCAGTTCGCTGCCGCCGTGGCAGTTCAGGACGCTCACCTGGATTGTGACCGAGCCGCCGCCCAGCGGAATCGGCTGTTCTCGGTGGTACTCGGTACCCCAGTACAGCGGGTCGAGTGCCTGCTTGGGCGGAGGGCTGATGCTGATTCCAGTATCGAAATGACTAGCGTCGATCTGAATGTCGATGTACGGAGTCTTTGCATTCGGCGAGGACGTGAGGCGGACGGGGTAGCTGTTGTCTTGCCTTAGCCAAACGCGGAATGCCTGGCCGTTGGGCATCCGCCCATCGACCACCCACGTCTGCTGCCCCTCGAGTCGCTGCTGCCCGACGATGCGCGTCGCTGTTCCCTGCTTGAGTCTCGATGGCAGGATCGCGCTCCAGGAGTAGTTGTCGAGGCCGATTCCGCGGTCCAGGCCCCAAGAGGATTGCGGAGCCCTGGCATAGCGGTCTGTCCCGTCGACGACCTCGTCAATTGGACAAAGGTCTGCACAGAACGTGTTGGTCTCATGGAGTCTCGCTGTCACCTTCGGCTGCGGGACGACCTCGCCCGACCCACTCCACGACTCTTCGACGTAGGGGTTGCTGTTCGGCGTGAGCGGTCCAGCCGCAAGGTAGTGGGTTCGATAGGCGATCCGGAAATCCCTCGGCGAAGCAACCCGCTCCAGCAGCGTGCTGGCCGGCGGTGCCGAAGCTACGGGAACGATGTCGACAGCCGGCGAGGTGGTAGCGCACGCCGGGCCGAGGCTCAGCGCCATAAGCACGACGACAACGCTGGTTCGCCGAACCATTGGTGGGTACAACTTGAAAAGGGCCGCTTACCCGCTCCTTGACGAAAACAGGGGCCGACGAACTGGTGCCGAGAGCGGGAGTCGAACCCGCACGTCCTTGCGGACATCGGTTTTTGAGACCGACGCGTCTGCCATTCCGCCACCTCGGCGCTCATACGATTTTCGGGTTTTGGGCGGCTGAGAGGCGCGAATGCCGGCACTCGAGGGCCAGAACAGCGATCGAGAGGCGCGAGTGCCGGCACTGGCGGGTCCCCCATCCTCGGTCGGTATCATTCGCCGGTGCGCGCCGCCGCCCTGGCTGCGCTGGCCGTGGTGCTCGCAGCCTGCAGCACAACGCCCGCGCCGGCAGCAGCTACAACGCCTGGCTCTGCCTCGGACACCAGGACGGGTCCGGTGATCTCGCCGCCCCCGATCACCCCGCCGACCCCGCCGGGCGACAACACGCTTGCGTTCACCTGCGCCGATTGGAGCGGCGGCACCCCTGGCACCGCGCACGTGACCGATGTTCGGGTGTCTCAGGAGCCGGGATTCGATCGCTTCGTGATCCAGTTCGACGGGACCGTGCCCGCTTTCACGGTGAAGCGCCAGGCCAAGCCCGTATTCACGCAGGGCGGGTCTGGGCAAACCATCACACTGAGCGGAACGGCGGGCGTGCTGGTCCAGGTCCACACCGCCACGGAGGCCAGCACCTACAGCGGGCCGACCGACTTCACCCAGGCTGACTTTCGGGTCCTGAAGGAGGCTCGGGTTACGGAGGACTTCGAGGGCTACGTCGCGTGGGGACTAGGGCTCGGCTCGGCCGCGTGCATGAGGGCCTTCGTTCCGGCGATAGGACCTTCGCGACTAATCGTCGACTTCGCCACGACATCCAGCTAGAGTCGGCCGCGATGGCCGTCCAGCCACCGGCAGCACCTGCACCTCTACCCGCACCCCCACCTGGCGCGCAGCCGGCTGCGGCCGTGCCGCCGCCGGCGAAATCGAGGGGCTGCCTCGGCTGCGGCATGGGCTGCGGAGGATGCCTGCTCGTCATCGTGATCGTGGCCGCGCTGCTGCTGGGAAGCGGTTACTTCTTCCTGGTCGCGCAGGCTCAAGCGGGGGTGGCCTCGCCCGCTGCGCTGCTGGTCTACAGCACGCCCGTCGAGGTGGGCAAGAACGACAGCGGCTACATGCCGGCTGCGTCTGGCAAGTCGCTCGACGCCGGCAGCTCAGTGCGCACGGGCGACACGGGACGCGCGAGCATCCAGTTTCCCGACGGCACGCTCACCCGGCTCGCGCCGAACACCACCGTGACAGTGCAGGCGGCCCAGCTGACCAACGGCGGCCAGCTGAAATCAGCGACGGTCCTTCAGAAGATCGGACGCACGCTCAGCGTCGTCCAGCACCTGACCGGTGGCGCCAGCTTCAACGTCGGCGGGCACTCGGTGAGCGCCGAGGTACGCGGCACGCAGTTCGAGGTGCTCGTGCGCGGCGATGGCAGCAACCTGATCAAGGTCTTCGACGGCACCGTCAGGGTGAGCGGCAAGACCACGATCTCGCTTACCAAGGGCCAGGAGGTGGACGCCGACAAGAACGGGACGCTTTCCGCGCCACGCCCCATTCGACCCGACAGGCTCGATCCTTACCAGCTCGTCGCCCAATGCGAGAACGCGGAGTCTTCCGGCGCCACACCAGGCGCGACTCAGGTGTCGACGGGAGACAACCTCGCGACGGGCCAGTCCGCCGAGTCGGACTACTACTACTCCGGGGGCGGGGTTATTGCCGTTGATCTCTGCTACCCGGGGTCATCCATGACTCTGGACTTCATCGACCCCAGCGGAACTCGCGAAGGCCCCGCCGGCGGGCCGTCGCCTGTTCGCATCTCCGTCTCTGCTTTTGTGCCGGGGCTCTATCGCGCGATCGTCCGGGCCGTCAACGTTCCCGGCGGGGAGCCATGGGCGGTGGTCTGGGCGACCAACGCCGTCTGCGGCGGGGACAAGGTGGACACCGGAAGCGTGGTGCGCGAGATCCTCACCAACGCCCAACTTTCGTCCGGCCTGGCCGATTCCGGAGCTACCGGCATCACCATCCAGGTCCAGGGCGTCTCGAACAACTCAGCGACCATCTACTACTACTCGAACATCGGTGGTGTGGAGCTGTCCTGGACGATCGACTTCTACGCGGCCACCCCGAACCTGGGGGCGGTGCTGACCCAGGTCACGATCAAGGGCATCAACCTGACCACCCCGGTGGTCTCACGCCTGACCTCTTATGGCGCCTCGATCAGCTCCATCCCCACGGACTACATCGTCGACCGGGTTTACTCGTGCGTCGGGCCAGGAGGCAACACGATGGTGATCGAGGGCCACCGCTAGCCTCGAAACCAGGGTTTACCGGGGCCGGAGGCGGCTTCCTGACTGTTAACGTTTCCGGCGCATGGCAGCACGAACACCGGCGGCGCCGAAGCGCAGGGGAAGGGGCGGCCTCCGGATCCTGATCGCGCTGGTCGTGGTCGTCGTGGTGGTGGTGGCAGGAATAGTCGCCCTTGGCGTCATCGCCTCGGCCGACACCGTGGTGGGCGCGGTGCTCACGACCTTTGTTCCGAATGCGAGCGTGGCCCACTCCGGGGGAGCCTTCTCGTCGGCGGCTTCCGGCACATTTGTGCAGCCAGGCGATGCGGTCAAGACCGACGCCACGGGTCGAGCGCAGGTCCAGTTCCCCGACGGAACCATCACCCGCCTTGCCAGCAACACGGAGATAGACATCAACTCCTCGCACTTCGCCAAGGACGGGCACGTGCACGACATCTCGCTGACCGACAAGCTCGGCCGGACGCTCAGCTCGGTGCAGAAGTTGGTCAGCGGTGCTTCGTTCCAGGTGGTCGGCAACACGACGACCGCCTCGGTGAGAGGAACGCTGTTCGAAGTCCTCGTCAACGCCGACGGGACGGTCGTGATCAAGCTCTTCGCCGGCGGCCTGGACGTGAACGGAAAGAGCGGGCACATCCACCTGACCGAGGGTCAGCAGGTCACCGTCGACGCGAACGGCAACATCGGCCAGCCCGGGCCGATCGCACCCGACCCCAACGACCCATTCGGCCAGGAAGTCGCGGCGATGCAGCAGGTCGAGACCCAGACCACGCCTGGGACTGAGCAGGACTTCACGGGCGGGCTGCTGCACAACGGCCAGGTTCAGACGTTCACTTACGCATTCGCGGCGCCGCCGTCCGGGGGAAGCGACTTCAAGGCCGCGCTCGCTTATCCCGGCAGCTTGATGGAGCTCCGCATCACCGACCCGGCGAACCACGTCTATACGAGGACTGGGCCATCCCCGATCGTGATCGTGATCCCAGACCCACCGGGCGGCATCTTCAAGCTCGAAGTCATCGGCGTCAGCGGCCTCGACCCAGGAGGTGAGGTGCCTTTCCTGACCGTCGCGACGCTGGAGCCGTGCGCGACCGCGAACATCGAGCAGAACGGCGCGGTGCGGCACTCGTACACCGGTCCCGACCTCGCCTCCGCGGTCAACATCTCTGGCCTTAGCAACGTGAAGGTCGACATCATCGGCGACACGACCGGTGGCGCGATCATCGATGGCACGGCGACATACAACGGGATCGGACTCGGCGGCACGCTGCTGGTCTACGCACACGGCGGCAACATCGGAGTGATCCCGCTGGCCGCATCCGTGTTCGGCATCTCGATCCCACCGATGCAGGCGGGACAGCAGATCGCGTCAGCGCTCGGTCAGGACCCCAGCAACATCAGCCTCGGTTTCCACGTCGATCGGCTGTTCACGTGTCAGAACGTGCTGATGATCGAGGGCCGAACCGCCTAGAGGCGCGGACGAAAGCGCTCGACGAGAGATTCGGCGATCCAGGTGGCCGAGATGCGGGTGAAGCTCCGAGCAGCGGAGCGTGCGCATTGGAGAATTGCGTGAGCGAGCAGCGCAGGAGCTGAGCCCGCAGATCGGCCGCATGGGCGCCGAAGATCCGGCGAGCGTCTTTCGGGCCGCGCCTCGAGTTTCTAGCGGACGCCCACCAGGTGGCCGAGCCGCATCAGCAGTGTCAGTCCCGCGCCGTCGAGGAACCACGTGATCCCGGCGACCCCGACGACCAGCACCAGCAGTCCGCTCACAACCACGCTTCCGCGGTGCATGTGCTTTTGGAGCCAGTGCACACGTTCCTCATGCGAAGCGGGAGGCTCGAGCGCATCACTGAGCTCCTGCAGCAGCTCACCCGCGGTGGCGGGTCTACCCGACACGTCGCGATCCATCGCCCGCTGCAGCACCAACGCAAAAGCCTCGGGCAGCTCGGGCATCAAGTCCCTGGCGCTGGGGGGCGGTTCGTAAAGCCGCCGGCTGAGCGTCTCGATCCAGCTCCGTGATGTGAACGGTCGCTGCCCGGTCACCGCGTGGAAGATGACCGCGGCGAGCGAGTACACGTCCGCACGCGCATCCACCTCGCGGCCGACCAGCCGCTCCGGTGCCACGTAGTCGGGCGCCATCGGTCCGGCCGCGCCAGGTCCGTTGCTGAACGAAGCGATCGTGCCGAGCCCGAAGCCAGTCAGCATCGTGCGGCCGTCGTCGGCGAGCAGGATGTTCGCGGGTTTCACGTCGCGATGGACCGTCGCACGCGAGTGCGCGTAGTCGAGCGCCGAAGCGATCGGCTCGAGCAGCTCGATGACCCCGCGCGGATCTCGCTGCGTCGAATCCGTAAGCATGTCGTCGAGCGTCTTGCCGGGGACGATCTCCGTGACGAGGTAGGGGCACTCGCCGTTGTAGGCGAGCTCGTACAGACGTGGGATCGCAGGGTGGTCGAGCGATACGTAGGAACGAAGCTCGAGGAGAAAGCGCCTCGAGTGGGTGACGTCCCTGGCGGCGCCGGCGCCGATGGTGCGCAGCGCGACCTTCTGTTGGAGGCGCGGATGCTCAGCCTCGTAGAGCGTGCCAAGGCTGTCCTGGTCGACCTCGCGTAGGATGCGGAAACCGCCGTACTTGACGGCGCCGTTCTTGGAAGTTGTCATGCCCCCCGCCGAAAGCTCCAGAACACCTGTGCGAGCCTCACAGCCATCGAGATCGTGAGTTTAGGCCACGTCGCCCAAACTCGGACACCAGGAGGTGTCGGCGAGAGGAATCGAACCTCCAAGCCCTTTCGGGCACCAGATCCTAAATCTGGCGCGTCTGCCGTTCCGCCACGCCGACATCCGGGACGCCTAATGGTGTCAAAAGTTCTCGATCGTGACCGGCTCGATTGCATCCGCCGGCTCGAAGCCGAAGATGCGGGAGTAGAAATAGAACTCGGCATCGATCGAGCGCCGGATGTTGGGCGCCCGCCGGAAACCGTGCTGCTCGCCTTCAAAGGCGATGTACGCGTACGGCAGCTTTTTCGCTTTGCAAGCGGCCACGAACTCCTCCGCCTGGTCAGGCGGCACGACGCTGTCGTCGAGGCCCTGGAAAAGGATGATCGGGCAGCTGAGGCCGTCCGCGAAATTGACCGCCGACCGCTCGCGGTAAACGTCTGCGCGCTGCGGATAAGGCCCGACGAGGGTTTCGAGGTAGCGGGACTCGAATTTGTGCGTCTCGGTGCGGAACGACTCGAGGTCGCCGACTCCGAAATGCGACGCACCAGCGTGGAAGAAATCACGTTTCGTCAGGGAAAGCAGCGTGGTGAATCCTCCCGCCGATCCGCCCGTGATGGCGATGTGGTCCGGGTCGGCCAGCCCCCCGTCGACCAGGTGTCGCGCAGCACCGATGCAGTCGTCAACGTCGGCCACGCCCCACTGGCCTCGCAGCATGTCGCGATAGGCGCGTCCATAGCCGGTTGAGCCGCGGTAGTTGACATCGACGAGGGCGAACCCTCTGCTCGTCCAGTACTGGAACTCGAGGTTGTAGACCGGCAGTACGGCGCTCGTCGGTCCGCCGTGACTGTGCACGACCAGCGGAGGTTTCGCCCCGGGCGGTCCCTCGAAGTCTGCGTTGCGAGGCGGGTAGTACCACGCATGCGCGTTCACCCCGCCCTCGGTCGCGAATTCGATCGGCTTCGGGATGCTGAAGTGGTTCGGATCGACGTGCTTCGTGACCGTCGTTCTCACCACCTCTTCCGCGGCGGAGTCGAGGTCGACTGTAAGCACACGCAGTGACAGGGTCGGTGACGCCGCCAGCACTGCCGCCTTGCGACCAGTCACCTGGACGTTGTCGAGAAACGAATACAGCAGCTTCACCGGTGACAGCTCACTGGTTCTCAGGTCGAGCCGGGAAAGCTTGAATACGTTCGACCGCGAGTGGATGCAAAGAATCTCGTTTTCGCTCAGCACCTGGTAGTGGGATCGACCGAATATCCATTGGGGTCCGCCGAACTCCTCATCCATGCGGCACAGTGCTTCGTCGCGATGACCTCTCGCGCTGTAGAGGTTCCACCAGCCGGTCCGATCGGAGATGAAGTAGAGCTCGCCGCTCGGTCCCCACTCGGGCTGGCAGATCGACTCGCTCGGGCCACCAGCCACCTTGCGTTTTGATGCGACCGCGCCGTCAGCGTCCAGCTCGGCGACCCAGAGCTCGGTGCCGTCCCAGGGCATGTTCGGGTGGTTCCATGTGAGCCACGCCAGGCGCCGTCCGTCGGCGCTCAGCCGGGGCGTCGAATAGAAATCGCCGCCGCTCGCAAGCACGAGCGCATCGCCCTTGCCGTCGGCGTCCAGCGAGACGAGCGAGTTGACGGCCTCGCCCTCACCGCGCGAGTGGTCTTCGCGCACGGCAAGGACGCGCTTGCGCGCGGAGTCGACCAGCAGGTCGGCGTGACGAATGTCGCCTTCGGGGCTTATGGCCCTTGGCGCTTCACGGGGGTCTTGCCGGTAGACCCGCTGGTCGTCGAAGTTGGTGAACCAGACGATGCCGTCGCGAACGGCGTAGTCGCCGCCGCCATATTCATGGACGCGCGTGCGCGCGTTGAAGCCGCGGGGTGTGACGTCGGAGACGGCTCCGCCGTCCGAGCGGGTGACGACCACCTGCCGGCCGTCCTCGTCCGGCCGGCCCTCGATCCAGTAGAGATCCGCGCCGTCCCACCTCGGCGCCGCCAAGCGCAGCTCTCCCGTGAGGAGCAGTTCGATCGAGATCGGTGAAGGCCAGGAGCCGAAGGGCGCGGCTTGCTTCAAGCGGGGCGCTTGATGATCAGGGCGTCGCCCTGGCCGCCACCTCCGCACAGGGCGGCGGCTCCGACCTTCGCTCCACGCCGCTTGAGCTCGTGCGCGAGGGTCAGCACCAGCCGGGCGCCGCTGGCGCCGATCGGATGCCCGAGTGCGACGGCGCCGCCGTTGACGTTCACTCGCTCCTCGTCCAGCCGGAGCATGCGCGTCGAGTTGATCGCGACCGAGGCGAACGCCTCGTTGATCTCGACCAGGTCCAGGTCATCGGCCCCTAGGCCTGCCGTCTTGAGCGCCGCGGCCAGCGCCAGGGCGGGCACCGTGTGCAGCCACGCGTAGCGCTCGGCGCTCATGCCGTGGGCGACCACCTCGGCCAGCGGCTCACGGCCGCGCTTGCGCGCCTTCTTCTTCGACATCACCACCACCGCGGCCGCGCCGTCCGAGATCTGCGACGCGTTCCCGGCCGTGATCGTGCCGTCGGGCTTGAACGCCGGAGCCAGCCGCGCGAGAGATTGAGGAGTCGCGTCGGGCCGGATGCCTTCGTCTCGACCGACGCTCATTGCCTCGCCGCGCCTCGCGGGCAGGGTCACGGTCACGACCTCTTCGCCAAGTGCGCCGCTCTCCCACGCTCGATGCGCGCGCTGATGGGACCTCGCCGCCCATACGTCCTGGTCCTCGCGCGCGATCTCGAGCTCCTTGTTCACCTCGTCCGAGCTCTCGCCCATGTGCTGCTTCGTGAACGTCGACCACAGGCCGTCATGAACCATCGAGTCGACCATCTCGGTGTTGCCCATGCGCGCGCCGAAGCGCGCTTTCGGCACGACGTAAGGGGCCTCCGACATCGACTCCATGCCGCCCGCCACGACGACCTCGACCTCGCCGGCTCGGATCAGCTGGTCGGCCAGTGCGATCGCGTTGAGGCCCGACAGGCAGACCTTGTTGATGGTGATCGCAGGCACCTCCTGTGGGATGCCACCTTCGATGGCGGCCTGACGAGCGGTGATCTGACCGGCGCCGGCCTGCAAGACCTGGCCCATGATCACGTAGTCGACGTCCTTGCCCTCGACCCCGGCGCGCTCGAGGGCGGCACGGATGGCGTGGCCTCCGAGGGTCACGGCGGGCACGTCTTTGAATGCGCCCGCGAATTTGCCGATAGGTGTGCGCGCACCCGCTAGGATCACGCTGGACACAGGGTCAGTCTAAGCGGAGGTGAGCGACCGGCATGAGGAACGCGCTCCTGGTCATCGACATCCAGAATGACTTCGTCGAGGGGGGCAGTCTGCCGGTCAAAGGGGGCCGCGACGTGGCGGCGATGGTGTCTCGCCACGTCAGACATTTCAAGGGCGAGTACCAGTTCGTGTGCGCCACCCGCGACTACCACGAGGACCCCGGCGACCACTTCTCGGACCACCCCGATTTCCACAACTCATGGCCGCCGCACTGCGTGGCCGGGACGCCGGGCGCTGGGTTCTGCCCGCCGATTCAGAACCTCGTCCGCGAGAAGCTGATCTCGACCGTGCTGACCAAGGGCCAGCATGCAGCCGCGTACTCAGGTTTCGAGGCGCTGGATCCGCGCGGGCACCCGATGCTCGACGTGTTGAAAGAGGCGCGGGTCGACCACATGGACATTTGCGGGATCGCGACCGACTACTGCGTGCGCGCGACGGCCCTCGACGCGCGCAAGCACGACTTCCAGGTGCGGGTCCTCGTCAACCTGTGCGCGGCGGTGAGCCCGGAAACCGGGCAGCAGGCGCTCGACGAGATGAAGGCAGCCGGCTGCCAGGTGCAGGCGGCCACAGCGCCGTAACTAAGTCTGACGCCCCCTCCTCAACCCCTCCCGCGAGGCGAGGAGGGGGCATCAAAACTACTTCTTGCGCCTGGTAGGCGGCGCTCCTTCGTACTTGAACGACACGTTCAGGCGCACGCGATACGTGCTCACCTTCCCGTTCTCGATGGTGACGTCCTGCCGCACTACCTCCGCCACGCGGAGGTCGCGCAATGACTTGGCAGCGGTCTCGATGGCCGACTTGGCGGCTGCCTCCCAGGACGTGCTGCTGGTACCCACCAGCTCGGTCACCCGATAGACGCTGTCAGCCATGGCTACCTCCTGTGTGTGCTGGATTCGGCGCTCTGATTGTGGCGCAGGTCCGGCAGCAGCGCGGCGAGCTTCTCCGCGCGTGCCACCGGCTCGAGACCCGGACCGCGCAGATAGATGACCTGCTCGGTGATGCCGCGCTCGAAGAAAGCACCTGACTGCTCGATGAGCTCGGCGGCAGCCTTTCCGTCCCAGTCGTACTGGACCGAGCGCCGGATCTCCGACGCGTCGCGCCCGATCTCGGCACACGCCTGCTCGAGCTTCTCGCTCATCTCTTTGGTCCGCTGCGGATCGCCGCCGGCCGCGTTCCATACGTCGGCGTAGCGCGCGACCAGACGCAGGGTCGTCTCGCCCGACGCGCCGATCCAGATGGGAGGGTGCGGCTTCTGGATCGGCTTTGGGTTGGCGATCGCGTCCTTCATTCGGTAGTACCGCCCGTCGAAGTTGGTTCGGTCCTCGGTCCAGAGCGACTTGATGATGCGCAGCGACTCGCTGAGCCGGCCAACGCGATGGTCGAGCCCGTCGAAGCCGAACATCTGGTGTTCGATCTCGGCCCATGCGGCGCCGATTCCGAACTCGAGGCGGCCGCCGGAAAGGTGGTCGACCGTGACGGCCTCCTTGGCGAGCAGCGCTGGGTTGCGGTAAGTGTTGCCCGTGACCAGGCAGCCGATGCGGACACGTTTTGTCGCCTCGGCCATCGCGGCCTGCAGCGACCAGCCTTCGTAGATCGGTCGGTCTGGTCCGCCCTCACCGATGGAGGCGAGGTGGTCGAAGTCCCATACATGGTCGAAGCCTGCGTCATCGGCGATTCGCCACACGGCGCGCAACGCGTCGATGGTCGTGTCCTGACCCGAGAGCTTTAGTCCGAATCGGAGCGGGTGCTGTGTCATCGAGGTGTGATGTTAGTGCCGAACGAGGTGACGACCGCCACGGCGCCGAGGCCGGCGATCGCGAGGCCGCTGGCGATGCCGATGGTTCGGGCCACGGCCGGGGTGACGCGAGCCCGCAACCTGGACGTGATGGCCGCGAGGATCACCCACCAGGTCGCGGAACCGAGGCCCACGCCGGCGACCACCAGCGCGGGTCGTGTCCACGAGCCGCCCAGGCCTGCGCCCAGGGCAGCGGCCAGCGCCGCGAACGAAACGATGGTCGCCGGGTTGGCGATGGTGAGGCCCAGGATCGAGGCGTAGGCCCGCACCAGCCCGGCGCCGCTGGCGCTGGCCGTTGCCTCGCGCGTTGCCGGCGTGCTGGCGACCGCGCGAATCCCGATGAGGACGAGGGCGACGCCACCGCCAATCGCGAGCCAGCGGGCGACCGGGGCCAGCGCGCTCGTGACGACGGCGGCGACACCGAAGACAGCAACCGCCGCGTAGAAGGCGTCGGCGGTGGCGACGCCAAGGCCCGACACCAGTCCGGTCAGCCAGCCGCGGAGCAGGCTCCTCCTAAGGCAGAGGAAGAAGATCGGTCCGGGTGAAGCAGCGATCGCGAAGCCAAGCGCAAAGCCTCTGATCAGCAGGCTGGCCACCCGTACCTCTCATAGCGGACGAAATTATCTATGAGACAGCGCCCGGCCGCGCGCTGCGACCGGGCGCTGGGGAGTGTAGGTCAGGACGCTTTGATGCCGAGCGCGAGCAACGCGTTCACAGCGTCGCCCGCCGAAGCGAAGACAGTTGATCGTGTGCCGGTGTCGCCAAACACGCCGGACTTCGGAATTGGGTTATCGCCCTCGTAGAAGCGATCGTTCGGAGGGCTCACGCCCATGATGTCGTTGATCAGCACGCGGTGCTCGCACTCGATGCCGCAGATCTGAGCGGCGGCTTCAGCCACAAAAGCGTTGCTGCTCGATGCCGCCTGCTGGACCGCGCCGAGGTAGGCGCCGATGAAGATCGACTCGAGCGCCGCCCCCATCGCGAGCATGCTGCCCTTGGTCGCGAACGTTCCGCCTGGAAACTGGAATGTGTGCGCGGGGAAATCGAAGCCAAGGCTGCGCAGCGTCGCCAGGTGCGACGTCTCCTGGTCGAAGGCGGCCTGGAAGTAGCCTCGGTGCGAGCTGTTGAGGAGCGCGGTGGTCGCGGCGTCGCCAGGCGCCGACCACGGTGATCCCGACCCCAGGGCGTTGCCGTAGAAAGCGATGCCGATTCGCTCGGCGCCAACCGCGGCGACGGCAAAGTCCGTGGTCGCGTCGGCCAGAGCGGGAAGCACCTTGCTCAATCCCGCCGCGCCCGCGGCAGCCGCCCCACCTGCCAGCAGCAGCTTCTGCATGAAACCGCGCCTCGTGGCGACCGGCTTGAAGAAGTCGACCCGATCGAGTATCTGCTCCAGGCGCCCGCTTTCGGGCGCGCCAGCATCGCGCATTCGCGTCTCCTTGTTGGCAGCTCGGAGAGGTCCAGACGCCGTGCACAGGGCGGCAGGCCGAGTCGTTTCCAGATACGTAGGCGACGGGCCGTTGGATCATCGCGATCAAAACTGCACACGGCCTTCGATCCCCGTTCACAGCGCGTTCACAACTCCATCGAATGCTCGGGGCAGTGAATTCCCCGGTTGTTCAAGGAGTGAGATCGACATGAGACGCGGACTCGGTTTTTTGGGACTGCTGGTGACGATTGTGATCGTTGCAGTGGTCGGAGTGATCGCCTATCAGGCAGGCTGGTCGGACGGTTTCGCGCAGCACCTGCCCGCAGCGTCGGATGGGACAGCGGCGCCGGCGCCCTACTACCCGTATTACTACGGCGGCCCGCACTTCTTCGGCTTCGGCTGGATCTTCGGCCTGCTGTTCTTCCTGTTCTTCATCTGGCTGCTCTTCCGCATCGTGGGATTCGCGATGTGGGGACGCCGGTGGGGATACGGCGGCGGCTGGAAGCGCCAGGGCTTCAGCGGTGGCGGCATTCCGCCGATGTTCGATGAGCGGATGCGCGAGTGGCACCAGCGAGTGCACAGCGGCCAGTCGGGTTCGGAGACGCCTGCGTCGCCCGGCTCTCCCCCGCCTCCTCCGCCCACGACTGCGTAGTTGAACGACGGAACTAGGATGGTCGCCGGAGTGGCGACCATCCTTGTCGTGGACGACGAGCCGCGCATCGTGCAGATCGTGCGCGACTACCTCCAGCACGGCGGGTTTGCCGTGCTGGTTGCGTCGGACGGGCCAACCGCGCTGCGGACCGCGCGGACCGGGCGACCTGACCTGGTGGTTCTGGACCTCGGCCTGCCTGGCCGAGACGGTCTCGACGTCGCCCGGGCGCTGCGTCGTGACGGCGACGTGCCGATCATCATGCTGACCGCCCGCAGTGAAGAGTCGGACAAGCTAGTCGGCCTCGAGCTCGGCGCCGACGACTATCTGACCAAGCCGTTCAGCCCGAAGGAGCTTGTCGCGCGCGTTCGAACCGTTCTGCGCCGCGCTGAGGGTTCGAAGCGCCAGTCCGAGCTGATTCGCGTAGGCACTGACGTCTCCCTGGACGTGCCGCGCATGGAGGCGCGCTTTGGCGGCCGCCGGGTGGACTTGACGAAGACCGAATTTCAACTGCTCGCCGCCCTCGCGCGGGAGCCAGGTCGCGTATTCACGCGCGCGCAGCTGCTGGATGCGGTGCGGGGCGTGGCGTTTGAGTCGTATGAACGCGCGATCGACGCCCACGTCAAGAACATCCGCCGCAAGATCGAGGCCGACCCGCGGTCGCCGCGCTACCTGCTGACGGTTTTCGGGGTCGGGTACCGCTTCGCCGAGCCGCCCGCTTCCAGGTGAGCCGCCGCTGGGGGCCGCCTCCGGACCGGCGGCCGCCGTGGTGGCCCGAAGATCGCGCGTGGCCACCTCAGCGCAGATGGGGGCGCCGAGGTCCGCCAGCATTCATCTGGCGGCTGGGGTGCCTGCTGCTCACCGCGGTTTTCCTGCTCTCGGTAGGAACCTCGGTCGCGGTCGGCTTCCTGGCGGGACGCTTCGGTGCCCTGCCGGTGGCAACGTTTGTGGCGGTCGTATTACTCCTGGTCGTATACGGCACGGGCCGAGGGATGCGCCGGTTCACACGGCCGATGGACGACCTGATCGACGCGGCGGGTCGGATCGAGCGAGGCGACTACTCGGCCAGGATTCCCGAATCAGGGCCGCGCGAGCTGCGATCGGTGGCGCGCGCGTTCAACTCGATGTCGGCGCGGCTCAAGTCGAGCGACGAGCAGCGCCGGTCGTTTCTCGCCGACGTCGTGCACGAGCTGCGAACGCCGCTGGCTGTGATTCGCGGGCAGGCTGAAGGCATCGCCGACGGCGTCTACGCCGGCGACGCGGAGCACATCGCGCCGATCGTCGACGCGACGCGATCACTCGAGCTGCTCGTCGAAGACCTGCGGGCGCTCGCCCTCTCGGACACTGGAAGCCTCGCCTTGAACCGCGAGCCGGTCGATCCGGTGGAGCTGGTCGACGAGACGTTTGCATCCTTCAAGGCCCAGGCTGACGAGGCCGGCGTGACGCTCAATGCGTCGACGGCTCCCGGCCTGCCCCAGTTGGACGTAGATCCCACGCGGATGCGCAGCGCGATCGACAACCTGGTCGCCAACGCCCTTAGGCACACGCCGCGCAGTGGCTCGGTCACGGTTTCGGCTGTCCGTGTCGGAGGCGACCGGCTCGTGATCGCCGTGACCGACAACGGCGAGGGGATCGCCCCCGAGCTGCTGCCGCACGTGTTCGAGAGATTCGTACGCGGCGCGGGTTCGAAAGGCAGTGGTCTGGGGCTTGCGATCGCGCACGACATAGTGGTCGCGCACGGCGGCACGATCGACGTGGAAAGCACCGTCGGCGCCGGCACGACGTTTCGAATTTCGCTGCCTGTCGCAACGTCGTAGCCCGCAAGATTCGCGGCCGCCCGCCCTCATACGGGTTGGGGGCACGACTTCATGCGCACTGCGCTCGCAGCCGTCCTGTTCGTGACCGTGCTGTCGTGTGGCGGGAGCTCCACCGCCGGCGCCGCGCCATCACCGGCCGGCCTGCTGTCCAACCCATGTGGGTATCTGTCGAAAGCCGATTTCCAGCACACCCTCGGCCTTCCTCTGGAGGGATATCGCGCTGGTCAGCTGTGCGGTTATCGCGACGCGCGCGGAAACACCTGTCAGGTCACGATGATCACGGACACGGGTCAGTACGCAGCATCGGAGGCAGCGGCTTCCAGGTACGGAGTGGTGGTCGCGCTCGGCGTCGGTGACCGAAGCTTCTACAGCGCGCAGCGGCAGCGCGTGGGTGCGTGGATCTTCGACCTTGGTCTGATGAAGGGCACGTCGTTTGCCGGCACGCTGTGCGGGGCTGATCTCGGATCCAGCGATCCAAAGCCACAGGCAGAGCGGCTCGCGAGCCTTATTGCATCGCGCCTCTGACGCGGTGCCCCTCTCTGACCCCGCTCAGTCGAGCGGACTCCAGTCTTTCACCGGCAGCCATTTGTCTTCGGTGCGCTCGAAAACAGCACCGACAGGCGAGTCGAGGAAGGGCAGGATGGTCGGGTCATAGTTCGCGATCGTGTTGACGTCGTAGACCGCGAAGTTGTCAGGATCGTTCATGTAGTCGTCGTCTTCGTTGATGCCCGAGAAGAAGTTCCAACCGCTGTCTTCCGGATGGGTCGGCTCCCCCCTGTACATGAAGCGAACTGGCAAGCCCTCGACCGTGATCCGGTCGGAAGCAATGCAGCCCCCGAGCCCGAACTTGAGCGGCTTGATGTCAGCCGCCGCCAGCTTGAATTTCTTATTACTCAAGACTCAAGCCGAGGTAGTCCGCCAGGCGCTGCAGGTCGGCGCGCTCGTAGAGGTCGTCGATAGTAAGTAGCGATTTGCTTCGATCACGACCGTAGAAGGTCAGTACTGGCAAGCCTCGGGCGCCCCGCTCGCGCACGATCGCGCTAATGCTCTCACGAGGAACCGTCTTGGGCCTGCTCAAGGCTGACTCGTAGTACAGCGC
>DASYXY010000093.1:0-4640 GCA_035934385.1 Candidatus Dormiibacterota bacterium
GGAGGCGAAGCGCTGCAGCCGCGAGTAGGTGTCGGGGTCATACGAGGTGGGGTAGGAGCTGTCGACCGCGGGATCACCCTTCACCGACTTCGCCACAGCGGCCACCTGCGTGACGAGCTTGACCCTCACGTCCAGGCTCGCGGGAAACGGGTTCGAGGAGCTCAGCGAGGCAAGGTTGTCGAGGCCCGGTCGCTTGTTTGCCTCGGCCAGGGCCTGCTCGGGAGACACGCTTGTGATCGAGGCGACGCGGGAATCGGCCGCCAGCTTCGCCTTCAGCGCGGCCACCGCATCGTCGGTGGCGTCGGGCGCGAGATAGACGCGCACCACCGATGCCTGCCCTGCCTGGTCGGCGACGGCCCGCTCGACCGCGATCCCGACCATCGCGAGGGTGCCGCACAACACGAGCAGCAGCGCGATCGTGCCGACGACCGGCGCCGTGGAGCGAAGGTCTCTGCTCCAACTCCTGAGCCCGCTGAGCACCACCAGGCGGTAAGCGTTCGCGACCAGGGCCAATGACCGGCGCCACAGCGGGAGGCGTTGCGCCGGTGGCGTCCGGTGCCCGCGGTCGCGGTGCGGGACGACGAGCTTCAGGAGCGCCCCCCAGCCAGGCAACCCGGTTGACCCGTTGGCGTGGCCGTTGCCATTGGCATGACCGTTCTGATGTCCATTGGCACGGCCATTGCCGTTGACCGGGCTGCGCTTCGCCCCATTGGTCATCACCCTGGCGCTGGGCAGGCGCAGGATCCGTGTCGCGGGGAGCGTGTGTCGGTGCGACGCGACGATCACCGTCGTGCCCTCGGCCGCCGCTTTTTCGAGAAGCTCGGTGACCATCGCGGCATTTCCTTCGTCGAGTGATGCCAGTGGCTCGTCGGCGAGCAGCACTCGCGGTCTGGTCGCCAGCGCCCGCGCGATGGCGATGCGCTGCCGCTCTCCTGCGGACAGCTGATCCGGATAGGCCTTGCGCCTGCCGGCGAGCTTCACGGACTCGAGCGCGATCAGGGCCCGCTCCTTGATGGTGCGGTTGGGGAGCTGCGGATCGTGGATCTGAAGCGCGAGGACGACGTTCTCGAAGACGTTCAGGCGCGGGAGGAGGCGCTGCTCCTGAAACACGAAGGCGACGTCGCGCCGCAACCGCCCGAGCCCGCGCAACCACCGTCGATCCACTCGGCGACCCCGCACGTAAAGCTCGCCAGCGTTGGGGCGAAGCTGCCCGTGGACGAGGCGCAGCAGGGTCGTCTTGCCAGCGCCGCTCGGACCTGTCACCTCTACTAGCTCGCCTGGCGCAACCGAGAAGTTGACGCCCTTCAGGACTTCGCGACGGCCGAACGACTTGCTTACCCCGACGAGGTTGACGGCCGGCTCGACCGTGGCATGGCCGTTGGTGGCTGAAACCGGGCGACTGTCTCTCGACAGGCGTGCGGCAGCTCGGATTTTGGACGCGTCAATACGGCCAGTTGTCGCTGGTCGGCTGCCCACCCTTTGGACCAGATTAGCCCATGCCCGACGCCAGGGGAAACAGGACGAATGTCCCGGCCTCAGCAGCCCATGAGCGCGAGCGGCGCCGGGGTCACGTACACGGCGAAGGCGCCCCCGGTCGGAATCGCCTCGATGAGCCGGCTCCCATCGAACTGGCCGGTAACGGAGCCGTCGGCTGCGCCGGAGACGTTCACCGAGCCGTTGACCTCGGGCGGCACATAGACGACCGTCGCGCTGTCGCCCGGGTGGCCCGTGGCATGAAGCTCAAAGCTCCCCGCAAAGCTGTCGTAGTGGAAGGTGACGTTTCGATCGGCCGTCGACCGCGGATAAACTCGCGCCAGGTATCTCTCCCGACTGGCGCGAGCGCAGCCGACGGGTTGGGTGGTGGTGGGTGGCCCGACGAGTCCCCAGTTCGTCCCGAGCTCCTTCCACGGCCAGAACGCAAAGCCGAGACGGTGCCGCTCCTGCTCTGCAACCTGAGAAGACAGCAGGGTGTTGTCGTCCTCGGCCGCGTTGCCGAACTCGGCGACAAAGAGCGCCGCGTCCATCGCGCGCGCTTCGCGTTCACCCAGGGAGTAGCTCTGGTCGTATCCGCCCCATGGGTAAGTCGACCTGGAGAACAGCTGCGGGGCCAGGCTGTCCAGCGTGAAGACGTGCGTGTAGGCGTGGATCGACAAGACAACGTTGGGATACGAGCTCACCGGCAACGAAAGGTGCGTGGGAAAGTCGGTTACCTGGCGCAGCAAGCCCGCCTCGAGAAAGATCAGGTGACGCGTGTCGTCCACGCCGAGGTCGCGGTATCCGCAAGCGGCGGGAATGAAGACACCCGACCAGCAAGGCAAGCCGTCGTGCACACCCGTGATCGCGTCGATGGCCCGTCGGTAGAAGGGAAAGAGCCACAGGTCCTCGAAGCCCGGCGAAAGGTTCCATCCGGGCAGCGGCTCGTTGTAGACGCTGAAGCCCGCCACGGCCGGATCATCACGAAATCTCTTGGCGATGGTCACGAGCGCGGCCAGGTAGGCATCCTGGATGCCATCCCGGTCGAACCAAAAGTTGGTCGTCGCCTCGAGCACAGAAGGATTTACTTCGCGCTGGTGCGCGTAGACCTGCGATGGGAATCCATCAGTAAACGTCGCCCAGGCCGGCGCCCCGCTGTCGTAGGAAAGGTCGACGTTCGGGCCTGGGCCGACGTAGTGCGAGTAAGCGTTCTGATGCACGTCGATGATCACGTACATCTGTCGCTTGCGCGCCCAGTCGACGATCTGCGCGACCCGGTCGAGGTACGTCTCGTTGAATCGCCCGCGCACTGGCTCGAGGACGCTCCACGAGATCGGAAGGCGAATCGAGTTGAAGCCGAACCGAGACATCTCGTCCACGTCCAACTCACACAGAGGCGGGTAGCGACCGAGTGTGGAGGTCGGCGGGCACTGTCCGTTCGCGTATGCGGCAGGGTCGATCGGATAGACCGGTGCCGTTCCTGGTCCGAACTCGAGGAGCGAGGCGGGAATCGCACCGTGGAGGATCACGAGGTTTCCCCGGCCGTCCGAGATGAAAGGCAGTCCGCCCGCCGGATGCGTCACTCGCAGCCACGGCAGGTCGCTGCTCGACAGGGCTGGAGACTGCGGAGCCGGGGTCACTCGGGTGGCGAGCGATGCCAGCACCGCGCCGGGATAGGTCACCAGTCCAACCGCGATCACGATGAGAGCAAAACTTGCGCGACGGATCACCACGCGCCAATCCAGAACCAGTACGCAACGACAACGACGATGAAGAAAAGGGCTGTCAGCCCTGCGACCAACCCAGTCGTCGCGCTGGCCCCGCCACGCAGCTCTCCGCCGGACGCGCGGATGCGGTGGAGGGAGCGCGTGGCGCTGAAAATCGCAAACGGAGCAAGAATTCCGAACCACAGCGAGAGGAGACCAAGGACCAGCGCACGAGTGGCCGCCCGGTCTCTCATCTCACCAGAGCCGGCCGCCTCCAAGAAGGATGTAGAGGATCGGTCCGATGCCCCAGAAGAAGCTGATGATGATCCACAGGACCTTCGCGACGCCGCTCAGGTCCTGGCGGTTGACGATGTTGATCACCGCGAGGACGAAAGCGATCGGGTGCAGAAAGATCGCGATGAGGACTTCGACGATGAACTTGATCACAGCGCCACCTCCACGTGCGGCCAGCCGCCGGCGGGAGCGTACTCGCCGTCGTCAGCCTGCTCGTACTTCGATTTGATTTCGCCTCGTGCGATCTGACCGACCGCCTCGAGGAAACGATCGACCTCTCCTTCGGTGTTATAGGGCGACAGGCTGGCCCGCACAGCGCCCGGCAGCGCGCGTCGGTGGCCAGCCGTGACCTCGCCCTCCACTGCGTAAACGTCGTCTTTGCTCATGCGCAGCAAATGGAAGACGTAAGGGTTGGCGCAGAAGCAGCCGTGGCGCACGGCTATGCCCCATTCGTGGCTGAGGATCGAGGCAACCAGGCCGTGGTGCATGTCTTCGACCACGAAGCTCGCAAGCGACAGCCGATCGGTCATGTCAGTTCCGCCCAGGACGCTTACGCCGGGGATAGAGCTCAGGTCGTGGATCAGCCGTCCCCCGATGGCGACTTCGTCTTCGAGCATGCGGTCGAAGCCCAGGTCGAGCAGCGTCTCGATCGCGACGCCGAGCGCGACCGCGCCTATCACGTTAGGCGAGCCGGCCTCTTCGCGGTCGGGCAGGTCGGCCCAGACAGTGTCGTCCCAGGTCACGATCTGGATCGCGCCGCCACCCATCACCTCCGGTGCGCCGGTGAAGAAGTCACGGGGCGCGACGAGCACGCCCGCGCCATAGGGCGCGTACATCTTGTGGCCCGAAAAAGAAACGAAGTCGAGGTGTCCTGGATCGCCCACGGGACGCACCTCGATGCGGTGATGTGGGGCGAGTTGGGCCGCGTCCACCGAGACGAGCGCCCCGAAGCGATGAGCGAGCTCCGCGACCTCGTGGATCGGAGATACGAAACCGGTCACGTTCGATGCGCCGCAGACGGCGACCAGGCCGATGGGTTCGTCGGAATTCTTCAGTGCATGCTCGATGGCTTCGAGGTCGATCTGGCCCTCGTCTGTGAGCCCGACCATCACGTGGCCGCTGCGGTGCCGCCACGGGAGTAGGTCGGCATGGTGCTCCATCTCCGTG
>DASYXY010000008.1:0-134111 GCA_035934385.1 Candidatus Dormiibacterota bacterium
ATGCGGCCGGTGGCGAAGATGACAGCGTCGGTTCCCTTGCGCACCTCTTCCCATCTGCCGACCGGCAGAGGCTCGGCGGGCAGGTCGGGCGTCGACGGAACCGGTCCGCGAGGGTAACGGATCGCGATCGGGCCGTCCGTACCCAGCGCTGTTTCGAGCAGCGCGCAGAGCTCAGTCGCGTCGGCCGGGGCGGCCACCTTCAGGTTCGGGATCATCCTCAGATAGGAGAGGTCAAAGACGCCGTGGTGCGACGAGCCGTCGGGCCCCGTGACTCCCGCTCTGTCGATGACGAAGACGACCGGGAGCTTGTGGAGCGCCACATCCATGATCGTCTGGTCGAACGCCCGCGCCAGAAACGTCGAGTAGATGCAGACCACCGGACGCATGCCGGCCATCGCTAGGCCCGCAGCGAAGGTGACAGCGTGCTGCTCGCATATGCCCACGTCAAAGAAGCGGTCGGGAAATTCCCTGGCGAAGTTGAGGAGCCCGGTCGAGGACGCCATCGCAGCCGTGATCGCGCAGACGTCGGGGTGAGTCGTCGCCGCAGCCAGAAGCGCGTCCCCAAAAACGTCCGTGTAGGTCACCTCGGTGCGCAGGGGCCGTCCGGTCAGCGGCTCGAAAGCGCTGACCCCGTGCAGCTTGTCGATCTCGTCCTCCACGGCAGGTCCGTAGCCGTGTCCCTTCTCGGTCACGACGTGCACCACCACCGGCTCGCGCAGGCGTGATGCTCGCCGCAGCACCTCTTCGAGCGCTGCTTCGTCATGGCCGTCGACGAGGCCCGCGTACTTGATGCCAAGGCTTTCGAAAACCGTTGAAGGCTGCAGCAGCTGCTTCAGGCCTTCCTTCACGCGATAAGCGGCTTGATCGGCGGTGGAGCCGACGAGGGGAAGGTCGCGCAGCAAGCGCGAGATGTCGTCCTTGATGCTCTCGTACCGGGGATCCACGCGAAGCTGCGACAGGTGCCGGGCCAGTCCGCCGACCGTCGGTGCGTAAGAGCGGCCGTTGTCGTTGATGACGATGATCAGGTTGGGCGGCTGTAGGTGGGCGATCTGGTTCAGCGCCTCGTAAGCCATCCCGCCCGTCAGCGCGCCGTCGCCTATTACGGCGATCACGAATCCTGGCTCGCGCCGGCGCAGCCGCGCCTCGGCGAGGCCGAGCGCATAGCTCAGCGAGGTCGAGGCATGGCTGTTCTCGATCACGTCGTGATTCGACTCGCGCCGCGACGGATATCCCGACAGTCCGCCCTGCTGTCGGAGCGTCGAGAAGTCCGCTGTGCGGCCCGTCACCATTTTGTGCACGTACGCCTGGTGGCCTGTGTCCCAGACGATCGCGTCCTTCGGCGACTCGAACACGCGATGCAGCGCGAACGTGAGCTCCACGACTCCCAGGTTCGGCGACAGGTGACCGCCGGTCTTCGCTATGTGCTCGACCAGAAACGCGCGCACCTCAGCGGCAAGCTGAGTGAGCTGCTGCTGGTTCAGTCGCTTCAGATCTGAAGGCGAGTTGATGTCGGCCAGCAAGGCCATGTGAGCTTAACGCGGAGGTACCGGCCGGGGTTCCAGCCTTTCGGCAACGAGCTCGAGCACGTGGGCGATGCGCAGCTTCTGCCGGCGCACGCGCGCGTTAGCCGCGATGTGGACGAGGCATCCTGGGTTGTCGGACGCCACCACGGCGCAGCCGGTCTTCGCGATCGCGTCCAGCTTCCAGGCAGCCAGGCGCGCGGCCACAGCGGGCCACTCGAAGCTGAAGGTCCCGCCGAACCCGCAGCAGTTGGCGATGTCGGGGATCTCGACCACCTCATACCCGGCCAGCTCCAAGAGGCGCCTCGGCTCCCGCTTGAGGCCTAGCTGGCGCAGGGACTGACACGAGTCGTGGTAGGCGACCCTTGGTCGGTCGGCCGGGGTGCGAACGAGCTCGGGCCGCTGCTCCAGCAGGTCGAGCGCGAAGCGGGTCGAATCGCGGAAGCGCGGAACCAGCTCAGAGGCGGCGCTGGCGCCCCACTCGGCGGCATCGATCGTGAACGCGCCGAAGCAGGAGGCCGACGGGGTCACGATTGGCCCCTTCGAATCTCGAAGGCTTGCCGCCAGGGATGTATTCAAATTGCAGGCGCCCGCGAAATCGCCGGCGTTGGCGGCGATCAAGCCGCAGCACCACTGACCCTTGGGAAAACCAACGTCGAAACCGGCGGCCGTGGCGATCCGCTCGAGCGCCAGCGCCGCTTCCGGCAGCGCCCGGTCGGCCATGCAGGAAGCGAAGATCGTCAGCGGCTCGCCCCGGCCGCGAGGCTGCGGAGCGCGGTCGCGATACGGCCGGCCCGCAAGCTTGGGCGCCCCGGCGACGGCACCGGTGAAAGGCGATGCCATCCTCAAAGCGCGGTCGGCCAGGTCCGGCCTTTCCCACAGGCCTAGCAGGGCGCGCTTGCGCATCGACTTCCGGCCATGTCGCCGGTGCTCGAGGATCTGGCGCGGGAGCGGGATGTCGACCGGACACGCCTCCTGGCAGGCGTTGCATTGCGTGCACAGCGTGTTCGGCAGGTCGGCCTCGGCCAGGCCGTGATGGAACGGCGTCAGCACCAGCCCGATCGGGCCGTTGTAGATGTGCCCGAACTGGTGGCCGCCGACCGCCATGAAGGACGGGCATGCGTTCGAGCACGCGCCGCAGCGGATGCAGGTGAGTGCGTCGCGAAACGTCGGGTCGTCCCGCATGCGCTCGCGGCCGTTGTCGAGGATCACGCAGTGCATCTCGCCTGGGCCGTGGACGCCGATCGTCAGCGACTGCTCGATGTCCGCTGAGCGCGACGGTCCGGTGATCCAGTTGACGTAGCTGGTGATGCGCTGCCCGGTGCCGCTTCGCGTGAGCATGCGCAGCTGGGCGATCGCGTCCTCATAGGACGCGACCAGCTTGTCCATGCCGAACAGCGCGATGTGTACCGGAGGCAGCGTGACCGTGAGGTCCGCGTTGCCTTCGTTCGTGACCAGCACGACGGTGCCCGTCTCGGCGATGGCCATGTTGGCGCCGCTGATGCCCACGACGGCCTCGATGAATTTCTGCCTGAGCGACTCGCGGGCGTGGTGCTGGATCGCTTCGACCGTGGGCTCGGTGCCGAAGACTCGCGCCGCGTCCTCTTTGGTGAGGTGGATGGCCGGCGCGATGATGTGCGAGGGTCGCGTGCCTGTGAGCTGCACCATGCGCTCGCCCAGGTCGGTCTCGACGACCTCCATGCCGAGCGATTCGAGATATGGATTGAGCTCGATCTCCTCTGAAGCCATCGACTTGACCTTGGTCACGACCGGCCGCGCACCCGCGCCGCGCGAGTGCGCGGCGGCCGCGTCCCGGCAGATCTGGCCGATGATTTCGCGCGCCTCGGCCGCATCGGCCGCGAAGTGCACCTGTCCCCCGACGGCCTCGAGCCGCTCTGCAAACTCTCGCGCCAGCTCGGGCAGTCGATCGAGGTTGGCGCGCCGTCGCTGCTTCAAGTCTTCGCGGCCCTTGTTGAAATCGAAGTCCGCAAAGCCCGCGTCGCGGCGCGCACGAATCCCGGTCATCGCCGACGTCAGCGCGCGCTGAAGGTTCTCGTCGTTGAGCGCCCGGCGCACGCGCCCGCCGAAGTGGAGCCTGCTCTCAGGCACTAGACGCTTGCGCGGTCGCTTTCTGGATCGATTCAGCCAATTCGGCGGCGGTGCTCACCGGCGCCAAGCATATGGTCCCGGCGCAGACCACAGCCGTGTCACCGCCGCTCGGCTCGATCACCACGTAAGGGTGCGAGACCACCGCTGCCCGAGCCAGCTCCTCGCTGCCGGTCGTGACCTTCAGCGGGATGCGCAGTCGGTCCAGGGCTCGCGCGAACACCGCGGCCATCAATCCGTACTGCCGGGGGAGTGACGCCACCGATTCGAGCGCGCGGCGCGCGCGTCCAGCGTGCACCTGATCTGGGTCCCCGAGCAGGGCCTCCAGCTCGCTCAGCGCGATCGCGGCGATGGAGTTCTCGACGAGCGGCTTCACAGGGTCGACGAGCCGGCCAAGCTCGTCACCGCGCGACCGGTCGAAGTAGCCGCCAAGCTCCTTGTCGCCGTAACGCTCCTCGAGGAGGTCGGAGAGCTCGCGAGCAATGGCCAGCCACCTGTCGCCGAGGCCCGATTGGAATGCCCTGACCGCGGCGAGGAGGCCCCATACCTGGTCACCCAGCTGCCCGCCGATCCCCTCGGAATGCAGGAGCCCTCCAGCGGGCGTGTAGCGATCCGCAAAAAGGCGTTCCAGCGCCTGGGCGGCATGGGCGCGCAGCTCCGGAACCGAGTGACGCCGCGCAGCTTCGAGATAGGCAACCACGAGCGCCGCATTCCAGGCGGAGTACACGCGGCGATCGACGTAAGCGGGCTGCTCGCGGGCGCGGCCGCCGGCGTCGAGCGCGTAGTAGTGCTCGTCGGCGTCCTGGCTGCCTGCGTACAGGCCCGTGTCGCTGTCGCGAAGCACGCGGTCGAGGTAGCCGGTGGTCGTGGCGAGGACTCCCGTCATGCCGGCCAGCGAGAGCGAACCCACGAGGCCGGCATGGTCCTCGAGCATCTTCTCGAAATGCGGCACGCTCCAGTCCTGCGTCGTCGAGTAGCGGAAGAAGCCGCCCCCGACGTGGTCGTATGTCCCGCCGCTCGCCATCCGCTCGAGCGTGTGCACCGCCATCTGCCGCAGTTCCTGATCGCCCCTCAGCTGCGCCTGCTCCAGCAGCAGCAGGATGGCGTCGGTCTGCGGAAACTTCGGCGCCGTCCCGAACCCGCCGTACTCCGGGTCGTAAGCGCTCCGCACGGCGTTGAGGATCGCGTCGACCAGGGAGGCGTCCAGCTCGCCCGCGCTGCGTGCTGCGATCCCACCCGACCTCTTGCGGCTTTCGAGCACCTTGCTGGCGATCTCCGGACGGTTGGTCCTGTAGTAGGACGCGACTCGTCGCAGCGCGCCCGCCATCTGCTCCGGCGGCAGATAAGTCGCGCCCGTGAGGATGTCGCCCGACGAGGTCAGAAACGCGGTCGTCGGCCAGCCGCCCATGTTGTAGCGCTGGTTGATGTCGGGGCGGACGTCGTTGTCCACGCGGACGGGCACGTACTCGTTCCTGATGAGCTCGATAACGCCAGGATTGGAGTACGAGGTCTCGTCCATGACGTGGCACCAGTGACACCACACGGCCGAGATGGAGAGCAGGATGGGCCGGTCGGTCCGCCTGGCCTCTTCAAACGCCGCCTCCGACCACGGTCGCCAGCCGATCTCCGCGGCGCGATTGGGGCGCGGCGAAAAATGAAATTCCGAAGCCTCGGGAGCGCTTTCGGCGTCAGCCACACGCCCAGTGTAAGAATGGCGCTGTGATATCCACCAGCGCGGTCGACACCTACATCCAGAGCAACTCGCGCCGTTTTGTCGATGACCTGAAAGAGCTCTGCAGCTTTCCGAGCGTCTCCAACCACGGCCTCGACGCCGTCAGGCCGGCCAGAGACTGGATCGCGAACCGCCTGTCCCAATTCACCGACCGCGTCGAAACGCTTGACGCGGGCGGCATGCCCGCCCTGTACGCCGAGGTGAAAGGGAGCGGCCGCCGCAAACTCCTCCTGTACGAGCACTACGACGTGCAGCCGGTCGACCCCATCGACCAGTGGGAGGCGGACCCGTTCAAGGCCGTCGAGAAGGATGGCAAGCTCGTGGCTCGGGGTGTCGCCGACGACAAGGCGGACGTCATGGCGCGAATTCACGCCCTGGAGGTGCTCAAGCAGCTCGGCGAGATCCCCGTGACGCTCCGTTTCCTGGTCGAGGGCGAGGAGGAGATCGGCTCCAAGACCTTCGAGAAGATCGCGCACATGCACGCCGACAAGCTCAAAGCCGACGGCTGCCTCTGGGAGTCGGGCGGCTTCGACAGCGCCAACCGGCCGACGATCTTCTTCGGCGTCAGGGGCCTGGTCTATGTCCAGTTGCGGGTCAGCCTGCTGGCGTTCGACCAGCACTCTGGGACCGCGAGCCTGTATCCGTCAGCCGCTATGTATCTGATCAGCGCGCTGGCGAGCCTCCGCGACCAGGACATGAACATCAAGATCCAGGGCTTCTACGACGACGTCGTTCCGCCGACCGAAGCCGACCGGAAGATGCTGGCGAAGATCGATCCGGAGGTCGACGATCGCAAGCGTCTCATCGGTTTCGACGAGATGATCCGCAACCCGGCAGCAGACAAGGTCATAGAGCAGCTGCTGTTCACGCCGACATGCAACATCGCCGGCGTAACGACCGGCTACCAGGGCCCCGGATCCAAGACCGTGCTGCCCGCCGAGGCGACGGCCAAGCTCGACTTCCGGCTCATCCCCAACCAGGACCCGTCGGACATCCTCAACAAGCTGCGACGGCACCTCGACGGGCACGGCTTCGAGAAGGTCGAGATCCTGTGGTCCGACGGCGAGAAGCCGGTGCGTTCAGACCCCAACTCGGAAATCGGCAAGGTGATGATCGAAAGCGTCCGCGAGCTGCACAGTGAGCCAGTCGTCTGGCCCTTCATGCAGGCCACCGGGCCCATGCACCCGGTGGTGGCCGACCTCGGAATCCCGACTGTGATGCCCGTCGGCGTGGGCCGGCCCGAGAACCGGATCCACGCGCCGAACGAGAACATCAGAATCGACGACTACCTGAACGCGATCCGGCTCATGTGCCGGGTGTGGGAGAGGTTCGGCGCGGCCTGATGGAGAAGATCCGGGACAAGCTCTTCACGGTCAAGTACGTCGAGGACACCGGCCACCCGCACATCGAGGTCGTCGACCAGGCAGTGTGCGCGACGAAGTGCAAGGGCAAGTACTGCAACCACTTCTGCCCGGCCGGAGTGTACGAGTGGGACGAGGGGCAGCAGAAGAACCTCGTCAGCTTCGGTAACTGCATCGAGTGCGGCGCCTGTTCGATCGGTTGCCCGTTCGACAACATCACCTGCCACTCCCCGCGCGGGGGCTTCGGGGCGCAGTACCGGCTGGGCTGAGGGGTTAGGAATACAACCCGCTCCGGGCACAATTGAACCTGGAGCAGTGAGCGAGTACGACGTCATCATCGTCGGCGGAGGTCCGGCCGGCCTTGCCGCGGGCCTCTACACCGCCCGCATGGACCTGAAGGCGGTGCTGCTCGACCGCGGCCCACTCGGTGGGCAGCTGCTGAACACCGAGCTGATCGAAGACTACCCCGGCTTCGAGTCGATCCTGGGCTCGGAGCTCGCCATGAAGATGGGCGATCACGCGCGCAAGTTCGGCCTCGAGATCCGCGACTTCGAGCCGGTGAAGGAGATCGACGTCGAGAACGGCACCAAGGTGGTGAGGCTCGAGTCGGGTGAGGAGCTACGCGCGCCGGCCGTGATCATGGCCGCCGGCGGGCTGCCGCGCTACCTGGACGTGCCCGGCGAGAAGGACTTCTGGGGCCGAGGCGTCAGCTACTGCGCAGTGTGCGACGGTGCCTTCTTCAAAGGCGAGGAGCTGGCCGTTGTGGGCGGTGGCGACGCCGCCGTTGAGGAGGGCGACTTTCTTACGCGCTACGCCTCGAAGGTCTACATCATCCACAGGCGCAACGAGCTCCGGGCCCAGCCGATCCTCGTCGATCGCGCGCGGGCCAACCCGAAGATCGAGTTCATCCTCGACGCCGTCGTCAAGGACATCAAGGGCGACCAGAAGGTGCGCACGGTGAAATACGAGCACCGGGGCCACGTCACCGAGCTTCCCGTCGGCGGCGTGTTCATCTTCGTCGGCTTCGTGCCCAACTCCACGCTGTTGAAGGTTCACGTCGACCATGACGAGGCGGGCTACATCGTCACCGACCGCAACATGCAGACATCGGTCGACGGAATCTGGGCCGTGGGCGATGTGCGGTCGCAGCTGACCAAGCAGATCGCAACCGCCGCGGGCGACGGCACGACCGCAGCTGTCGCGGCGTCTAACTACGTCACTGCGTTGAAGGACGCGGCCCGGGCCTAACGCCGACTGGACTCTGAGCGTCGGGGCCGTGTACCCTACGGCCGCGACCGGTGTGGTGTTCGTAAGGGAGGAAGGTTGAGGGTCGCGCGCTATGTCGCGCGCCATTCGGTTCTATTTCTATTTCTGTTCCTCGCCCTTTCCCCGGCGACGGTCCTCGCATTCAACCCGCCGAACCCCGGCGGTCCGGGCAATCACCTGGGCGAGTACCTGCACAACCCGCACCTGCAGGGATCGCAATCGCAACCGCCACCTGGTGGCGGTAGCACTGGCGGAGGCGGCGGCGTCACCGACGCCCTTGCGATTCCGCAATCCGGAGGCGAAGGGCCGAACCTGGCCGCGCTGCCTGCGTTCCGATTCCAACCGCAAGGCTTCGCGATTCCGGCCCTGCAGTCGGCGTCGAGTGTCGGTGGCGACGCATGGTGGGTGGTGGTGCTTCTGGCCGCGTTCCTCGCCGCCAACGTGGTGCTCGCGGTCCTTTATGTCTCGCGTGCAGGGAACTTCGTCTACAGGCGCGTATTGCGCCTGGTGCCCTCCACCGCGTAGAAACTACCCGTGCGGATCAAGCGCTTCGGCTGGGTCAGAGACATTCCCGACCAGCGCGACTTCCGCTACCAGCCACCGCCCAGCGTCGCGCGGGCGCTTCCGCCGAAGGTAGACCTGCGCGCCGGATTCACGGCTTGCTACAACCAGGGTGCGCTTGGCTCATGCACAGCCAACGCCATCGCCGGTGCCCTGCAGTTCCTCGAGCGAAAAGAGGGCGAAGCGCCGCCGATCATGCCGTCGAGGCTCTTCATCTACTACAACGAGCGCGCGCTCGAGGGCACAGTCGAGAGCGACTCGGGAGCGCAGATCCGGGACGGAATCAAGTCGGTGGTCAAGCGCGGCTTCTGCTCCGAGGATCTCTGGCCGTATGACGTCGGGCGCTTTGCGGTGAAGCCGCCCGAAAGGTGCTACCGCGCGGCGTTGAAAGAACAGGTCAGCCAGTACCTGCGCCTCGACCACGAGTCGGCCGTGCCGCTGCTCACCTGCCTCGCGAGCGGGTTCCCGTTCGTGTTCGGCTTCTCCGTCTACGAGAGCTTCGAGTCGCCCGGTGTTGCGTCGAGTGGCGTCGTCCCGATGCCGAAGCGCGGCGAGCGCGTGCTCGGAGGTCACGCCGTCGTCGCCTGCGGTTACGACCTCAAGGCCTCACGATTCACGGTCCGCAACTCGTGGGGAGGCCGCTGGGGGATCAACGGCTACTTCACGATGCCGTTCGCCTATCTGACCGACGCCTACCTGTCGGCCGACTTCTGGACGATCCGCCGTGTGCCCGTGTGAGCCGCCGAGCGCAGCCTAGGTAGTGACGTCGACCCAGACGAGGCCGGGAGGAAGGCTGAGCGGCTGACCGTCAGCAGTCTGGAACGTGATCGGCGAATGGACGTCGGTGCCGTTCCACACCGCGGCGTAGCGCTGCCCCTTGTAATAGACGTCCGCGGCTCCAGTGGTCTCGAGATTGAAGTCGTGGATGTAGGAGCCATGTCCGTCGCTGATGTTCAGCTGGGTCACCTGCGTGTGCATCACGATCAGCATCTCGATTCGGACCGGCTGACGCGACTTTGCGTCGCGGTAAGCGTGACCGTCCTCGGTCTTCTGGTAGGTGCCCATGATCGGATCGAACGTGTACACGGAGCTGTGTTCGTTCACGGTGACCGAAGGCGCTGGCGTTCCGCCGGTGAGACTTGGACGCGCCTTGGCTATCGAGAAAGCGGGCAGGTTCGGGAAGAAGTTGGTCTCGGCGCGGTTCACCCCGTCGCCGGTGATCATCAGGTTGTCAGGCGCATATCGGCTGTTGGTGCGAAAGGTGTAGCCGATCGTGTCGAAGAACTGCGGCACGGGATCGGACCCGGCAGCGGCGCGCGTCACCGGCGACTCGCCCGACTGGAACAGCAGACCCTTGTAGTGGCGGCCCAGCTTGAGCGACACCAGCCTGCTCGACCGCATCGGACCGATCAGGTCGGGCGCGCTTCCGAAGATCGCGGTGAGCCGGGTGATGCCGCCCTCGGCGACGTACTCGTAAACCATCTCCGCCGCCTGCAGCCCGTTCTGGTCGACCGCGTTCGCGTCGTTCGGAATCTGGATGAGGGCGGGGTACTTGAGAGGTGTCGTGTGCTCCTGGTCGCTGTAGTACAGGCCGGTCACGAGGGTCCACGACGCCTTGATGGCGTGGCCGGTCGAGTCGGTGGCGCCTGATGCGAGCTTGACGACGAATGGCCCCGAGGGAATGCCCTGCGTCGAAGTCGAGGCGCTGCGTGAATCCGCCGCCCATGCGAGCGTGAGCGGCTGCGTGCCCAGGATGATCTTCACGGTGCTCGGCACCATCACGTCGTTGAACGAGAACGTGATCGTCGTTCCGGGCTGAACTTCAGATCCATCGGTGATCGCGGCCCCGCCGGCGCCCGTCACCGAAGTGATGCGCGGCACGATCGTTGTCGTGAACGTCCAGTGCCGGGCCTTAACCGAGTGTTTCGTCGTGTCGATGAACGAGCGCAGCGTCAGCGTGTAGGTCGTGAGGTCGAGCAGCTGCTGCGCGGGTACGAACTGGTATTTGTCCTGACCCGAGACGGATATGAAGGCACCATCGGTCGCGGGCTCGATGGAGAAGCTCTTCTCCACTGCATCGAGCGCAACCGGCCGGTTGAACGAGAACACGAGGCGCGCGTCCGTCGGGACCTCCTTCTGGCCTGACGCGATGCTGAGCGTCACGGCGGTCGGCAAGGTGTTGAGGTAGGCGAGATATCCACCCGCGCTCGTGAAGGCAACCGCGACGAGAACGGCGAGGGCGAGCCAGCCTCGACGCATGGGAACGCCGAAGCGATTTCTACGTACCGGCGGCTTAGGCGCGGGCCAGGCGGTCCGCGCGATCTCCTCTTGGTGCAACGACGTGTCCAGGGACAAAGGGACGCCCCCGATTATGCCATCAGCCTGATCGATCCGCTCGCTCGAGCGCACGGAGGTAGGAGAAGGTGTAGAGCCCCGTGGCGTGGCCGCTGTCAAACCTGATCTGCAACGCGTACTGGCCGACCAGGGTTACGTCTTGAATCCTCAGCTCTTCTTCAGGAAGGCTGCGCACGCGCGACAGCCGTCCAGGTGCTCCAGCCTCGCCGCGGCATTCGGCGCACGGGCACGCCCACCGCAATTGCTCACCCGAGTACGAGCTCATGTGTCCGCCTTCCCACGTGATCTGCATCACCTGCTGCGCGCGATCGACGTCGACCGTTACGGGAAACGGATCCGGGTCTTTCAGTGGACGTTGATGACCGGCAGCTGCCGGAACGACTGGATCGAGGTTCGGGCCGCCACCTGGGACGCGATCTCGGTGAACGCTTTGGCTCCGGCCGATTCAGGGCGCGAGATGACAACCGGCGTCCCGGCGTCCGCGTCTTCGCGGATACCCTCCTCGAGGGGTATCGCACCGAGGAATGGAACACCGAGGCGCGTCGCCGCGGCCTCCGCGCCACCGTGGCTGAAGATCTCATGCCGGTGTCCGCAGCTCGGGCACACGTACCAGCTCATGTTCTCGATGAGCCCAAGTGGCGTGACGTTGAGCTTGCGAAACATCTGCAACGCTTTGATGGCGATGTCGGTCGCGACGTCCTGCGGCGTGCACACGATGGCGACACCGGTGATCGGCACCGCCTGCGCGAGAGTCAGCGAGGCGTCACCGGTGCCTGGCGGCAGATCGATCACGAGGTAGTCGAGGCGGCCCCAGTCGACCTGGATCATCAGCGCCTCGATGGCCTTGCCCACCATGGGGCCTCGATAGACCGTCGGCTGTTCGCCTGGGTAGACCTGGCCGAACGACATGATCTTGAGGCCGTGGGCCTCGATGGGCTTGAGCCGGCCGTTCACCTGTTCGGGGATCACGCGCGAGTTCGTCATGGTGGGAATCGACGGCCCGAGGATGTCCGCGTCGAGCAGACCCACCTCCGCCCCGGCCTTGCGGAGCGCGGCGGCGAGGTTCACCGCCACCGTCGACTTGCCGACGCCGCCTTTGCCCGAAGCGACCGCGATCGTCTGCTTGACTCCGGGCAGGATCTCGGACGGCTTCGGACGCAGGAAGGCGGGCCGCACGTTGGCGGTCATCCGCACGTCCACCGCGGTCACGCCGGGCAACGCACCGACAGCGTCTTGAGCCTGCGACTTGAAGCGATCCCGGACCGGGCATGCCGGGGTCGTCAGCTCGAACGTGAAGCTGACGCGGCCCGCCGGATCGACGGCCAGCTCCTTGATCATGCCCAGGCTCACGACGTCGCGGCCGAGGTCGGGGTCGTGGATCTGCGCGAGCGCGTCCAGGACCTGCTCGTTGGTGGGGCCTGCCATCGCATGGCATGTTACGGGGAACTTGACTTCATCCACCCGCGCCGAGCTCGCCGCCCATCACGACGCTTGCAGACGGTGCACCGTCTGCGCCGACCAGGGCATCATCGCCGAGGCGACGCCGATCTTCTCCGGCAGCTGGGGCGCGAAATTTCTGCTGGTTGGGCAGGCGCCAGGACCCGCGGAGCGTGAGTCCAGGCGGCCGTTCTCGGGGCGTGCCGGCAAAGAGCTGGATCGCTGGATGCTGCGCGCCGGATTCGAGTCGGCCGAGGAGTTTCGCCGCCTGACCTACATCGCGGCGCTGATGCGCTGTTTTCCGGGGCGCAATCCGCGCGGAACAGGTGACCTCCGACCACCGCCCGCCGGCATCGCCAACTGCGCGCACTGGCTCGACGCAGAGCTGCGCATGCTGCGACCGCGCGTGCTGATCCTCGTCGGTCAGCTTGCGATCGTGCGCTTCCTCGGACCAGGTTCGTTGGACTCTCGAGTCGGGATGAAGTTCGGCGAGCGTCCCGTGATGGTGCCGCTCCCACACCCGTCGGGACAGAGCCGGTGGCTCAACGATGCCGAAAACAAAAATCGACTCGCACACGCGCTCGCCTTGATCGCAGAATTGCGTTCACGCTTTCTGGGCCGTCAACCGCGATGAGGAAGAGGAGAAACAGGCAATGAAGTACGTGCTCGTGTTCTACGGCGGCGGAATGCCGGAGACGCCCGCGGCGCAGGCGCGCGTGATGAAGCAGTGGGGCAACTGGTACACGAAGCTGGGCGCGGCTGTCGTCGACGCGGGCCTGCCGTTCTCCGGCCGCGTGAACAAAGTCAAGGACGACGGGACCACGGCCAAGGGCCCGATCGGCCAGCGCGCGACCGGCTACACGATCCTCGATGCTGCCGACCTCGACAAGGCGACGCGGATGGCGAAGGGTTGTCCCATCATCAAGAGCGGAGGCAGCGTCGCGGTCTACGAAACCGCATCGATGATGTAGCTGATTGCCGTTTTTCTTCGCCGAGCGCGAGGGCGACCGCGCGATCATCCGCGGCCCGGACGCCGCACACCTTGCGCGTTCGCTCCGCGCCCGGCCCGGTGAAGAGATCCAGGTCGTCGACTCCGCTGGATTCCTCCTCACCGTGCGTGTCGAGACTGTCGCCAGCTCGCTGATCGCCGGCCGGATCGTGGCCGAGGAAGAGCACCGGCCGGAGCCCGCGCGTCACGTTGTGGTCGCCATCGCGCAGCTGCCAGCAGCAACGCTCGACGCTGTGCTGTCGCGATGCACCGAGGTTGGGGCGGCTGCCTTTCACATCGTGCAGGCCGACCGCAGCGTGGCCCGAGGCGCGAAACAGGAAAGGTGGCGGACGATCGTGCGAGAGGCGGCGATGCTGGCGGGGCGCCTCAGCGTGCCCTCCGTGGCCGGCCCATCGAAACTGGAAGAGGTGTTGCGAGACCAGCCGAACGCGGTGATGCTCGTGCGCGGCGCGGCCACCGCACTGAGTGCGATGCCCCGTGATGGCGACGTGACCCTTCTCATCGGGCCCGAAGGCGGCTGGACGGAGCGCGAAGCGGCGATGGTGTCGCGGCAGGCGACGCTGGGGCCGCGCAACCTCCGCGCCGACACGGCGGCGGTGGTGGCGACGGCGATCGCCGTGGGGATCTAGCGCTTCAGCATGCGGTAGGTCACAACCTCGCCGGCGATCACGGCGATCGAAACGATGATGAAAACGCCGATCGACCCGATGATCAGAAATACCTGCGCATATCCGATGCCAAGCGCGATGAGACCGAGATCGCCCACCAGGGCCACATAGCTGGCATAGCCCTGCTTCGTGGCCGCGTAGCCAGGTGGCAAGGATCCCAGCGGCTGAGACGTCACGCGCCTGATCACGGTGCTCCGTGCGAGCAGCAAAACACCTGACGCGACCAGCAGTGCCCAACCGAGAACCTGAAGCGTGTGTGACGACCTCCCTACGATTTGCTCGTGCCCGCAGACAGCAAGCTCGTTCGGAACTTCT
The DNA here is from genome assembly GCA_035934385.1 of Candidatus Dormiibacterota bacterium. Lineage (GTDB taxonomy): Bacteria > Chloroflexota > Dormibacteria > Dormibacterales > Dormibacteraceae > CF-118. The sequence goes on from DASYXY010000008.1 coordinate 14,331, forward strand.
GCATCATCGCCCACATCGACCATGGGAAGTCGACGCTGGCCGACCGCCTGCTGGAGTTCACCGGTTCCATCAGCCAGCGCGATATGCAGGACCAGGTCCTCGACACCATGGATCTCGAGCGAGAGCGCGGCATCACAATCAAGCTGCAGGCGGTTCGGATGACGTACCCGGCTACGGACGGCCAGGCGTACGAGCTGAACCTCATCGACACGCCGGGCCACGTCGACTTCTCGTACGAGGTGTCACGTTCTCTCGCTGCGTGCGAGGGCGCGATCCTCGTGGTCGACGCCGCCCAGGGCATCGAGGCCCAGACGCTCGCGAACCTGTACCAGGCCGTCGAAGCCGGGCTGCGCATCGTGCCCGTCGTCAACAAGATCGACCTTGACGCTGCGCAACCCGACATGGTCGCCGAGGAGATCGCTGACGTGACCGGCCTTCCGCGTTCGGAGGTCATCTTCGCGTCGGCGAAGCTCGGCATCGGAACGCAGGACATCCTCGAGGCAGTCATCGCGCGAGTGCCGCCGCCGCGTGGCGACGCGAGCGCGCCTTTGAGGGCGCTGATCTTCGACTCGCATTACGACACGTACCGCGGCGTCATCACATACGTGCGCGTTGTCGACGGCGAGATCCTGCCGCGCACTCGCATCCGGATGATGAACACCGGCAAGGTCCACGAGGTGGACGAGGTGGGCTGGTTCGCGCCGCGTCCGCGACCTGCCGCAAAGCTGACCGCAGGCGAAGTCGGCTACGTGACGGCGGCGATCAAGAACGTGATCGACGCGCGCGTGGGCGACACCATCACGACGGCCGAGCACGGCGCGAAGACCGCGCTGCCGGGCTACAGGCAGGTCAAGCCCATGGTCTTCGCCGGACTCTTCCCGACGGATTCCGACAAGTTCTCGGACCTGAAGGAGGCGCTCGAAAAGCTGCAGCTGAACGACGCAGCGCTTTCGTACGAGCCGGAGAACTCGGCCGCTCTCGGGTTCGGTTTTCGCTGTGGGTTTCTGGGCTTGCTCCACCTCGAGATCGTGCAGGAGCGCCTCGAACGCGAATTCGAGCTCGAGCTCATCACCACCGCGCCGACCGTCGAGTACGAGGTCAAGCTCCGTCGAGGCGGGGTGGTGACCCACGTCGACAACCCGGCGCTGCTGCCCGATCCGACAGCCATCGAATCAATTGCCGAGCCGTTCGTGAAGCTGTCGATCATCGTCCCGTCGACCTACGTCGGCCCGATGATGGAGCTCTGTCAGGACCGCCGAGGCGGCTTCAAGCATCTCGAGCATCGTCCTGGTGACCGCATCGTGCTCGAGTACGAGATTCCGCTGGGGGAGATCATCCACGACTTCTACGACCAGCTGAAGTCGCGCTCCAAGGGTTATGCGTCGATGGACTACGAGATGATCGGCTTCCGCGAGGGGGAGCTCGTGAAGCTGGACGTGCTGGTCGCAGGCGAGCCGGTCGACGCGCTCTCGTTGATCGCGCACCGGACCAAGGCGCAGGCGCAGGGCCGCCGCCTGGTCGAGAAGCTGAAGACGATCATCCCGCGCCAGCTGTACGAGGTGCCGCTCCAGGCGGCGATCGGCGGCAAGGTCATAGCCCGCGAAACCATCCCCGCGATGCGCAAAGATGTGCTGGCCAAGTGTTATGGCGGCGACGTGACTCGAAAGCGCAAACTCCTCGAGAAACAAAAAGAAGGGAAGAGGCGAATGAAGCGCGTCGGCTCCGTCGAGATCCCTCAGGAGGCGTTCATGGCGGTGCTGAAGCTTGACTAGAGGCGTGGCCGGAAACCTCGGCGAGAGATTCGGCGATCCAGGTGGTTGAGATGCCGGCGACGCTCCGAGCAGCGGAGCGATCGTATTGGAGAACTACGTGAGCGAGCAGCGCAGGAGCGGAGCCGGCAGATCGGCCGCATGGGCGCCGAAGATCCGTCGAGGGCCTTCCGGCCGCGCCTCTAAAGGCCTGGCGGTGGTTGCATTCGTGGCGCTGCTTCTCGGTGCCGCCTGTACACGCTCCACCGCCTCTGGGAGTGGCGGAGGTACGCCGGACCAGATCTACGCAGCGGGCCCGACCGTATCCGACGTCAGGTCGGCGCTCGGGTCGGACACGTGGTGGCCCGCCACGCCCTCATTCCGGATCCGCCCCCTCGGCCTTCCGACCATGTCGGACCTCGTGCGGTTCGGAATCACGCAGCACTTCATCCACGTTGGAAGCTCCGAGCAGCTGGTCGCGGATTACTCGGTATGGAGCAGCACCACATACGCGACGCTGCTCGTCACCGTCATCACGAGCCAGGTCACCCCGATGACTGGCCCGCGCGTTGGGGACCAGAGCGTCTACTGGGGCACCAAGTCGCCTACGGACTCCGCCCTCTTTGACACCAGCGCTCTGATCCGCCAGGGTCAGGTCACCATCGAGCTCGACGTCACCAGGGGCGCGGGCTACGTCGACACGAAGCAGATGGGGCAGCTGGGGACCAGGCTCGTCAACAAGCTCAAGAACGCGCTCAAGGGAACCGTGAGGCCGAGCACTCTGTCCCCCGACGACGTGAAGCTATTGCTGCCGCTGGGCACGGACGTCACTCTCGCCGCGGCGGTGAGGCTGCCGATCGAGGCAGCTGCACTCCTCCTCGGCGCCACCTCACCTCAGGACGTCGTCGACCAGTTCACCAAGCTGAACGTCAAGGACTTCCTGTACGGCGACTACGCTCTGAACGCCGACCTCAACATGGAGGTGCGTGCGACAGTCTTCAGCTTTTCGAGCCCCGCTGACGCCACGAGCTGGGCCGACCTCGCAATCGGCGCCGGCAACCTCGACGCGCAGGGCGTCGCATCGGGCTACGCGGCGAGCATCGGCGAGTACTTCGCGTTCATCCTCTCGGGATCACACATCGGGCTGCTGTTCTGCAACTCGCTGTCTCCCTACGAGGCCGCGTCGCGAGCATGCGAGGCCCCGCTGGCGAGCCTGATCGGCGCCTGGCAGACGAGGCTGGCCTAGCGGGCTAGGCCTTCGGGGCCTTCTTGGAATGCTCCGTTTCCAGAAACCAGTGCCATTGCCGCTCGAGGCCCTCGCGCAAAGACGTCCCCGGCTCCCAACCCAGCTGCATGCGCGCGCGGGTGATCGAAGCGCCCGCCCGCCGGTGGTCGAAGGGCTGCCGCTCCACGTGCCGGCGTGTGAGCTGCATGCCGGCCACCTCGGCCAGCACATCGAGCGCCTGGTTGACGGACACGCTGCTTCCACCGCCGACGTTGTAGAGCTCACCGGGCGATCCGCGTTCCGCGGCTCGCACGGTCACGTCCACGGCGTCGGTGACGTATGTGAAGTCGCGGGTCTGCTCGCCGTCGCCATACACGTCGAAGACGCGGCCGTCGTACATGGCCTGCATCGCTTTCGCCAGCATCAGGTCGGGGCGCATACGGGGCCCGTACACCGAGAAGTAGCGGAGCCTCACCGCGGGCACGCGGTAGTTCTTCCAGTAGACGTACGCGAGGTGCTCGCCGGCGAGCTTGGTGACCCCGTACTGCGATAGCGGCGCAGGGACCGTGGTCTCGGCGGTGGGGAAGACCTCGGCGTCCCCGTAAACCGACGCGGAGCCTCCGTAAACGAAAGCCTTGAGGTGCATGTCCTTGACCGCGTCCAGCAGGTGATGCGATGCGATGACGTTCTCGCGCAGGTATTGGTCGAACTGCATGGGCGCGGCGCGAACTCCGGGGCGCCCCGCGAGGTGGTAGACCACCTCGGCGCCCGCGAGCGCCGAACTCAGGTCGTCCTCCGAGAGGTCGAGCGATTCGAACCTGAACCGGCTGTGAGTGCGGGCCTGGCCGACGTTGCGCTCTTTGGCCACGCGGGCGTAGTAGTCGGTGAAACCATCGATGCCGACCACCTCATGGCCGTCGCTCAAGACGCGTTCCACGAGGTGCGAGCCGATGAAGCCGGCGGCGCCGGTGACGACGACTTTCACCGGCTGATCCTATCCTCTGATTCGATGGGTCGATTCGAAGCGTGGCTCGCGGACTCGGGCCTTGGAATCACGGTCAAACAGTTCCCGGAGGGAACGCGCACAGCACCCGACGCGGCCCGCGCCGTCGGCTGCGACGTGGGCCAGATCGTGAAATCGCTGGTCTTCATCGCGGCCGGAGCGCCGGTCGTGGCGCTGCTGAGCGGGAGCAATCGACTCGATGAATCTCGCCTCGGTTTTGTGGCGGGCCAGCCGGTGGCCAAAGCCAACGCGGAGATCGCACGCAGCGCCACCGGCTACGCAATCGGCGGTGTGCCGCCATTCGGTCACGCCACCGCCGTGCCGGTTTTCATGGACCGCGACCTGCTCGCGTACGACGTCGTGTGGGCAGCGGCGGGCCGCCCCGACTCTGTTTTCGAGATCGAGCCGGATCGATTGCGCGACCTGAGCGGCGCGGTCGTGGCCGACTTGAAGACTCCGTGAGCTCGATCCTCGTCTTCTGCAGCGACTGCGGGAAGCAGGTGCCAAGCTCGGAGACGAAAGACCGGCTGTGCCTCGACTGCCAGGTTCGTCGCTCGGTGTCCGAGCTCCGTGACGAGCACGCGCGGCTGTGGCGCAAGCGCGAGCGCTACAGCGCGTCCGGCGGCAACGTTCAGCAGATCGGCAAACAGATCGCGCGTACTGAGGACCGGATCTCCGCGCGCATCCACGAGATGGTGCCCAACGAGAAGCGCGCGCATGAGCTCCTGGCGCGCGAGCTCGAAGCCGCGCGGGGCCAGCGCTACAGCATCAAACGGCTGTGAGCCTTGAGCCGGTTCGCAATCTGTACGTCCATATCCCTTTCTGCCGGCACAAGTGCGGCTACTGCGACTTCAACGCCTACGCCGGCATGGACCGCCTGATGCCGGACTACGTGTCGGCGCTCAACGCCGAGCTGACCGCGGCCCGTGAGACGCGTCCGTTCGGCCCGCTGCGAACCGTGTACCTCGGCGGGGGCACGCCGAGCCTGCTGCCGCCGGACCTGATCACTGCCGTCCTGGACCACGTCCATTCAACGTTCGACGTCGAGCGCGATGCCGAGGTCACGCTCGAGGCCAATCCCGGCAGCACCGACGAGGCGAGGCTCGAGGCCTGGCTCCAGGGAGGAGTCAACCGGCTCAGCCTCGGCGTGCAGGGATTTGACGGGCGTGCCCTCGCAGTCCTCGAGCGCCGGACCGATGCAGCCCAGGCGACGGCTGCATTCGGCCTCGCGCGGAAGGCTGGGATGCGCAACATCAACATCGACCTCATCTACGCCGTTCCGCATCAATCTCGGGAGTCGTGGCTGGAGACGTTGCGCCGCGGTCTCGACCTCGGGCCGGACCACGTTTCGACCTACTGCCTCACGTTTGAGGAGGGCACGCTGCTTTTTCGGCGCCGTGCTGAAGGCCGCGTGCCGGAAGTCGAGCCCGACCTGCAGTGGGACCAGCTGGACGTGGCGTGCCGCGAGCTGGAGGCTGCGGGCTTCAACCGCTACGAGGTCTCGAACTGGGCGAAGCCGGGACTCGAATCGCGCCATAACCTCGCGTACTGGCGGTGCGTGCCTGTCTACGGAGCCGGGGCCGGCGCGCATTCGTACTCCACCGACGGCTCGTCCGCGCGGCGGTGGTGGAACGTCGCCCGGCCGCGCGAGTACATGGCGGCTGGTCCCGAGCCGATTGCGGACGGGGAGGACCTTGACTTGCGCAAGACCCGGGCCGAGGCGCTGATGCTCGGCTTGCGCACCGCCGAGGGGACCGCGGTGCCTGATGGCTTCGACGACGAGCTTGCCGGCCTGGTGCGTGCGGGCCTCATCGAGCGCTCGAACGGGAGGGTCACACCCACCCGGCGCGGCATGGACCTGCACAACCAGATCGCGCTGGCGGTACTCTGAATCGCCCATGGAATCCCGTAAGGAGGCGATCCTCAGGGCGGTCGTGCACGAGTTCACGACCAGCGCCGTACCCGTCGGGTCGCAGGCGCTGCAGAGTCGCTACTTCGTGAACCTTTCCTCCGCGACGATCCGCGGCGAGCTCGCGGAGCTGGCCGAGGCGGGCTACCTAGCGCAGCCTCACACCTCGGCCGGGCGCATCCCGACCGACCACGGATACCGGTACTTCGTCGACTTCCTGATGGACCTCGAGGCGGTGCCCGAGTCCGTCAGGACCTACATCCGCGACGAGCTCGGCAAGGCGCCGTCGGACGTGCAGGGCCTGGTCGAGAAGGTGGCAATGACCGCGGCCGCGGTCACTCAGAACGCAGCCGTGGCAAGCGCCCCGCAGGGGTCGCAGGCGCGCATGAAGCACGTCGACGTCGTGTCGCTGGAACCGACCGAGGTTCTGCTCATCCTGCTGCTCGACGGCAACCTGCTGCGGCAGCAGGTGCTGCACGTGTCAGAGCCGGCCACCCAGGCGGCGCTCACGCGGCTGGCGGCAAAGCTGAACCATTCGCTCGCCGGTCGCCTGAGCGACGAGGTCCGCCGCCACTACCAGAACTCGGAGCTTGGGCTCGAGAAGGAAGTGGTCGGCAGCATCGTTGTCGCGCTCGACCAGTACGAGAAAGGTGCCGAGAACCTGGTCGTGCACGACGGTGTGCGCAACCTCGTGCGGCAGCCGGAGTTCGCGGAGTCGTCGCGCCTCCAGCAGGTGCTCGAGGTCCTGGAGGAGACGCGCTACTTGACCGTGCTGCTGCGGGAGCTCATCGGCGAGTCAGATCTGCAGATCGTGATCGGTTCCGAGAACACCTCTGCGCAGCTTCAGGGCTGCGCGGTGGTGCTCACCAACTACGGTCCGTCGCACCGATTGAAGGGCGTGCTCGGCGTCATCGGGCCGACGCGCATGGCTTACAGCCAGACAGTGGCGCGCCTGCGGGCGGTGGCGCACGCGGCGAGCGATCGCATGGCCGAGGTAGGGGTCTAGCACACAAGGCAGGGCCCGCTCGAGGTCGGGCAGCTAGCGTCGCGGGGTTGGCTCGGCTTCGCCGAGCCATGACTCCACGTCGCATGTAGTCACCCAGTCGTCGCGGGGCTCGGGGGGTTCCCCACAAGGGGGGCCTGCCCCCCTTGTGAAATTAGTCCCTGACCAGGTGTTTGGAGGGGTCGACCCCCTCGGCGCTGAGGTCGTGCTCGAGCATCTCCCGCACCAGCTCATCGAAGGTGGTCTTCGGCTTCCAACCGAGCAGCTTGGTGGCTTTGGACGCGTCGCCGCGCAGCTCGTGCACCTCGGCGGGTCGCATGTACGCCTCATCGACGACGACGTACTTTTGCCAGTCGAGGCTCACCATCGCAAACGCCGCGGCGACGAACTCGCGCACCGAGCGCATCTCGCCCGTCGCGATGACGTAGTCGTCTGCCGTCTCCTGCTGAAGCATCAACCACATCGCCTCGACGTAATCACGCGCGTGGCCCCAGTCGCGCTGAGCGTCCAGGTTGCCGAGCCGCAGCTTGTCCGCGTTGCCGGCAAGGATCTGGCCGATGCCTCGTGTGACCTTGCGTGTGACGAAGTTCTCACCTCGACGTGGCGACTCGTGATTGAAGAGGATGCCGCTGCACGCGAACAGGTTGTGCGCTTCGCGGTAGTTCACCGTCATCCAGTGCGCGTAGAGCTTGGCGACCGCGTATGGACTGCGCGGGTGAAACGGTGTGGACTCACTCTGCGGCGCGGGCGACAGCCCGAACATCTCCGACGTCGACGCCTGGTAGAAGCGAGTCGGCAGGCCCATCGTGCGGATGGCTTCGAGGAGCCGCGTCGTGCCTAGGCCGTCGGCGTCTCCGGTGTACTCGGGCTGGTCGAACGAGATGGCGACGTGGCTTTGCGCGGCGAGGTTGTAGATCTCGTCGGGCCTAACGGTTTTGACCAGCCGGTTGAGCCCGCCGGAGTCGGTCATGTCTCCGTAGTGGAGGACGAACTTGGAGCCCTCCGGATGGCTCGGGTTGGCGTGCTGGAGATGGTCGATGCGGCCGCGGTTCATCGTCGACGAGCGGCGAACCACGCCGTGCACCTCGTAGCCTTTCCCGAGAAGGAGCTCGGCCAGATACGAACCGTCCTGCCCGGTGATGCCCGTAACGAGAGCCGTTTTGGCCATGACTTCTCTGAAGTCTATGGTTTGGCTCCCATCGCCGGTTTGGTAAGAAGGCGGCAGAGATGACCACGCGCAAGCACCCGCCCGAGCACCCCGAAAGCGAGCACAGGTCGCCGATCGAAGCTCGTCTTGAATCGCGCATCGCGCAGCAGCAGGCCGCCGCCGAGACCGCCGACCGCGAGAAGCTGGAGACCGAGCTGGCCGACACGAGGCAGCGTTACCTGAGGCTCGCCGCCGACTTCGAGAACTTCAAGAAGCGCACGCGGCAGGACCAGCTCGACACGATCCAGCACGCCTCATCCGACCTGATCAGCCGACTGCTGCCTGTGCTCGACGACCTCAGAAGCGCGCTCGATCACAAACCGGACGGCATCGACGAGGCATGGGCGAAAGGAATTGAGCTGAGCGTCCGCAAGCTCGAAGAGGTGATGTCGACACATGGTCTCGAGCCGATCCCCTCGGTGGGCTCGCGTTTCGACCCGCGTTATCACGAAGCGATCGGTCACGTCGAGTCGGACGAGCATCCCGAGGACACGGTGGTGACCGAGCTGCGTCGCGGCTATCGCATTCGCGACCGGGTGGTCCGGCCGTCACTGGTCAAGGTCTCGCGCCGGCCCGAGTTGCCGTCCGCGGGCGCCGCCACTCCCAGCTCCTGACGGTCCACTGAATTGGCGGTCAAGCGGGACTACTACGAAGTCCTCGGGGTCGGCCGCCAAGCCTCGACCGACGAGCTCAAACGCGCCTTTCGCAAGATCGCGATGGAGTCACATCCAGATCGCAACCCGGGTGACGCCGCGGCAGCCTCGCGCTTCAAGGAGGCGAGCGAGGCGTACACGGTCCTCTCCGACCCCGGCCGGCGGCGAAGTTACGACCTGTTCGGTCACGCGGCGTCCGACTTCGGCGGAGGGGCGGCGGTCGATTTCACCGACATGCCTTTCGCCGACCTGTTCGAGACTTTCTTCGGCGGTGGGATCGGCAGCCGCTCCCGGCGCCAGCGGTCCAACCGCGGCGATGACCTTCGATACGACCTCACGATCAGTTTCGAGGAGGCGTTCACGGGAGTCGATAAGCAGCTCGACGTGCCGCGGCTGACCACATGTGAGGTGTGCAGCGGCTCGGGCGCCCAGCCCGGAACCGGCGCCGAGACATGTCCGACATGCGGAGGCTCCGGGCAGCTGAGGCGCGCCCAGCAATCGATCTTCGGCTCGGTCGTGACGGCATCCACGTGCCCGACATGCGGTGGGGCCGGTCGCGTGCTCAAGAGCCCGTGCACCGCGTGCGCCGGTCATGGCCGTGTCCAGCGCACCAGAAAGCTCTCGGTGCGTATTCCGCCGGGCGTCGACACGGGGTCCCAGATCCGCCTGTCGGGCGAGGGCGAGGCCGGGATCCGGGGCGGCCAGCCTGGAGACCTGTACGTGGTCCTGCGGGTCAAGCCGCACCCCGAGCTGGCCCGGCGGGATAACGACACCATCTACGAGCTGCGCGTGAACTTCGTGCAGGCAGCCCTTGGGGACCGCATCCAGGTGCCCACGATCGACGGTCCGGTCGAGGTCGCCATCCCCGCCGGCACGCAGTACGGCCAGACGTTCAGGCTGGCGCGGCGGGGGATGCCGGACGTTCGTTCCGGGCGCCGCGGGGACCAGTACGTGCTCGTCCAGATCGTGGTTCCGAAGGACCTGAGCCCCGATCAGAAGGCGCTTTTACGCAAGGTCGGCGGGCTGACCGGGAAGCCGGAGAAGGTGGCGAAGGGCTTTTTCGAGCGCCTGCGCGACGCGATCAGTCTCGAGTAGCCGCCGGGGATCGTGATCCCCCGCGCCTTTCGGCATAACTCGGGCATGGATTCGGTAGTTACTTAGTTGGGTATCAACATTCCCTGACTTAACGCACGAGGGATGGAGTGGCTAGAACGATCGACCTGGAGCTGACCCGAGCGGAGGTTGAAGTCCGCGAGCTGGAGGCCCGCCTGCGGGTGGTGCCGATGAACGACAGCCAGCTTTCTGACGCCCTTCGCACTGCCCTCGCCGCGAAGAAGGAGCGGCTGGACAAGCTCCGCGCGCTTCACGCCGCCGGCGCGAAGCCGCAGCCGGTCCGCATCCAGCCGGACGGACCTGAGGGGGACGCCGCGCTCAGCCGGAAGATCCCGACCCACGGCGGACACCGGACCCCGCTCAAGCGGACGGTCCCGCAGCGGCCCAAAGCCGCCAGCAAGCCTGCGGGCAAGAGCAAGACCCGCAAGTAACAGGCGTCCCGGAGGCGCACGAAGAGACGGGTCCTCCCGTTTATCGTGAGCGCGATGCAACCAGGAGGGCCGACCCCGCCGGCGCTCGCGCCCAAGCTGGCCGTCCGGCTCTCGAGGCCGGTGGTGGACCCCCTTTTCAATCAGAAACGCACGCGGGCGCAGGGCCCGCCGCCCCTGTTCGGCGGCCGCTCGCGAATGTTGGTGCTGATCAACGCCGTGGCGGTCCTGGCCATCGCAGGCGGGGTCGCCTTCGGCATCGCGGCGTCCGGGCCGCCCGCCGCGGTCCTGGAGCAAGAGGCCGCGATCATCGCCGTCGGCCTGGTCTACGCCGCGGCGTCTGCCTGGATCCGGAGCACGCCATGGGGCTCGGCGCTTCTTGTCCGGCTCCTCCTGGTGTTCATCAACGTGGCGCTGGTTGTGGCCGCGCTTGGCCTGGCGGGTCCATGGCTGCAGGGTGAGCTGCCGCCGCTCGCGGTGGCCGCCTTCGCCGCCCTGCTCCTTTACTGGGACTCCGGGTATGGCGCGGGGCGCATCGGCTACGTCCTGCTGATCACGGCGGCCGGCCTTGGCTTGCTGTGGGTCGACGCCATCGCCACCCTCATGGTGCCCGTCACGTCGGTGCTCGTCTGGAGCCTGGTCCTTCTCGGCCTGGTGCTCTTCGCCTACGTCACTCGTCACGTGGTCGATCGCAACCTGGTGACGCAGGCCGGCCGGCAGGGCAGCCTGCTCGACGCGGTCAGCGAGCTTGGCGAGGGGCTCGTGATCACGGAGGATGGCCGGTTCGTGACCGGTAACGAGGCTTACGTCAAGCTCACCGGCTACAGCACAGAGGAGCTCGCCGCGATGCCTTCGCTGATCGACCTCGCGCCAGCGGACCAGAGGGCCGGACTCACCGACCAGCTGGCCAAGCGGATGGCCGGAGCGGGCGACGTCCCCGTTCATTACGAGTCGGCGCTCGTCACCAAGGACGGCCGGCGGATCCAGGTCGAGACATCGATCCGGCCACTCGTGGCGGAGGGACCGCACCGCCTGCTGGCCGTGGTGCGCGACGTCACCGACCGCCACCGGTCCGAGGAAGCGGAGCGAGAAAGCGAAACTCGCTTTCGCACTCTGTTCGAGCAGTCGCAGGCGGGCATGGCGTTCGCCGACCTCAATGGGCGCCTCACCTCGACCAACGAAGCGTTCCGAATGCTCGTCGGATACAGCGAGCAGGAGCTGCGCGGCGTTTCGGTGTTGGAGCTGACTCACCCGGAGGACCTGAAGACGAGCGAGGAGGCGCTGCGCCGAGTGCTCGCGGGGGAGTCTCCCGGATATCGAATCGACAAGCGCTACATCCGCAAAGACGGCCAGTCGGTGTGGGTGGACATCGCGGCCAGGCTCGTTCGCGACGCCGACGGCAAGGCGATCTACCTGCAGACCGTCGCCGTTGACATTCGCGACCGGATGCGGGCGGAAGTCCTGCAGTCGGCGCGATTTGCGGTCACGCAGGCCCTCGTCACGTCGCCCGGGTGGGACAAGGCGGCGCCGCACGTGCTCGAAGGTTTGTGCCGGGCGCTGGACTGGGAGCTCGGAGAGTACTGGGAGGTCGACGCCGGCCGCGAGGCCATGCATTTCGCCACGTCGTGGAAGCGGCCCGGCCGAGACACATCGGCCTACGAGGCGACCGCGAGCCAGTTCACGTTTCGCCGCGGGGAGGGGCTCGCGGGGCGAGTCTGGGAAGACAGCAAGCCTGTTTCGCTGACCGACCTGGCGAAGGATCCGTCGCCGCGATCAGCCGCCGCCGTGGCCGTCGGCCTGCACGGCCTCGTCGGATTCCCCGTGCGAAGCGGCCGCCGCGTGGTCGGGATGATCTCGCTTGCCACCTGGGCGCCGCGCGAGCTGGACGAGGGGCTGCTGGGCGTGATGAACGACATCGGCACCCAGATCGGCGAGTTCGTCGAGCGGAAGCGGGCCGAGGTCGCGCTGCAGGAGAGCGAGAAGCGCATGCGCTCCGTGCTCGACAACGTGTCGGACGGGCTGGTTACGCTGGACCCCGCCGGAGCCATCGACGCGATCAATCCAGCCGTGAGCCGGCTGTTCGGTTACGACGAGAAGGAGCTCGTCGGGCAGAAGGTCGACGTGCTCATCGCCACCACCCATCGCGGATCCTTCATGAACTACGTCGAGCGGCGGCTCGCGCAGGACCTGCCCGCATCGGGCGCGCTCGAGACCATGGGCAAGCGCAAGAACGCGAGCCTGTTTCCGCTCGAGTTTCTCGTCAACTCGATGCAGGTCGGCGCGCGCCATCTGTTCATCGCGACGGTGCGCGACATCTCCGAGCGCAAGGCGCACACCGACGCGCTCGAGTACCAGGCTCTGCACGACGGGCTGACTGGACTTCCGAACCGAACGCTTTTCGGCGACCGTCTGCGCCAGGCGCTGCTCGGAGCGCGCCGCAACCAGACTATGTTCGGCGTGCTGCTGCTCGACCTCGACCGCTTCAAGGACATCAACGACGCGCTCGGTCACGACCGCGGCGACGCGCTCCTGCAGGAGGTGGCCTCGCGGCTCAAGGGTGTGCTGCGCGCGACCGACACCATCGCGAGGCTCGGCGGTGACGAGTTCGCGGTGGTCAGCACGGACGCCAAGCATCCCGACAACGTGGTCGCGGCTGCGCGCAAGATCCTCGCCTCGTTGGAAGGCACGTTCACGATCGGTGACCACACCGTCGAGACCGGAGCGTCGATAGGGATTGCGATGTATCCGATTCATGGCGACGACCCGGGCACGCTGCTGCGCCGCGCCGACGTCGCGATGTACGTCGCCAAGCGTTCGGGCGGCGGTTTCGCGGTGTACTCGCCCGAGCACGAGGGGCAGACGCTCCGCCAGTCCGGCCTGGCCGGCGACCTCAGGCGGTCGATGACACAGGGCGAGCTGGTGCTGCATTACCAGCCGATCGTGCTGCTGCCGGCTCACACGCCCGACGCTCTGGAGGCGCTCGTGCGTTGGAACCACCCGCGCGAAGGGCTGCTCCCTCCGGACAGGTTCATCGCGCTGGCAGAGGAGACGAACGTCATCAGGCCCCTGACCAGCTGGGTCCTCGACACCGCCCTGGCGCAGCTTTCGCGGTGGGTCGCGTCCGGCCAGGACGTGTCAGTGGCGGTGAACGTGTCTCCGCGCTGCCTTGACGATCACTCGATCGTGGAAGACGTCACCCGGGCGCTGGCCACGTCGAACGTGGAGGCGCGGCGGCTCACGCTCGAGGTCAGCGAAGGGGCTGCGATGTCGGCTCCGGCCGCCAAGGCCCTGGAGCGGCTGGCCGAGCTGGGCGTGCGGCTGTCGCTGGACGACTTCGGCACCGGCTACTCGTCGCTGATCTACCTCAAGCGTCTACCGGTCCACGAGATCAAGGTGGACCGCTCGTTCGTGAAGACGCTGCCGGGGGACCCCGACGCGACTGCCATCGTCAGGGCGGCAGTCGGCCTGGGGCACAGCCTCGGCCTCCGCGTGATCGCCGAGGGCGTGGAGGACCGCGACGCCGAAGCGATGCTGATCGAGGCCGGGGTCGACGCGGCCCAGGGTTTCTTCATATGCCGTCCCGCGCCGGAGGCGGAGGTGACGGCGCTGCTCGAGTCGGGCAGGGAGTTGTCGAGCGCCCCCGCCGAAGCGGGTCCTCCGGCCCTCCCTCCGGAGAGGGAGGGCTCAAGGGAGGGGTGAAGGCAACTTGCTAAATAACACTTTAGCGCACGCTTAACAAAACGCATCCATGACTTGGCGTCCTCGGGCAAAGCGCTCTTGAAGGCGCTGGTGCTGGGAGCTGGGGGTCAGCTTGGCTCGGACCTGGTCCGAATCTTGCCGGACGCCGTGGCCGTCACCCGGGAGGAGCTCTCCGTCGCCGACGTTGAAGGAATTCGGGCGGCGCTCGAGCGCCACCACCCCGAAGTCGTATTCAACTGCGCCGCCTACAACGCTGTCGACCTGGCCGAGACCGAGCCGCAGCGGGCGCTGTCGGTCAACTCGGATGGGGCCTTCAACGCCGCGGCGGCATGCCGATCGCTGGGGATCAGACTGGTCCACTACTCGACCAACTTCGTGTTCGATGGCCGGCTCGGCAGGCCTTACCTCGAGTCAGATCCGGTAGGACCCCTTGGCGCGTACGCCCGATCTAAGGCCGACGGTGAGCGGCGGGTGCTGGCGGAGCATCCCGGCGCGCTGGTCATCAGGACGGCCGCACTGTTCGGCAGCACTGGGTCGAGGGCGAAGGGCGGGAGCTTCCCCGACAGGATCGTCCGCGCCGCGCTCGAGGGCCGGCGGCTCGCCGTGGTTGCCGACCAGAAGGTGAATCCGACCTACACACCGGACCTTGCGCAGGCGAGCATCGAGCTGGCGGCATCCGGCCTGGCCGGGGTGGTCCACGTTGTCTGTGAAGGATGCTGCGGGTGGGACGAGTTTGCACGCGCGGCCCTGATGGAGAGCGCTGTCGACTGGCCAGTGGAGTCGGTCAGTACGAAAGTCTCTGTGGGCGTGGCCCCCAGGCCCCCTAATGGCTGCCTCGGATCGGAGCGCGTGCCGTCGCTGCGGCCCTGGCGGGAGGGACTCCGTGACTGGGCCAGGACTCGGATCGGCCCATAAAAAAACTCGGGCCGGGCGATTTCTCGACACCGGCACCGAGCTTGGCTGCGGGGGGTGAGGTTCTTATTAATGAGGACTAAGGCACGACCAGACGCCCGCCTCGCAAATGTCAGTCTAGGACCGGATTTGAGCCGTCAGTACGATTTTTTCTGGTCTTTTTCAACGACAAACCTGCGATGCCACTCTCGAAATGCCAAGGGTCGAGCTTACAAGTCCGATCCCTTCGTGCTAATGATTCGTTGCCACAGCGCCCCAATTGCACACCACGATCCGACCGCGGGAGGCTGTCAGTCACCCGGCGATGAGCCGGGCGCTCCTTCAACGCACCCTTTCGAGGTGCACTGAGGGCAGTCCCAGCGGAGAAGCCGGCCTCAGCTCCTGATGGGACGGTTCGGATCGGCAGTGGGCCTCGCGGGAGGCGCCGCTTTGGTGGCCGGCGGCCTGTTGGTCATCGCCCTGGCGCCGCTTGGCGCCGCCTGGTCGACGCCGGCCGGGACGGCCCTTGCCGTGATCGGCTTCGCAGCGGTGGCCGCGACGGTCGTGGTAGTCCGTCGCGGGCCGGACTCAGGCCAGGCCTTCTGGACCGCGGTCCTCGACGCCGTGCTCCTGATCGCGGCGCTTACGGCCGTCCTGCCTGTGCTGGCCATCATCCGCGGGTTCGTCGAGCTGTTCGCCCACGCCCACGTCCACAACACCCAGGACGCCATCGCCTACGCGTTCGCGTTCACCGGGCTGCTGCTGGGCGGCATTTTCTTCGCCTACGCCGTCAAGTACTACCTGAGCACGGCCATCGTCCTGCTGTCGGCTCTGCTCCCCACGGGGCGGAGGCGGAGCGGCAACGGACATGACCCGATCGGGGCGGAGCGCCAGCACTCCTCGGGACTGATCGGAATCAGCCGCGGCCGCGGCAACGGCAACGGCGATGGCAACGGACACGGCAACGGGAATGGCAACGGCTACCACATCGACCTCGGCTACCACCCGTTCGTCTCGGTGCACGTCGCCGCCTACAACGAGAAGCGCGTCATCGAGCGCCTGCTCACCTCGCTCGACCAGCTGGAGTACCCGGCGTACGAAGTAGTCGTGGTGGACGACTCGACCGACGAATCGGTCCAGATCCTTCAGCACTGGGCCGGCCGGCCAAAGTTCAAGATTCTGCACCGCACCAGCCGCCAGGGGTTCAAAGGCGGTGCGCTGCGTGAGGCGCTCAAGGTGATGGACCCTCGAGCCGAATATGTCGTCGTCTTCGACGCCGACTCGATGCCCTTCCCCGATTCGATCGATCGCTTTCTTCCTTATTTCTATGACAAGAGCGGTTCGGACGCCGTGCCGCGGCGGCGCGAAGAGATCGCCGCCGTGCAGAGCTATCAGTGGCACGTGCTCAACAAATCGGAGAGCTGGCTGACTGAGGCGGTGCGTGCGGAGTACGCAGGCAGCTACATGGTGGAGCGGCCATTCCAGGATGCGGTCGGCGCGCTGAAGATGGTCGCGGGCACCGCGTACATGGTCCGCGCGGAAATCCTGCGCCAGGTTGGATGGGGCACGAGCCTCACTGAAGACTGGGAGCTCACACTCAAGCTCTACGCACGCGGCTACAAGGTCGCGTATACGCCATGGGCGGAAACCCCGGCCGAGTGCGTGGCCACGTTCTCACGCCTGGCGCGCCAGCGCATGCGCTGGGCCGAAGGCCACACCCACAACGTCCGCCGGTGGTTCTGGCCGATCATGCTGTCGCCGTTCGTCAGCCCGATCGAGAAGCTCGAGTTTGCGTTCGATGCGTCGTACTACCTGCAGGCGGCGCTCTTCGTGGTCGGCTCTGCGAGCTGGCTGATCTCCGACGTCGTCTTCCACACGAGCGTTCCCGGATGGACGGCGATCCTGGGGTGGTCGCTGCTCTTCTCCAACATCTTCGCCTTGCCGCTGATGAACCTCGGCGGCCTCGTCCTCGAGGAGGCGCCGGCTCGAGACCTCCAGGGCGTGCTGGGTGCGCTCGTGCTGTCGTTCGCGCTGGTTCCATTCCAGGGATGGGCCGCCCTGAAGGGCCTCATCAGAAAGGAAGAGGGGCCGTGGTTCCGCACGCCGAAGACAGGGCGGATCACCGACGAGGTGCACCACCTGCGCCGCCTGCGCATGCTGCGGCAGTGGCTGCTCGGCCCGCGCGAAACACGCCTGAGACCATTGCCCGCGCAGGCCGCCCCGCTGGCCAGCTGGACCTCGAGCTCGCGCCGCCGGCACGCGGGATGGGTCGTCGCAGGCGCGATGGCCATCGCCATCGGCCTGCTGGTGTGGGGTTCGACGAAGGCACCGGTGAGCCAGGCCGCGGGCAACCCGCTTTACCTCCACGGCTCGGGAGCGGCCACATGTACTGCGTCCACCATCGACCAGGCGGCTGGCACGCGCACCACTGCATGCTCGGTCCAGTCCGAGGCGGGCGGTGTGATCACGACCTGGGCCTGGACCGGACTACCCGCGCAGACGATCACCGCGGGCGCATGGGCGTTCACCATGTACTGGACCGGCGGCAACGGCAACACGCTCGACACGGTGAGCATCGCGGCGGGCGTTGTCTCAGGCGCGAGCTGCGCAGTGTTCGTTCCGTCCGTCCCCAACGTCGGCACGACCTGGACCACGACATACGGCGCGGGCGGCGCCAACACGGCGAGCCCGTTCATCGTGAGCACAAGCGGAAGCCAGGCCGCCCTTTCGATTCCGGCCGGCGGTTCGCTTTGCGTGCAGGTCGTGTTGGTCCACACGACCGGCGGCAAGCCCTCGCTGATGTATGACGGCGTCGTGGGCACTGCCGACACGCATGTGACCCCGCCGAGCGTTGTGGTGCCTGAGTCGCTGCTTCCGTTCGCGGGGCTGGCCCTGGTGATCCCTGCAATCACCGGGCGCCGACGGCTGAAGTGGCTTGCACAATGGGTGGCCCGGTGAGGAGGCAGGAGCGCGACGCGCTGAACATGACGCTGGTCGCGCTCGCTTGCGCGCTGTTGATGGTGCTCCCGCTCGTCACCACGTTCGACGATCTGCTCACCGCATGGGCGCTGCAGCTCGGCGTCGACAACCCATTGCAGGCAATCGTGCCGGTGGAGTCGCGGATGGTGGTCGGCCTGCTGAGCGCGGTGGGCATCAAGGCCGCTGCGTCGGGCAGCCATCTCGTCGTTTGGGACGGCGCCGGCTCGATGCATGTGCTGCTGATCTCGTGGAACTGCATCGGCTGGCAGAGCCTGGTGCTCCTCGGCGTCAGCTTCATCTCCGGGCTGCGCGGCCATCAGCCGCTCGAGGCCCGGGTGCAAGTGGTGGTCATCGGCGTCGCGGGCACGATGCTGCTCAACCTGCTGCGCGTGGCCGCGGTCGCGGCCCTGGCGGCCACGTGGGGTCAGACGGCCGCGGTCCTTTTCCACGACTACGGGGGCACGGTGCTGGTCGTGGGCTGGCTGTTCGCGTTCTGGATGTTCGTCCAGTGCTGGATTCTGCCGGCTGATCCGTCGGACCAGCAGGAGATCGCCATCGCATGAGCAACCGCTGGGTACGCCTTGGGCTTCAGACCGCGTTCGGCCTGGCTTTGCTATGGCTGTGGATTCGCACGGTGTCGTTGACCGACGTGGTTGCGCACATCCGCGTCCAGCGCTGGTGGGTCTTGCCGCTGATGGTGCTGATCTTCGTCATCACCAGCGTCATGCGCGCCCGGCGCTGGCAGTGGCTGCTCCGAACGCTGGCGCCGGTCGGGATGGTTCGCGCCTTCGCGATGAACGCCGCCGGCGGCCTCCTCAACTATGTGCTGCCCATCCGCTCGGGTGACGCCGCGCGCGCGTGGTGGCTGTGGCGCCGGCACCGCGTGCCTGCTGGCTCGGCACTCGCCACGATCGTCATCGACAAGGCATGCGACCTGGCGGGGGTGGCGGTGGTGCTCGCGATCCTCTCCGTGGTGGCCGCAACCGGAGCGGTTGCTGCTCCTCGCGGCCTCCTCGGTGCCACCGCGCTGGCCGTCGGGCTGCTGGGCGCAGTGCTCGGCACTGCGCTGCTCGGACCGAGGGTGGCGCGATCGACGCTCGCGCGTCGCGTCCTTCCGGTGCGCATCTCTTCAGCGCTGGCCGGCCAGGCGTTCGCCTTCCGTGCAGGTGCGCGCGGGTTGTGGACGCCGGCGCTCGCGGCGCGGCTCGGCGGCCTGACGGCGCTGGCGCTACTGCTCGACGCGTTCAACTTCACGCTGCTTTTCACCGCGGTAGGAGTCGACGTCCCGACATGGAAGGCGATGGCCGCGTACCCGGCGCTGCTGCTGAGCTTCGCGGTGCCGGCGGGCCCGGGCTACCTCGGCAACCTGGAGGTGGCGGGCTCGCTGGTGCTGGGCGGAGGGCTGGGCCTCGCGCCCGCTGTCGCCGCTGGCGCGATCGTCGTCTACCACGCGGTCACCGCGGGATACGCGCTGGTGCTCGGCCTGCTCGGATTCCTGCTCGTCGGCGGGCGGCGCAAAGCGCAGGCCGGTGCGCCGCGGCGCGTCGCGGTCTTCCATTGCGGATTCACCTACTCGGGTGGCGGCGAGCGGATCGTGATCGAGGAGGTGATCGGGCTGCGACGTCGCGGCTTCCAGGTCGACTGCTACGCGCCGACCGTCGACGCCTCACGGTGCTATCCCGACCTGCTTGGCGACCTTCGCGTGCGCACCTTCCTGCCCCAGCTGCCGAGGTGGTTTCCGTTTCGCGAGGCGGTGCAGATGGCGGCGGCGTCGCTGCTCATGCCGCTGTACGCCTGGAGGTTCCGCGGTGTCGACGCCATCGTCGGTTGCAACCAGCCGAGCGCGTGGATCGCGTGGTGGGCGGCTCGCCTCATCGATGTGCCGTATGTCGTGTACCTCAACCAGCCCAACCGGCTCGTGTACCCACGAAGCATCGACCGCCAGACCGGCTGGGTCGTGAACTCGGATTACCGTCTGCTGGCGGCGATAGTCCTGCGCGCCACGCGCTTCGTCGCGTGGGCTGATCGGAGGTCGGTCCAGGAGGCCGACCAGCTGCTGGTCAACGGCAACTACATCGGCGACATCATTCGCGGCATCTACAAGCGCGATGCGATCGACTGCCCCGCGGGTTGTCACGTCGTCGCCTCCGGTTACCCGGTGCCCCTGCAGTCACGCTTCTCGGGCGGGCTCACCATCAACGGCTATCCGATTCGCCGGCCGTACGTGCTTCTGACCAACCGGCATTACCCGCAGAAGCGGTTCGACCTTGCGATTCGAGCGATGGCGCTCGTGCGCGAGAAGCATCCGCGCGCGCAGCTGGTGATCCCGGGGCCCGCGACCGCGCACACGGTCGAGCTGCACGCGCTGGTAAAAGAGCTCGGGCTAGGCGACTCCGTTCTGTTCCTCGGCACCATCACGGAAGACGAGCTGCAGCGCCTGTACGAAGGCGCCGCGGTGTACGTCTATCCCGCGCCGGAGGAGGACTTCGGCATGGGCGTGCTCGAGTCGATGGCCAAGGGCGTGCCCGTGGTGGCCTGGAACCAGGCCGGCCCGACGGTCACGGTGGGCGAGGGCACGGGCCACCTGGTCGAGCCGCTCGTGGTCGAGGACTACGCAGCCGGCATCGTCGCGCTGCTCGACGATCCGGAAAAGAACCAGGCCACCGGGGAGCGCGCCTTCGAATGGGCTCGGCGCTTTGACTGGGAGCGACACACCGACGTCCTTGAGAGAACGATTCTCGAGGTGGCGCGCTCGCACGAGCGGATCGCGGCGGAAGCAGCGAGCGCTTGAGACTTCGGCTTCCGCGCTTGCTCGCCGACGAGGACGAGCTCGATCGGGAGCAACCGGCTGGGCCGGCGCCGGTTGAAGAGTCGCCGGCGGCACCTTCGGGGCCGTGGGTTGCGGGGGTGGCGCTGGCCGCGCTCGTCCCGAGGCTCGTCTACCTCTTCTTTGTCGCCGATCCTCAAAACGCCGGCGATGGATTCACCGACGCGTACCACCACTGGCAGATCGCCTACCTCACGAAGGAGATCGGGCTCACGCACGGCCCGCGGCTCTGGGACCTCAGAGGCTGGGAGTACAGCTGGGGGCTGCTTCACCCCGCGCTGATGGACACCGTTTTTTTCGTGACGGGTTCCACGGATGTCGTGCTCGACCGGCTCGTAAGCCTCTTGTTCGGCACGGCATCCGTGGTCCTCATTTTTCTCCTCTGCCACCGCTACTGGGGCATGCACGTGGCGCTGGCCTCGGCCGCGTTCGCCGCCCTGGCGCCGAATGCCGTGTTCAATGACACGGCCGGCCTGGCGGAGCCCATCGGCGTCGCGCTGGTTCTTTTAGGCATCTGGCTCGCGCCGTCCCGCGGGTTCTGGGGTGGCATCGCGTGGGGCCTGGCCGCGATGGCGCGCGTGGAAGCATGGCTCTTTACTGCGGGCCTCGTCATCGCCCACCTGCGCGACCGCCGGCGCAACTGGTGGCTCGTAGCTGGATGGGTCGTGACGATGGGCCTCTACATGAAGTTCATGTGGGACCAGACAGGCAACCCGATCTACCCGCTGTTCTCGAACTTCCTTCTCTACCTGGGCCGCGCTCAGAACTCGGCGTCGATTGTGGCCCCGGCCCAGCAATCGCTCGAGCCGCTGTTCATCGGAGCGGCGGCGATGTCTACGCTCGGCCTGGCCTGGTCGCTGTGGAAGCGGCCGCCGCCTTATCTGCTCCTCGTCTACGGCTTCGGCTACTCGGCTTTCAGCCTGCCGACCCTGGTCCTCACCGACTCGTGGAAGGAGCGCCGGATCGAGCTGCCCCTCGATTTCGCGGCGATCTTGGTGGCCGTCGTGCTGTTCAACGTGCTGCCGCGTCGCCTGCCAAATGTGCGCGCCGTCTCGATCGCCGCCGCGGTTGCCGCAGTGCTCGTCATGCAGGTCTGGTGGGTTCCGATCCAGTCCGCTTACGCGTCCACGGAGTCCACATATCGCGATCACGTCGGCCTGGGCATCCTGATCGGTTCGGTCTACAACCGGCCGGATTATCGCGGCGGCGTGATCGCGGTCCCGGGCGATGAGCCGACCCTGGTGTACACGATGGTCCACTACGGAGCCGTGCCGGGGGATCGGATCACCAGCGAGTTCTATGACCCGTTCTACTACCTGCCATCCGGCTATCACTACGTCGATCACAAGGACGCTGCCGGCCGGCTCCTTCAGTGCTGGCTCGCGAGCACGCACACGAGGCTGCTGCTCATCCCTCCCGCCAGCGACTTCAATCACTCGGTGCCCGACTACCTGGCGTTCATGGCCGACCATCCCGACTGGTTCAGCGACACGCGGGCGCCGCTGAGTGAGGGGTTGAGGCTGGTCGCGGTCGAGGTGCCCGAGGTCAGCGGGCGGTGTTAGCGCTAGGCGGCTGAGGCTGCCCAGCGCACGAGGTCGCGCAAGCCCTCGTCGAACCCGATTCGAGGCTTCCAACCGAGGCGCTCGCGGAGCTTGGTGATGTCGCTCACGTAGTACGCCTGGTCGCCCTCGCGCCAGTCGGCAAAAGAGTACGAAGGCTTTTTCTCGGTCAAGCGGCCGATGTGCTCGATCACCTGGAGAAGGTTGCGCTGGTTCTCAGGGCCGCCGCCCGCGTTGAAGATCTCGCCTCGCGCGTCGGCGATGCGCTCGATCACAAGCTCATAAAGGCTTGAAAGGTCGCGCGCATCCAGCAGGTCGCGGACCTGGGTGCCGTCGCCGTAAATCGTCAGCGGTCTGTCCTTGAGGATCGAGTGCACGAAATGCGCGACCCATCCCTGGTCTTCGGTGCCGTACTGGTGGGCGCCGTAGATGCAGCTCTGGCGCAGCACCACCGTGTTCATGTGGAAGCAACGCGCGTAGTCGCGCACGTACTGGTCGGCCGCGCCCTTGCTGCAGCCATACGGACTGTGGAAGTCGATCGGCTGCGTCTCTGTACAGGCGACGTTGTTTTTCGGCAGCTGGCCGTACACCTTGTTTGTCGATGCGAAGACGAATGCAGCCTTCGGGCTGTGGAGGCGCGTGGCTTCGAGGAGGTTGAGCGTGCCGCGAGCATTGATCTCGAAATCCGCGATCGGATCCACGAGCGAGGTCGTGACGGCCACCTGGCCCGCCAGGTGCAAGACCGCGTCTTGGTCCTGCACGTGAGCATCGAGCCCCTGGTAGCGGCGGATGTCGTGGTCCACGAACTCGACGTTGGCGGCGTGGTTCTCCTGCAGCCATGCGAGGTTGCGGGGCGTGCCTTCCCGACTCAGATTGTCGAGCACCGTGACGTGCCAGCCACGGCCGGCGAGGTGGGCCGCGGCGTTCACGCCGAGGAAGCCGGCGCCTCCGGTGATGAGCACTCGACGCGCCATGAGGGGCCCTACCTTAGCCGGTCGCGAACCCTCTCAGGTACGCGATGGCCACAATCCATGAGGCGCCTGCCAGGATCACGGCTTCGCGGCGCTTGGTGCCGTTCTGCGCGTACAGATACGCGCCAGGAAGGAACAGGACCGCGAAGGCGCCGTAGACGACGTGCAGCAGCTCCGTCGGGCGCTGGCCGGCGATGAACATCCCAAGGCCGGCGAGGCCCTGCACCGCGGTGAGACCCGCCATGATCAGGAAGCTCGCGCGAAATCCTCCGGTCAGCGCTGCACGGCGGAAGTACAGGTACCCGCCCCAAACGCCGAGGACGACGGCGTACACGACGAGGGCGCGCGCGCCGAGCTGGTGCACGAACAGGAGTGCGTCTTTCATGTGGTGGCTGTCGCGACGCGCTCCCGGAAGTAATCGACCGTGGAGGAGAGGCCCTCCTCGAGCGACACGGCCGGCTGCCACTGCAGCTCCCGCCGCGCGCGCGAGTTGTCCAGGGCGATGCGGTAGACGTCGCCCTTGCGGCGGGGCCCATGCGTCGGTGCCTGCTCGTAGCCGGTGAGGATCGAGAGCTTGCGAAACAGGTCGTTGATGGTCACGTCAAAGCCGCTGCTCACGTGGTATGTGCCGTCCGATCCTCGATCGAGCGCGGCGAGGTTAGCCGTGGCGGCGTCGCCGACGAACAGCATGTCGCGCGCCTGCTCGCCGTCGCCGTCGACGGTAACGGGCTTGCCCGCGATCATGCGGCTCGCGAAGATCGCGATCACACGGCCCTCCTCGCTCTGGAAGTCCTGTCGCGGGCCGTAGACGTTCGAGTAGCGCAGCACCGTGTGCTCGAGCCCGAAGGTTCGCTTGAATGTGCCGAGGTACTGCTCAAAGCAGAATTTGCTGGTCCCGTACGGCGAGAGCGGCCGGACTGGATGGTCTTCGTCGCACGGCACGACATCCGGCTCGCCATACAGCGCGCCTCCGGTGGAGATGAAGATGAACTTGCGCACACCGTTGTCGACCGAAGCCTTGAGCAGGTTAATCCCGCCGATCAGGTTCACCTGCGCGTCGAACGCCGGATCCGCCACGGATTTGGGCACCTCGGCCTGGGCGGCGTGATGGTTGACGATGTCGGGCTTGAAGGACGCCACGGCCGATGCCACGGCGGCTGCGTCGCGCAGGTCGAGGCGGTGCATCTGCGCGTCACGATTGACGTTGTGCTCGCTCCCGGTGGCGAAGTTGTCGATGATGGCGACCTCGTGACCGGCCGCGATGTACGCGTCGACGACATGCGACCCGATGAAGCCGGCGCCGCCGGTGACGAGAATCTTCATCGGCCGTGACTCTAATCGAAGTCGACGTGGTGAAGGCCGTGGCCTCCCCGGTGCCGCCGGGGTTTGTGCGCGGCGTTTTGCAGCGGGCTACAGCGCTGCCCGAAGTTGCCGCGCGCATGCCCTCGGGAGAACCCTCGCTGGCCGTTCGGATCATGGGCGACGCCGAGATGCGCCGTCTCAACCGGACGTTTGCCGGCGAGGACCACGCGACCGACGTCCTCTCGTTCGCGGGCGAGGGTGATGATCTCGGCGACCTCGCGATCTCGTGGCCTGCGGTTGTCCGCCAGGCTCGGCGGTACCGCCATCCGCAGAGAACAGAGCTCGCGCTGCTCTGCGCTCACGGGTTGCTGCACCTGCTGGGCTGGGACCATGCGACCGCGGCCCAGGCACGGGAGATGACGCGCCTCACCCTCGCGGCGCTGGCGCTCTCGAGTGTGAAGCCGGCGGCGCGTAGACTCTAGCCCCCACGAACTCAGAGGACCCGCGACTCGGCCCCGGAGGGGGCCGATGAGCGGCTCGCCGTGAGTTCGCGGGGACCCCCGATAATTGACACCGGCCAGTGGCGCTCGCCACGGGCCTTTCTGCGTCTGCATGGAGAACACCAACCTGCACCTGATCGTGGGGCTCGGCAACCCCGAGTCCGAGTACGGCGACACGCGCCACAACCTCGGTTTCGCGTGCGCGCGGGAGCTGGCGCGCCGTCTCGACGTCGACGTCAACCGCAAGCGCTGGAAATCGCTGGTAGGTGGATCAGAGGCCCGCGGCTTGTGGATCGTGCTGCCGCAGACGTACATGAACCTTTCGGGCGAGGCGGTGAAGGCCGCGATGCGCGACACCGGCGCTACCGCGTCCCAGGTCTGGGTCGTGCACGACGAGCTCGACCTGCCTCTGTGCCGGCTGCGCATCCAGCGCGGCCGCTCCGGAGCCGGGCACAACGGCGTCCTCTCGATCATCAGCGCGCTGGGCACCAAGGACTTCGCCCGTTTTCGGGTCGGCATCGGAAGGCCGTCGCATCGGTCGTCCGACGTCGGCGTGAGGTACGTGCTTGGTCGATTCACCAAGACGGAGTCGGACAAGCTCGAGAAGGTCGTTGCAGGAGTGGCCGACGCACTCGAGCTTGCGCTGGACTCCGGGATTGACCGAGCGGCCGACAAGTACAACCGCGCCGGTGCGTTGGGCTGCGTGGAGCCGTCGTGACGGCGCTCTGGAAGGCGGCGGTCGACGCGTCGCCCCCGCTGGCCCGCTGGCTCGAGCGTCCGAACGAGCGCCTGCGCGTAGGGCGACTGCCGCGCTCTGCGTGGCCGATCGTGGCCGCATCGATCGCGCGCGACCGAATCGGGCGAGGGCTCTCCCTGCTCGTCCTGGCGCCGGCGCCGGCGCGCTTTGCGGACGAGCTGCGCCCATGGCTGGGCGGCCGGCCCGCGGTTCACGTCTTCGCCGAGGTGGCCGTATCGTTTCTCGACCGGCCGCCGGCATACGACGAAGCGGTGAGTCTCCGCCTGGAGGCGCTCGAGGCGCTGGCACGCAGCGTCCGGGAGCCCGCCGTCGTCGTCTCTTCGCGGCGCGCCGCGCTGCGGGCGACCATCTCTCCGGCCGACCTCGCGGCTGGCACAGTCGAGCTCGAGCCCGGCGGGGGACCAGACCCTGTCACGGTGGCGACACGGCTGACCGAGCTGGGTTATTCGCGCGAGGCGCTGGTCGAGGAGCCGGGTCAGTTCTCGCTGCGCGGCGGCATCCTCGACGTGTTTCCCGCCGGCGCGGACGCTCCTGCTCGCGCGGAGTGGCTGGGCGACACCATCGACACGCTGCGCCTGTTCGACCCGGCCAACCAGCGGTCTGTGATGGGTCTCGGCCGGATCGTGATCCGCACCGGTCGCGAGCTGATGATCGGGCCCGATCGCGGAGCCCAGGCCGCGCAGCGTGTCCGCACCGAGCTCGACATCCTCGGGCTTCGCGCCGACGTGCGCGCGGAATGGGATGACGACCTGTCGCGGCTCGAGTCCGGCGTTACGTTTCCGGGCGTCGAGTTCTACGCCGCCTACCTCGAGAGCGGAAAGCCATCGCTGTTCGACCATGTTCCTGAGCAGGTCGTGATGCTCGACTTCGAGCCGGAACGCCAGCTGGCCGACGCGCGTGCGATCAGCGAGGACACCGCGATGCTGGCCGCGGCCGAAGCCGAGAACGGCGAGCTGCCGGCGGGTTTCGAGCTGCCGGCGGTGCAGCTTTCGCGCCTGGGGCTCGAGGCGACCCGCGCGGCCATCGAGGTCACGGCCGGCGAGACGTACGGGGATGGGCTTGACCTCGGCTGGAACGACGCCGAGGCTCTGGTCGGCCGCAAGCGCGCGCTGGCTGCTGTCGCCGAACTGTCGGCAAGCTCGACGGTGGTCGTGGCGACGGAGCAGACCGACCGTTTTCGCGAGCTCCTCGCGGCGGACGCCGCGGGCGTCGCGGTGAAGGAGGTCGACCTGGACGTCGACATCGAGCTGGGCTCGGGCCTGCACCTGGCGGAGCAGGACGTTCAAGCGGGGACATCCCAGTCTGCCTTCGGGTTCCGCCTCCTCACCGACGCCGAGCTCTATGGCCGCGTCCGGAGGCCGTCGACCCGCCGGGGAGTCTCCAGCCGGGCGCGCACCGAGGAGCTGACCCGGGAGTTCACCCTCGAGTTCGCCCCCGGCGAGCTCGTGGTTCACGTCGACCACGGCATCGCCCGTTTTGGCGGCATGCGGCTCATCGACACCGACGGTGCCCACCGCGAATACCTGGAGCTCGAATACGCCGAGGCTGACCGCCTCTTCGTGCCGGTCGAGAACCTCGATCGCATTCAGAAGTACCTCGGCGGCGAGCAGCAGCCCACCTTGCACCGGCTCGGCACCGGCGACTGGACGCGCGCCCGCAGCCGCGCCAGGAAGGTCGTCCAGGACGTGGCCGAGGACCTGCTCAAGATCTACTCCCAGCGCGAAGCGCGGCCGGGCATCGCCTTCGCTCCCGACACCGCCTGGCAGCAGGAGCTGGAGTCGTCCTTTCAATATGAGGAGACCCCGGACCAGCTGAACGCGCTGGCCGAGATCAAGGCGGACATGGAGTCCGACAGGCCGATGGACCGCCTCTTGTGCGGCGACGTCGGCTTCGGCAAGACGGAGCTCGCGCTGCGGGCGGCGTTCAAAGCTGCGATGAGCGGCAAGCAGGCGGCGCTGCTCGCGCCGACGACAGTGCTGGCACAGCAGCACTTCCATGTGTTCCGAGAGCGGCTGTCCAACTTCCCGGTCACGGTCGAGATGCTTTCACGATTCGTCGACGACGAGACGCAGGAGCGAACGATCGACGGCCTGAAGGCAGGCCAGGTCGACATCGTCATCGGCACGCATCGCCTGCTGCAGAAGGACGTCAGGTTCAAACGGCTGGGCCTGCTCATCGTCGACGAGGAGCACCGCTTTGGCGTCATGCAGAAGGAACGGCTGAAGAAATTGCGGACGCAGCTCGACGTGCTGTCGCTGTCGGCCACGCCCATCCCGCGCACTCTGCACATGGCCGTTGGCGGCATCCGCGACATGAGCGTCATCCAGACGCCTCCCGAGGAGCGGCAGCCGATCAAGACGTTCGTGACCGCGGACGAGGACAACCTCGTGACCGAGGTGCTGTCACGCGAGCTTGAGCGGGGTGGCCAGGTCTACTACGTGCACAACCGCGTGCGCACCATTCAGAAGGCCGCCGAGCGCGTGCGCAGGCTCGTGCCGAACGCGCGGGTCGTAGTCGGGCACGGGCAGATGGCCGAGGACGAGCTCGCTCACGTGATGGTCGACTTCGAAGCCGGCAAGCACGACGTGCTCGTGTGCACCACCATCATCGAGTCGGGCCTCGACATCCCGAACGTCAACACCATCGTTGTCGAGCGGGCCGACCGATTCGGTCTCGCGCAGCTGTATCAGCTGAGAGGACGAGTCGGGCGGAGCGGCCGCCGCGCTTACGCCTACTTCCTGTACGACGCGCGCCGGTCGCTCACCGAGAGCGCCGACAAGCGCCTCGACGTGATCTCGGGACTGCACGAGCTTGGCCAGGGTTTCAAGATCGCGCTGCGCGACCTCGAGATTCGCGGCGCAGGCAACCTCTTGGGCACGGAGCAACACGGAGCGATCGCCGCGGTCGGATTCGAGATGTACCTGCAGATGCTGCAGAGCGCGGTCAACAAGCTGCGCAGCGGCGCCGACGAGACCGCGGTGACCGACGTGCTGTCGACCGCTGAGATGAACCTCGAGCTCCCACTCGACCACTTCATCCCGCGTTCGTACATCCGCGATGAGAAACTGCGGCTCGGCGCGTACCGCCAGCTCGCGGCGACGGAGGATGAGCCGGAGCTCGACGCGGTGCTGCGATCGCTCATCGACCGCTACGGCCCGGGCCCGGATCAGCTGGACAACCTGGTCTACTCACTGCGGGTCAAGCTCCGCGGGATGCGAATGGGCCTTCGCGGCGTGGTCGCGGAGGGTCATGACATCGTCATCCGCGTTGATCCGCAGCGGCTGCTGGACGTCGACGAGCTGAACCGCCGGATGGCGGGTCGTTTGTCGATCGGGGTCAATCGCATCAAGATGCGACGCCAGGGCGAAGGCTGGCAGAAAGACCTGCTGATCCTGCTGGACGAGATGGCCGACCTCTACGGGACCGCCAACCTGGCCGTGACAGAATCTCGACGTGGCTGAGGACAGGCCCTACTCACCAGGAATCGCTTCGCTGTTCGAGGTCGTGGCGCGGCTGCGCGCGCCGGACGGCTGTCCGTGGGACCGCGAGCAGACGCACGAGTCGCTCCGTCCGTACCTCCTGGAGGAGACGTATGAGCTGCTCGAGGCGATCGACGCGGGCGACGACGCGAAGATGAAAGAAGAGCTCGGCGACCTGCTCCTCCAGGTGGCGATGCACGCGGAGATCGCTGCCCAGGAGGGACGCTTCGACGCCGCTGAGGTCTCCGAGGCCGCGGCGGCGAAGATGGTCGCTCGGCATCCCCACGTGTTCGGCGACGTCTCGGTCGCGAGCTCGGATGAGGTGCTGCGCAACTGGGAGCACAACAAGGAGCGCGAGGCGCGCAAGGCCGGCCGGGATGACGAATCAGTCGTCGACCGCGTGCCCGCGACGCTGCCGGCTCTCGCGTGGGCGCTAGGCTTGCAGAAGCGCGCCGCGCGAGTTGGTTTCGACTACGCGTCGACGACGGACAGCGCCGAGGCGGTCGCGGAGGAGGCGCGCGAGCTAGCCGCCGCGACGGACCCGAACGCGGTTTTTGACGAGCTGGGCGACCTGCTGTTCGCCGTGGTGTCGCTTTCTCGCCGGTTGAAGGTCAATCCCGAGGACGCGCTTCGCGTCGCCGGCCAGCGCTTTCGCAAACGATTCGCGGCCATGGAGTCAGGGCTTGTCCGGGAAGGGAAGTCCTTCCGCGACCTCGACTCGGCGGACCTGGTCAAACGGTGGGACGAGGCGCGCTGACCCGACAAACGCGAAACCGTTTGCTATAGTCGCTCCCGCTCGAACGCCGAACGTCACCGCCAACGATTCAGCATGAGACAGACCACCATCGCGCTCGCCCCACCCGGCGTCCCACGTCCTCGGCTCGTTGCCGCCAGGCGCACGATCGTCTTCGTTGTCGTGCTCTTCGTGGCCGCATGGGCCGCTGTCGGCTACGCGCAAGAGGCGTACCTCGGGCACAGGCTGAGCCAGCAGGTCAGCGACCTGCGTCAACAGAACCAGGTGCTGGCGCAGCAGAACCAGGGGTATCGCCGCGACATCAACGCCACCAACTCGGGCGCGGCCGACGAGGAGGAGGCGCGGCGCAACGGTTACTCCAAACCGTACGAGCATGTCTACCTGGTGACCGGCACGCCAAGCCCGGCACCGCCATCGCCAAAAGCGAGTCCGACTCCGTGACCTGGACGAACTGACGGCCCCCGGGGCCCCAAAAATCCGCGGGTATAATCGGATCGCGGAGTGGAGCAGCGGCAGCTCGTCGGGCTCATAACCCGAAGGTCGTCGGTTCGAATCCGACCTCCGCAACCAACTCTCCTCGCCTGCCGCTTCGCCTTGTGGTGAACGCACCGTACGCTTGCGGCGTGGCTGACATCGAGATCGACGGCGCAACCCTCGTGGTGCATATCCGCGGCGCGGACCAGCTCTGGGCGCTTGCCACCAGGCTCGAGGTGCCGCTCGTGCACATCGCCGGCGTGGACCTCGACGTTCCTGACGCCCGCGACGTGTTTCACGGCCTGCGGATGGCCGGCACGAACCTGCCGGGCGTCATCACGGCGGGCAGGTTTCTGCACCAGGGCGAGTGGGCCTTCTGGGACGTGCACGATCCGAGCAAGGCGATCGCCATCAGGCTCCACGACGAGCGCTACGGCCGCCTGGTGATCGGCGTCGACGACCCGCATGCGACCGCGGCGGCGATCAACGCGGCCCTGGGTCGGAGCTAGGGCCGAAGGTATACTCGAACGCCTGAACAAGAGAAAGAAGGTCGCGCTGGCCAAGCGCAGGACCAAGAAGAGGAAGCTGAAGGCGCGGGCCGGAGCGGCGCGCTAGGATTCCACGGCCCGTTTGGTCGGTACGGTGCCGTAGCTCAGGTGGTAGAGCGCGCGACTCATAATCGCGTTGTCGCTGGTTCGAGTCCAGCCGGCACCACCATGCCCGACGCCGTCACCGGCGAGATTCACTCAACCGACCTGATCGCTGTTGGCGAGCGCGTGCTTGTTGCCTTCTCGGGCGGCCACGACTCCACCGCGCTTCTCCTCGCGCTGCGGGAAGAGGGGCACGACCTCGTGGCTGCCCACTACGACCATGCGCTGCAGGAGGGCTCCGCGCTCGTGGCGACCCATGTCCGGCGTGTGTGCGCGGCGCTCGGAGTGCCGCTGGTCATCGAACGGCGCGGTGCGCCGTTGGGCAAAGGCTCGGTGCAGGCTGCCGCGCGCGCGCTGCGTTACGAGTTCCTCGAGCGCGCGGCCGCGGAGGCCGGCGCCCACAAGGTCGCGCTGGCGCACATCGCGGACGACCGGGTCGAGGGCGCGGCGATGCACCTGTTGCGCGGCTGCGGTCTCGCCGGGCTGCGTGGCATGCCCGCGCGGCGCGGCCGTTTCGTGCGACCGCTCCTCAACGTCTGGCGAAGCGAAGTCATCGCGTACCTCGAGGCAAGAGGGGTTAGCGCCCTCGAAGACCCGGCCAACTCCAACCTGTCCTATGCGCGTGTGCGGATGCGGAGGCAGATTCTGCCCGCGCTCGAGCGCGACCGCCCAGGCATCGTGAGGCGCCTTCACGCGGCGGCGCAGACAGCGGCGGCGATGCAGGACGCCATCACCGCTCGGGCGGCGGGCACCAGCTTGCGCGCTGCCGTCGCGGCCATGAGCCCACCGGTCGCGGCGGAGCGCATGCGGACGCTTTACGCGGAGGCGGGCGGGCGGCTGCCCGCGCTGACGCGGGGCCAGCTCGAGTCCATGGTCCGGCTGGCGGCCGGCGTGCGCGGAGGAACCGGGATCGACCTGCCGGGCGGCATGAGGTTTCGGGTGGTCGGCTCACGCATGGAGGTCGTCGCGCGCGTTCCACCATTGATGGAGAGCGTGCTGAACATCCGCCCGTGCAGCGGCTGCGACGAAGCCGGCGCGGCTCACCTCAAGCTCGGCGCGTTGACGCTCGGCCACCGGCGCCCAGGCCTCCGCATGCGCCCCGCAGGCGGCGCGGGCTCACGCAAGCTGCAGGATATCCTGGTCGATGCGCGGGTGCCTCGGGAGGATCGAGACGCCCTGCCGCTGGTCTTCGCGGGCGATCGGCTGGCGTGGGTGCCGGGGGTCGCGGTCGACCGGGAACTGCAGGCCGAACCCGGCGAAACCTCACTGCACGTAACAGTCACACGTATCCTGTCCGTCAGGAACTCACAAATGTCAGTGCTAGAATCGCCCGACAGCCCCCCAGGAGATCCGAGTTGAGCCGCTTCCCCCGCTCCAGCCTGTTCTATTTCGCACTCGTCGTCGTCCTCGGTCTTGTGTTCTGGTTCACGTGGCAGTCGATCCAGGGCAGCCAGAGCTCCACTGACTGGACCTACTCCGACCTGATCACGAACATCACCGACGGAGGCGTGAAGCAGGTCGACGTCAAGGGCACGGACGCGGTCGCCACCGACAACGGCGGCACCAGGCACAACGTGACCGTTCCCGACTGCTCTGCCAGCGGCAACGATTGGTGCACCCAGTACGCGACCAGGACCAAGATCAAGCTCGAGAGCAGCAGCAGCGGCCAGTACCTGCTGAGCGTGCTGCTGCCGAACATCATCCTGGTCGTCCTGATCGGGGCCTTCATGTGGTGGGTGCTGAGGCAGACCCAGAGCGGCAACAACCAGGCGATCTCGTTCGGGCGGTCGCGCGCGCGCATGATCGCCGGCGACAAACCGGCCATCACGTTCGCCGACGTCGCGGGCGTGGACGAGGCTAAACAGGAGCTCACCGAGATCGTCGAGTTCCTGAAATACCCGGAGAAGTTCGTGGCCCTCGGCGCACGCATTCCGAAGGGCGTGCTACTGGTCGGACCCCCGGGCACCGGCAAGACGCTGCTGAGCAAGGCGGTCGCCGGCGAGGCCGGCGTGCCTTTCTTCTCGATCTCCGGCTCGGAGTTCGTGGAGATGTTCGTCGGCGTCGGCGCCAGCCGCGTCCGCGACCTCTTCGACCAGGCCAAGAAGAACTCGCCGTGCATCGTGTTCGTGGACGAGATCGACGCGGTCGGCCGCCAGCGCGGCGCCGGCCTCGGTGGCGGTCACGACGAACGCGAGCAGACGCTCAACCAGCTGCTCGTCGAGATGGATGGATTCGACACCAACACGCACGTCATCGTCATCGCGGCCACCAACCGGCCGGACGTGCTCGACCCTGCGCTGCTGCGTCCCGGACGTTTCGACCGCCACGTGACGCTGGACCGGCCGGACATCAAGGGCCGCCGCGCCATCCTCGACGTGCACGCGCGCAACAAGCCGCTCGATACGACCGTCGACCTCGACGTGCTGGCGCGCCAGACCCCAGGCTTCAGCGGTGCTGACCTCGCGAACCTCATCAACGAGGCCGCGATCCTCGCGGCGCGCGCGAACAAGAAGGTCATCGGCATGGACGAGCTCGAGGAGGCGATCGCGCGAGTGATCGCCGGTCCAGAGCGTAAGAGCAGGCGCATCTCCGACCACGAGAAGGAGGTGATCGCGTACCACGAGACAGGTCACGCGCTCGTGATGAAGGCGCTGCCGCACGCTGACCCGGTGCACAAGGTGTCGATCATCTCCCGTGGCATGGCGCTGGGCTGGACGCTCAGCCTTCCGGAGGAGGACAAGTACCTCATCTCCAAGGACGAGCTTATGGACCAGATCGCGGGCATCATGGGTGGCCGCGTCGCGGAGGAGATCGTCTTCGGGGACGTGACCTCAGGCGCCGAGAACGACATCCAGAAGGCGACGCAGATGGCGCGCCGCATGGTCACGCAGTGGGGCATGTCGGACAAGCTCGGCAACGTGGCGATGGGCCACCGGGAGGAGCTGGTCTTCCTCGGCCGCGACCTCGGCGAGCAGCGCAACTACTCGGAAGAGGTGGCCGCGATCATCGACGAGGAGATCCGGTCGATCATCAACCACGGCTACCAGACCGCGAAGGGAATCCTGGTCGCGAAGCGCGACAAGATGGACGCGGTCGTCGAGCGGCTGAAGGTCGTCGAGACGCTCGACGGCAAAGAGCTGGACGAGATCCTGAACCTGGAGCCCGAGGCTCCGGCCGCCGCGAGCTCTTCAGCAGGCTAGAACGCCAGACCGTCTAGTCGTCGCGGGGCGGGGCAACCTCGGCCGCAGTCTTGCTCGCGCGCTGAATGCCAGGCTCGTACCCGCTCGCAGCGTGTTCAAGTCGCCCCCGGACGGCATCGTGTTCCTCGCGGTGCCCGACACCGTGATCGAAGATGTGGCGACGCGTCTCGCCGCCACCGGACCGCCGGCCGAGGTCAGCTTCGTGCACCTCAGCGGGGCGATGACCCTCGAAGTCCTGGCGCCGCTGCGCGGCCATGCGGTCGGCTCCTTCCATCCGCTGCAGTCGTTCCCGTTCCCGCGCGAGCCCGAGGCTTTTCGCGGTATCACGATCGCGGTCGACGCCTCGACGCCCACTCTCCTGCGCAAGCTGCGGAGCCTCGCGCGACAGCTTGGAGCCAGGCCACGAAAGGTTGCCGCGGGCGAGAGGGTCCTGTACCACGCCGCCGCGGTCTACGCCTCGAACTTCGTGGTCGCCTC
Organism: Candidatus Dormiibacterota bacterium; assembly: GCA_035934385.1. Lineage (GTDB taxonomy): Bacteria > Chloroflexota > Dormibacteria > Dormibacterales > Dormibacteraceae > CF-118. The sequence continues at coordinate 49,139 of DASYXY010000008.1, forward strand.
GTTCGGCGAGGGGGTGCGGCAGCTGGAGCGGATCGGCTGGTCCAAGGAGGACGCGACCAGGGCGTTGCTGCCGCTTCTCGACGGGGTGGTTGCCAACCTCCGCCGCAAGGGTGTGCAGAAAGCCATGACGGGGCCGATCCGGAGGGGCGACGCCGAGACCGTCAGGCGTCATCTCGAGGCGCTTGACCGGCCGGATGCTTACCGTATCCTTGGTTCGATCGCGCTCGACATCGCGCGGCAGGCGGGGCTCGACCCCGCTGCAGCGGAGCGAGTGCGTAGGGCGTTGACCCGAGATGTGGCAGCGACCCGAAGGAGGCGACGTCGATGACGACGGTGCTGGATGTCCAGAGGTTCAAGGACGAAGGCCGGCGATTCGCCATGCTCACGGCCTACGACTACCTGAGCGCGCGGATCCTCGACGAGGCCGGCATCCCGATCCTGCTGGTCGGGGACAGCCTCGGCATGGTGATGCTCGGCTACACGACCACCCTGCCGGTGACGATGGACGACATGCTCGTCCACGCCAAGGCCGTGTCCCGCGGAGCGCGTCAGGCTCTGCTGGTCGGTGACATGCCCTTCATGTCGTACCAGGTCTCGACGGAGGAGGCGGTGCGCAACGCCGGGCGTTTCGTGCAGGAGGGAGGCATGCACGCGGTCAAGCTCGAGGGCGGCGGAGCTCCGATCCTCGAGATCACGCGCCGCCTTACCGAAGCTGGCATCCCGGTGATGGGTCACCTCGGCCTCACACCTCAGTCGGTGCACACGATGGGTGGGTTCAAGGTTCAAGGCAAAACCGACACTCAGGCGGCGCGAATCTTGAAGGACGCGAAGGCGCTCGAGGAGGCCGGCGCGTTCAGCGTCGTGCTCGAAGGCATGCCGTCGGCGCTGGCGGGTCGTGTGACCAAGGCGCTCCGCGTCCCGACCATCGGGATAGGCGCCGGGCCGCAGACCGACGGACAGGTGTTGGTGTTCCATGACTTTGTCGGACTCACGACCGGCAAAGCGCCCAAGTTCGTGAAGCGCTACGCCAACTTGGCCGAGGAGGTCGAGCGCGCGGCCCAGCGATTCGCTGAGGACGTTCGCAACGGCACCTTCCCCGGCCCTGAGCATGAGTACACAAACGGAGTGACCCCGGTGCCTCAAGAGGTCAAGTCCGGCGCCTGATCAGGATTGAAACGCCCGCGCACATGCGGGCGCACGTCCGGGACTGGGGGCTCCGTTCGATCGGGCTCGTGCCCACGATGGGCGCGCTCCATGCGGGCCATCGCAGCCTGATCAAGCGCGCCGCCGAGGAGAACGACCTCGTCGTCGTCAGCATCTTCGTCAACCCGCTCCAGTTCGGGCCGAACGAGGACCTGTCCCGCTACCCGCGACCAATCGAGAACGACCTGGAGATGCTGCTCGACATGGACGTCGACGCGGTCTACGTGCCGAGCGTCGCGGACATGTATCCGCCGGGCGCGACCACCCGAGTTGTTGTGGGTGGGGTGGCGGAGCCACTGGAGGGTGCAGCCCGGCCCGGCCACTTCGAGGGCGTCGCTACTGTTGTGGCGAAGCTCCTCTGGACGGTCGAGCCGGACCGCGCCTACTTCGGCCAGAAGGACGCGCAGCAGGTCGCTGTGGTGAAGCGGCTGGCCGCCGATCTCGACTCCGGCGTGGAGATCAGGGTCTGCCCGACCGTGAGGGATGCAGATGGCCTGGCCGTGAGCTCGCGCAACGCGTACCTCAGCCCGGCCGAGCGGATGGCGGCGCTCAGTCTCAGCCGCTCATTGCGGACGGCGGCCGAGATGTACGCCTCCGGCGAGCACGACACTGGCCGCATTGGCGCTCGAATTCGCGAGGTTCTGGCCGCCGAGCCCCTCGCTCAGGTCGACTATGCGGAGCTGGTCGATCCGTCGAGTTTTCGGTCCCCAGGCACGCTCGCGGTGCTCGCGGTGAGGATCGGAAAAACCCGCTTGATCGACAACCACGACGTCTCCAAACCTTTTCCTGGCTGACCGGAATTCGTGAGTTACAATTGGCATTCCGCATTGGCAGAGGCCGTTTTGACGACCAACACCACACCAAAAATCTTTAGGGGGTTCGTACGTTGTCCAATGAATCCGGTGCCGTCCTGACTGAGACTGAGGAGGAGACCGACCAGGATCAGTCAGCACCGATGACCATGGAGGACTACCTCCACTTCGAGGAGGAGGCCTTCAAGACCCCCAACCATGGGGACATCGTCGACGGCATCGTGGTGCGCGTCGACCCGGACGAGGTGCTGGTCGACATCGGCGCCAAGGCCGAAGGCGTGATCTCCAGCAAGGAGCTGGGCCTGCGCGGCGAGGCCGACTCGCTCGGACTCGAGCCTGGCGACCAGATCAAGGTCTTCGTCCTCCAGCCCGAGAACGAAGAGGGGAACGTGGTCCTGAGCCTGCGGCGCGCGCGCGCCGAGACGACGTGGCTCGTGGCCGCCGAGAAGCAGACCGACGGCTCCGTCATCGATGCCGACGTGCGCGAGCAGAACAAGGGCGGGCTCATCGTCAACGTGCTGGGCCTCCGCGGGTTCCTGCCGTCGAGCCAGGTGGCGCGCGCGTACGCGGGCAGCCTGGAGTCGCTCGTCGGTCAGCGCATCGCGGTCAAGATCCTCGAGGTCAACCGCAAGCGCAACCGCCTCATCGTCAGCCAGAAGGCCGCCGAGGACGAGGATCGCGCGCGCAAGCGCGAGGAACTGTTCAGCCGGCTGCAGACGGGCAGCACGGTGAAGGGCACGGTCTCGGGGATCACAAGCTACGGCGCGTTCGTCGACATCGGCGGCGCGGATGGGCTCATCCACATCTCGGAGCTGTCATGGGACCGCGTGTCCAAGGTCACGGACGTGCTTCAGCTCGGCGAGGAGGTGACCGTGAAGGTCATCAAGCTCGACCCCGAGCAGACGCGCATCTCGCTGTCGCTGCGCCAGCTGCAGCAGGACCCGTGGGAGAAGCTCGTGCAGTCGATGCCGATCGGCTCCATCGTTGAAGGCCAGGTCACGAAGACCAAGAAGTACGGCGCGTTCCTGCAGATCATGGCCGGCATCGAGGGCCTGCTCCACATCTCCGAGCTGTCGTGGGACCACGTGGAAAGAACCGAGGATGTGCTGAAGGTCGGCGAGACGTTGCAGGTCAAGGTCATCGGGATCGATACGGCGCGGCGACGAATCTCGCTGAGCCTGAAGCAGCTGTCGGCGCCCCCCGCGAACCTGGCTCCAAGCCGCGTCGGCGGCCGCCAGGACGACTACGACACCGAGGACGAGTAGGTCCTACTGATCACTCCTCCCGTCCTCCCCACGGCTGGGGAGTTGGTGGTGCTGCTCCCGGCCAGTCGCTGCAGCGCGGGTTGCCAGAACGGGTTGATCTTGAGCGCCATCTCGTAGTCCGCTCGCGCGGCCGCGGCGTCGCCCTGCCTCAGCTCCTCGTCACCGAGCTCGACGAACAGACCCGGGTCGGAGTTGCCAAGTCGACCGGCCAGCCGCAGCTCCTGGACCCCGCCGCTTTCGTCCCCCTGCGCGATGAGCGCCTCGCCGAGCGCTCGGTGGTACTGCGACTGGAACGGATCGACGCGAACGGCCAGGTCGATGCGGCCGGCCGCGTACCAGGCGTCCGCCAGGACCGGCATCGCAGCTAGCGCGATCGCGACCAGGGCCACACCCACCGCGCCAAGGACGCGCCACGGAGGTACCGCTGTCCGTGCGGGTGCGCTGTCGGCCTCGGCCGCGCGAACCGCCGACCAGCACGTCCCGAGCAGCAACCAGAACGCGCCGGTGGCCGGCGCCCAGTCGAAGTTGAAGACGACCCACACGGTGTAGGCGACGCACGCGGCGGCGAGCGGGCCGACGGAGTCGCTAAAGCGATGTTTCCATGCAGCGAAGGCGACGACACCGATCACCACCCCCAGCGCGGCAAGACCAAGAACGCCTTGCGTGACCGCGGTGTCGAGCACGCCGTTGTGCACCCGGTCGAACGTCACGTATGGACCTGCCCACTGGCCGGTGAGGAACCGCCCCAACGCGAGCCCCGTCGAGTCCTCGCCCCAGCCTGTCAGCGGCCGCGCGATCAGCATTCCGAGCGCGTCACTCCACAGGTGGATGCGCGCTGGTCCGGGGTCGCCGTTCAGCTCGCGCAAAGGCGACACCACGATCGCGAGCAGCGCGAGGCCGACCAGCGCTGCCGCGCCGGCGGCGGTGACGAGCGCGACGCGGCCTTTCTGCCGCACTACCACCAGCGCGAGACAGCCTGCCACCACGCCCAGGCCACCCGCGCGCGATGTGGAGACGTACAGGCCGCCCACGAGCGCGACCACGCCCAGCCACCACGCCACGCTGAAAGTCCCGCCGCGCAGCGCGCGCGAGATCGCGAGCGGCACCGCCATCGTGATCATCGCGCCAAGGATGCCGGCGTTGCCGGTGTTGCCGTCCGGCCGGAATGGCGCCGCCGTTACAAACTGCTGCAGCGCCTCGAGGCAGGCGATGGACGTGCCCAGGACGAACGCCGCCACGACGCGGTCGCGTGACCTGTCGTCGCGCAGCAGCCACACCGGCACCGCCGCCAGGCCGAGATAAGCGAGCCTGACCGGCAGGGACTCGTATCGTAGGTACGAGCCCGCGAAGCTCGTCGCCTGCGAGATCGAAAAGGCGAACGCCAGCACAGCCGCGGCGGCTGCTGCGAGAAGGGGCCATCGGAGTGCGCCCAGCGATGGCCGTGTGGGCGACAGCAGCGCGAAGCCCGCACCGAGGCAGGCGCCCGCGATGACAAGCGAGGTCCGAGGCAGGATGAATTCGTCGACCAGGCTGGGCAGAAACAAGATAGGCAGACCGAAGGCGACAACCGCCGGCAGCCAGCCGCCCAAACGATCGGAAAACGCCCTCTCGGCAGTCGCGTTAGCGGGAATCTGCAGCGTGAGGGGGACGGTATATTACTTGCACGCTGCCGAGCGGCAAGCGAGTTATTAGAACGAGGAGGTGCTGGCCCCACCGAGTCGCTGGAGAACCCATAAGAGTCGAGGAACGTCATGAGCACCATGTATCCGTTCGAGAGATTTACTGAGCGAGCCAAGAAGGTTCTGACACTCGCACAGGAAGAAGCAGAAAGATCCCACCACAGCTACATAGGGACGGAGCACCTGCTCCTGGGTCTACTCCGTGAAGGCGAGGGCCTCGCCGCCAAGGTTCTGAACAACCTTGGCGTGGAGATCGGCAAGGTCCGGCAGACGATCGAGTCCGTGCTCGGTCGCAACGAGCGGATCATCATCCAGCAGATCATTCCGACGTCGCGCGTCAAGAAGGTGATCGAGATCTCCTTCGAAGAGGCGCGGCGCATGGGCCATAACTACGTCGGCACCGAGCACCTGCTGCTGGGCCTGCTCATCGAAGGCGAAGGCATCGCGGCTCACGTCCTCGAAGATCTGGGCGCGACCCTCGAGAAGGTCCGCTCGGAGATCGAGCGCCTCCTGCACGACTCGAGCGCGGAGACCGAGGCCGAGCCTGCGCCGAAGAAACCTTCGAAGACGCCGCTGCTCGACCAGTTCGGCCGCGACCTCACCGAGCTCGCGCGCCGCAACCAGCTCGACCCGGTGATCGGTCGGGAGATGGAGATCGAGCGGGTGATCCAGATCCTGAGCCGACGCACGAAGAACAACCCCGCCCTTATCGGCGAGCCGGGCGTGGGCAAGACCGCGATCGCAGAGGGTCTCGCGCAGCAGATCAATTTCGGCAACGTGCCCGAGTCGCTGCAGCACAAGCGCGTGCTCACGCTCGATATGGGCGCACTGGTGGCAGGCACGAAGTACCGCGGCGAGTTCGAAGAGCGCTTGAAGAAGATCCTCGATGAGATTCGGTCGAGCCGCGAGGTCGTGCTCTTCATCGACGAGCTGCACACGCTCGTCGGTGCAGGTGCGGCCGAAGGCGCAATCGACGCGGCCAACATCCTCAAGCCTGCGCTGGCGCGCGGCGAGATCCAGTGCATAGGCGCGACGACCCTCAACGAGTACCGCAAGTACATCGAGAAAGACGCTGCGCTCGAGCGCCGCTTCCAGCCGGTGTACGTCGACCAGCCGACGCTGGCCGAGACAATCGACATTCTCAACGGCATCAAGTCGCTGTACGAGAAGCACCACCGCGTGGTGATCACCGATTCGGCGGTTCATTCTGCTGCCGTGCTGAGCGACCGCTATGTGAGCGACCGTGCACTTCCCGACAAGGCGATCGACCTCATCGACGAGGCGTCGGCTCGCGTGCGCATGAAGCTGACCACGACTCCCGACGAGCTGAAGGAGCTGCAGAAGGAGATCAAGAAGTACCGGATCGACCAGGACGAGTCGGTGAACAAGCAAGACTTCGAGGCGGCAGCCGCGGTGCGCGACCGCGTAAAGAAGCTGCAGGACAAGCTCGCGACCAAAGAGGCCGCATGGCGGGACAAGCTGGGCGAGACCGTGCCCGAGGTGGGCGAGGAGGACATCGCGCAGATCGTTGCCGCGTGGACCGGCGTCCCGGTGTCGCGTCTGGTGGAGGAGGAGACGTCACGCCTCCTGCGCATGGAGGACGAGCTCCACAAGCGCATGGTCGGACAGGACGAGGCCATCATCACCGTGTCGCAGGCGGTGCGGCGCGCGCGTGCTGGGCTCAAGAATCCGCGCCGACCCATCGGCTCCTTCATCTTCCTCGGCCCGACCGGCATCGGGAAGACGGAGCTCGCGCGGGCGCTGGCGGAGTACCTGTTCGACTCCGAGGACGCGCTCATCAAGCTCGACATGTCGGAGTTCATGGAGCGGCACACGACCGCGAGGCTCGTGGGATCGCCTCCCGGCTACGTCGGCTACGACGAGGGCGGACAGCTCACCGAAGCGGTGCGCCGCCGGCCTTACTCGGTGATCCTCTTCGACGAGATCGAGAAGGCGCACCCCGAGGTCTTCAACATGCTGCTGCAGATCCTCGAAGACGGCAGGCTCAGCGACGCCAAGGGCAAGGTCGTCAACTTCGCCAACACCGTGATCATCATGACCTCGAACCTCGGCATCCGCGATGTGAACCAGGCGGCCACCTCGCTGGGCTTCCAGCCGGCCGTCGTGGACGAAGCGGAGGAGGTCGAACGCCGGCACAAGAACACCAAGGAGAAGATCGACGAAGAGCTGAAGCGCATGTTCAGGCCGGAGTTCCTGAACCGCGTCGACGCCGTCGTGGTGTTCAAGAGCCTCACCACCGACCAGATCCGGCTGATCGTCGACCTGCAGCTCGTGCGGCTGGGCAAGCACCTTGCCGAGCAGCAGATCACGATCGAGGTGACGGACGCGGCGAAGGACCTCCTCGCGAAGGAGGGCTACGACCGGATCTACGGCGCGCGGCCGCTGCGGCGCGTGATCACGAGCCGGATCGAGGACCAGCTGTCCGAGCACCTGCTGCGCGGCAAGATCGCGCGCGGGGACACCGTGCTGATCGACGTCGAGGGCGAGGACGAGCTGAAGTTCACGCCGACGAAGCACAAGCAGAAGGAACCGGCCGCCTCGGGAGCCCCCGCGAAGCCGTGACCTCCACCTCCCCAGCTTTGCTGGGGAGGGTCAGGGAGGGGGCGTCAGTAGCGACAATGGGCGCGTGAGCACGCCCGCACCGTTGCGGCTCAGGCCGCTCGAGATTGGCGACGTGCTGGACGAGACGTTCCGCATGTATCGGCGCCACTTCCTGCTGCTCGCCGGCATCTCGGTCCTCTTCTCGATCCCGCTGGCGGCGCTTTCGGGGTACGGCTATTTCGCGCTGTTCGACTACGCCGCCACCCAGGCGACGAGCAGCAACCCCGGCGACTTCAGCACGTTGGCGACTGCGTTGGGCCCCCTCGTTGCCGGCGTGCTGGTCAACGTCGCCGTGCTCCCGCTCCTCTACGGAGGCGTCACCTACGCCGTCTGCCAGTCGGCAATGGGCAACCCGGTGACGCTCTGGGGAGCGCTCCGCGGCGCGTTCCGGCGCTACTTCCAGGTGCTCTTCTACTACTTCCTGATCGGGCTGATGTTCGTGGCGTTCTGCCTGTTTCCGCTGTGGATCTGGATCGGGGTGAACTGGATCGGTGTGCTGCCGGTGATGTTCGTCGAGAACACGGGTCTGTTCGCGGCGATGGGCCGAAGCTGGCGGCTGGTCGAGCGACGTTGGTGGCGGACCTTCCTCATCGTCGTGCTGGTGTTCGTGCTCAACTACGTCGTCTCGCTGGCTCTCGGCGCGTTCCTGTACCTCGGCCAGGTCTTGCTGCAGCTCCTGGTATCTCCGTACCTCGCGCTGGCGATCTACGAAGGGGCGGTCGTTCTCGTCAGCGCGCTGGTGACCCCGGTCCTGCTCATCGCCATCGTCCTGATCTACTTCGACCTCCGAGTTCGAAGGGAGGCCCTCGACCTGTTCCAGCTCGCCCAACAGGTCACCGTCTTGCCGCCGGCGCCCGCGTGACCCGGCGCCTTTTCGCCGCCCTTCTGCTCGCCGCTTTGATCGCCGTCGCCGTCTCGCTTCCCTTCTCTGTCGCAGCAGACTCGTCCGCCACGCTGTATCGCCAGGCCGTGGCCGACGCGCTCCAGATCGTCCAGCAAGCGCAACCCGGCGACCACGCCGCAGCAAGTCACGCGACCCAGGTGCTGATTGACGGCACCGGCGACACGCAGCCGGAGGTCCTGTTCGACCTCCGCGAATCCCCGCCCGATTTCAAGGACGCCGCCGCCAGGCTGCAGGCGGTGCTGGATGCGATCGACGGCCCCGCCACGACATCCGACCCAGCGCTGGCGAAGTCGCGGCTGCAGCAGGTGATGTCGATGCACCGCTACGACGACCTGCACCGGCCCCCGTCGTTTCTCGAGCGGCTGAGCCAGTGGATCCAGGACCGCATCAACGCGTTCCTCAAGGCGATGGCAGGCGGCATCGGTCCCGGCGGCGTGGTGCCCGCGTGGGTCGTTTACGCCATCGCGCTGGCCGTGATGGCGGTGGTCGCGATCGTCGTGTTCAGGTCGGCGCGCGGACGGCTGGCTGGCGAGTTCGCGGCGTTGGGAGCGGCCGGTCCGCAGGCGCCGGGCGACTACTTCGCGCAGGCCGACCGGATGGCGGCCAGGGGCGACCGGGTCGGCGCGATCAGGGCGCTCTGTGCCGGGGTGGCGGCAACGCTGGCCGGCGAGCTGACGTGGGAGGGCAGCCCCCTCACCGTGCGCGAGATCTTCAGGCGTGCGCCCGACCCCGGCTCGCTGAATCCGCTGCTACGGCCGTTCGAAGCCGCCGTTTACGGCGGTCGCGAGGTCGACGAGGAGACCTACCGGCAGGCGGAGTCGGTGGCCTCACGCTTCCGCACGCCGGCGGAGAAGGCCGCGTGAGGGGAAACATCCGCGGTTTTGTGGCCGCGGTCGTGATCGGCCTCGCGATCCTCGCCGCCATCGTCGTCGGCCAGCAGAAGCCAGACTCGCCGGAGCACAGCACCAACAGCGACGCGGCCAACGGAGCCTCGGCGGTGCTTCTGTACGCCGCGGCGATGGGTCACCCGACGCACCAGGTCGCCGGCTCATTCGAGACACCCGGGACGAGCTCGCTGCTGTTCGTGTTCACGCCCACGAGTCCGTACACGCAGGACGAGGCGAGCGCCACCGCCGGCTGGGTGCGCAGCGGCGGCGTGCTCGTGTACGCGAGCGAGCAGGGCGACCCCGAGCTGGATGGTGCGCTGAACGTCAACCGTGACGCGCGCGTCGTGTCCAGCAACACCGCCGGGGCGAGCGGCCCGTTTCTGGATGGAGTGACGAGCGTCGCCGGGGGCACATACGCGCTGCCGTTCAGCCTGGGCGCGAACCAGGTGGCGATCCTTCGTTCGGGGACGCTGCCTCTCGCGTACAGGGAAAGGGTCGGCCTCGGCCTGGTGATTGCGCTCGCCGACCCGCTGGAGCTCTGCAACGGGTACCTGGAGAAGGCAGACAACGGCCGCTTCCTTGCCGACCTGCTTGGCCTCGTGCCGGCCGGCGCCACGGTGGCGGTCGACGAGTATCACCATGGTCTGACCGCCAGCGACCTCACACCGGCCGCATGGCTCCTGACTCCATGGGGCGCCGCGCTGCTGTGGTTGATCGTCGCGATCTTCTTCGGGCTGTTCCTGCGCGGACGGCGTTTCGGCCCGCTCGTGCCGAGGCAAGCGGAAGCCTCACGGCTCGACGCGGAATGGGCGGTCGCGGTGGGCGAGCTCTTGCGCAGAGCCGGCGCGCGCGCGGTGACGCTCGGCGTGCTGGCGCGGGCCAGCGAGCGGGCGGTGGCAGCGCAGACCGGCCTGCCCGTCGAGCCACGGGAGCGGTTCTGGCAGTCGCTATGGCAGCGAGCGCCGGACATCGCCGGCCGCCTCGACAGCGCAGAGCGCGCGCTTTACGGATCCGAGAGGAGCGAGAAGGATCTGCTCGAGGCGGCTCAGCGCCTGCATGGCATCGCCTACCCGGCCAGTGAAGACGGGAGGCGTGGCCCGCGACAATGACGGGGATGAGCTCAGCACCCGCCGGCACCGCCACGGACTTCTTCGCCCGATTCCGCGAGCAGCTCGCGAAGGCGGTGGTCGGCCAGGAGGAGGCGATCCGCCTGTGCGCGGTGGCGCTCGTGGCTCAGGGCCACGTGCTGCTCGAGGGTGTGCCCGGCACCGGCAAGACGCTGCTCGCGAAGGCGATCGCTCGGTCACTCGCCCTCGATTACGGCCGTGTCCAGTTCACGCCCGACCTGATGCCCGCCGACATCCTGGGCACGTCGGTTTTCGACCTGACCACGCGCACGTTCGCGCTGCGCCGTGGCCCGATCTTCACGAACGTGCTGCTCGCGGACGAGATCAATCGCGCTCCCGCCAAGGTGCAGTCAGCGCTCCTCGAGGCGATGGAGGAGCGGGGCGTCACGCTGGAAGGCCAGCAGCTGGCGCTGCCCGCGCCGTTCATCGTGCTCGCGACACAGAACCCAGTCGAGTACGAGGGAACCTACCCGCTGCCTGAGGCGCAGCAGGACCGTTTTCTGTTCAAGGTCCGCCTCGACTACCCGAGCCCCAATGACGAGATGGAGGTGCTGCGCCGCTGGGAGTCGGGCATCGAGCTGAAGGACCCCGTCAAAGCCGGGGTCGAGCCCGTGCTTGGGGCGGCCGACGTCGAGCTGTGCCGCGAGCACGTGGCGCGTGTCGTGCTCGACGAGAAGATTCGCAAATACGTCGTCGACCTCGCGATCGCCACCCGCAACGCCCCCGAGGTTGCGCTGGGCGCGAGCACCCGAGCCGAGGTGCTGCTGATGCTTGCCGCGCGCGTGTTGGCGGCGTTCGACGGCTCCGAATTCGTGACGCCCGACCACGTGAAGGGTCTGCTGGCGCCGGCCTTCCGGCACCGGCTGCTGCTCCGCCCCGAGGCGGAGGTCGCGGGGCAGACGCCCGACAGCGTGCTGGAGGCAGTCGCGAGCCGCGTCGTCCCGCCGCGGTAGGGCGATGCGAGGATTCGCTCCGCAGCCGCGCCTGCTGTGGGCGATCGGAATCGGCGCCGTGCTCATCGCGCTGGCGGTGGTTTCGCCGGTGCTCGTGCTCGTGGCCGTCGTCTACCACGTCGGCCTCGTTGCCCTGGTGGTCCGCGACCTGGCCCTGCTTCCGGGCGCCCGCGGATTCGTGGTGCGCCGCGTGATGCCCGAACCCTTCTCGCTTGGCGAGCAGGAAGAGGTGCGGGTCGTCGTCACCAACCGCGCGGCCGCCGGCCTGATGGCGCGCGTCGCTGACCACGCCCCCGCCGGGCTGTTGGCGCGGCCGCGCGAGGTCGAGGGTGCGTTCGACCGCGACGGCAGCCTCGCGGTTTCGTACCGCACAACTTCGCCGCGCCGTGGGGCCTACCACTTCGGGCAGGTGGACCTGCAGATCTCGAGGAGCGACGGTTGGTGGCGCCGCCAGCTGCGGCTCAACCTGCCGCACGACGTCGCCGTCTTCCCCAACGTCGTCGCGATCAAGCGCGTCCAGCTGTCGCTGCGGCGCGGGCTCCGCACGCTGGTCGGCCAGCGGCGGGCGCGGCCGCCGGGCGCGTCGACCTCCTTCGCGGGTTTGCGCGATTACGTGCGCGGAGACGACGTGCGCCGCATCAGCTGGACCGCCACCGCGCGTCGCGATAGGCCCGTGATGACCGAGGTGGAGGCCGAGCGCGGCCAGCAGGTGATGATCGCCATCGATTGCGGCCGGCTGATGACCGCACCGGCCGGCGACCTCGAGAAGCTCGACCACGCGATCAACGCGGCGCTGATGCTGGCGTGGGTCGCGCAGGCGTACGGCGATCGGGTGGGCCTGATGACATTTCACGATCGGGTCACCAACTTCCTGAAGCCCGAGCGGGGCAGTGTGCAGCTGCACCTGATCACCGAAGCGCTGTACGCGCTACGTCCTTCTTATGTAGAGCCCGATTTCGGCCACGCGCTGACCCACCTGGCCCTGCGTGTCGGCCGGCGCTCGATGGTGGTGGTCCTCACCGACGTCCAGGACCCCAACCAGTCGCGCGAGCTGGTTGCTCACTGCCTGCGGCTGTCCGCCCGCCACCTCGTGCTCGTTGTCGCGATGAGCGACCCCGAGGTGCTGCGCGCGCGCGATGCCCCCATCACCTCGTCCTCGCGCGCGTATCAGTGGGCCGCGGCCGAGGAGTTCGTCGCAAGCCGGAGGCAGAGCTTCGAGCTGCTTCGCCGCGGCGGCGTGCTGGGTCTCGACGTCGTCGCCGGGAACCTCAGCCCGGCGCTCGTCGAACGGTATCTGGAGCTGAAGGAGCGGGCGCTGCTGTAGGGGCAAGCGATTCGCGCTTCCGTCCGGTGAGCAGCAGATAGGCGTAGAGGGCGGAGCCGGTCGCCAGCCCGATCGCGAGCTTGGCCGCGAACGGCACGTCGGAAGGTGAGATGTTGCCCTCGATCGTGCCCGCGATCACCAGCAGCGGGGCCAGGCCTATCAGCAGCGTGAACGCGCGGCGCGTCGCATCCACCAGCGCGTCGGAGCGTTTGCGGTTGCCGGGCGAGATCAAAGCCCAGCCCATCATCAGCCCGCCCGCGCCCTGCGCGACCACGATCGACAGCTCGACCACACCGTGCCCGATGACGAAATCGAACAAGCCGCCCGCGAGGCCGTACGCCTGCGTCAGCCCGAACAGACCGCCGAGGCTGATGCCGTTGCTGACCATCACCCAGATCACGGGGAGGCCGAAGAAAACGCCGAAACCGAATGCGAGCATCGAAACCCAGATGTTGTTGGTCATGATCAGGCCGGCCGTCGCCACGCGCTCGCTGGGTGGGATGTTGGTCCAGAGCTCGTGGTGATGCACGCGGTCAATGAGGTCAGCCGGCGCGATCGCGTACGCGGCATCGGGATTGGCCAGCACCACGAAGAACGCGATGATCGCCGGCACGAACATCAGCGCCGCGGCCGCAAGCAGATAAGGCCACGCCTGGCGGTAGGTGCTGGGGAGGGTTACGACGTAGAAATCGCGGATCCGGCGCCGCACGCCGCCGCCGCGGCGGTAAACGACCCCGTGACCGCGCGCGACGAGCCCGTTGAGGTAGCGGTGGACAGGCTCGCCCGGCCAGTCGCGCTGGGCAAACGCGAGGTCGGCCGTGGCGCGCCGGTAAAGGGCCGCCAGCGCCAGCACCTCACCAGGGCGAAGGGGGTTGAGGCGGCCCGCGCTGCCGCGCGCGATCAGGTTCTCGAGGTTGTTCCAGTCTTCACGCCGGCTGGCGACGAACTCTTCCGCTCTCATCGGTGCTCACTCGCAAAATAGCGGAATGGAGCAGCCGCTCCCCGATTCTGAGCTCATCGTCTCCACGCCGGAGCGGGTTTCGTTCGACTACCAGGTCGCGGGCCTGGGCACGAGGGCGATCGCCCAGGTCCTGGACCTGCTCATCGTCACTGCGCTGCTGGTCGCCCTGTTCTTCGGCGGCATCGCGGTGGCCGCCTTCACCAACAGTGGGGTCGCCTACGACCTCCTGGAGATCCTGGGCAGCTTCGTCATCGTGTTCGGTTACTTCTGGACGAGCGAAGCGCTTTGGTCGGGTCAGACCATCGGCAAGAAGGCCTTCCGCCTCCGGGCGGTCGGCGACCGCGGCGAACCACTCACGTTCATGCAGGCCGGCATCCGCAACATCGTGCGGATCGTCGACTTCCTTCCCTACGGCTACGGCGTCGGCCTGGTCGTGATGTTCATCAACGGCAAGGGCAAGCGCCTCGGCGACCTCGCCGCCGGGACGCTAGTCGTGAAGGACTCCGATCACGTGTGGCTGTGGCAGCTGCCCGGCGCACGTCCCTCAGACCTTCGGCCGGACATGCCGCCTCCATCGCCGCCCGGGTATCCGGCCTACCCACCGCCCCCGCCACCGCTGGTGCCGCCGACGCAGGCGCCCGCCGCTCCGGTGTACACGCCTGCTTCCAACGCGGAGCACATCCTCCGGAGGATCGACCCCGACCTGCGCCGGTTCGTCAGCTCATACGCGCGCCGGCGCCACCAGCTGACGCTCGACGTCCGCGTGCAGCTCGCGGCGAACATGCAGCAGCGCCTGCAGCGCGCGGTGCCCGACACGTTCGCGCAGTACGGACCCCTGGCGGTGCTCGACTACCTCGCGAATCTCGAGCTCAGCTAGCCCGTCAGCTTCAGGAACTGCTCCGTGGTGATGTTGCCGCCGGTGACGATCACGGCCACGCGCTTGCCGGCCAGCTGACCGTTCAGCTTCTTCGCCGCGGCGATCCCGGCCGCGCCGGCGGGCTCGACCACAAGGCCGGCATGACGAAGCAGCGCGCGCATTCCTTCGATCATCTCCTCGTCGCTCACGTGCATCACGTCATCGACCGAGTTCCGCACGTCTTCGACCGCGCTTGCGACCGGCACGCGCACGGCGATCCCGTCGGCGATGGTGGCGATGCTCTCGGTCGCGACCAGCTTCGCGGCGCGCCAGGACAGCTCCATCGCGGGCGCGCCTTCGGCGACGACGCCGATAATGCGCGTGCTCGGTGAGGCTCGGCGCATCCACGCGGCGATGCCGGTGACGAGCGCCCCATCACCGAGCGGGACGAGAATCGCGTCGAGGGGATCGTCCATCTTCGTCAGCTCGACCGCGATGGTGCCCGCGCCTTCGGCGATGGGGGCGAGGGCGCCGTCCTCGACGAAGAGCGCGTCGATCGCCGCCGCATAAGCCCGTGCGGCTTCCTTGGCCGCATCGAAGTCCGCGCCTTCCAGCACGACCTCCGCTCCGAGCCCGCGCATACGCTCGACCTTGATGGGGCTGGCGTTGACCGCCGCGAAAACGGTGACGCGATGGCCGCGCTTTCGCGCCGCGTACGCCATGCCCTGGCCGAAGTTGCCGGCACTGGCGCACACCAGGCCGCGCGTAGGCGCCTCGATCCGGTGCATGAGGTAGTCGGTGCCGCGACCTTTGAAGGAGCGGATGGGGTTCAGACACTCGACCTTGAGGACGGTGGCCACTCCCAGGCCGGCGCTGAGCGGCTCACATTCGTACTGCGGCGAATGCAGGAAGACCGGGTCGATCACGTCCGCGGCTTCCGCGATCCGCTCGATCGAGACGGGCTCCACCACGATCAAGAACGTAGCTTTTCCATCTGTCAGGCGTTCTCCTAACGAGAGACGCCCGAGTGTATCCGGGTCCTCCCAGGCTTACGGCGCCACCCTGACTACCCCCGGGGTGGCGCTTTTTTTACAGCTCCGCGTCTTGTAAAAAGGTCCTGTGGGCACCAAGCTGGGATCATGCCGCGCTCCTCGCTGACCTTCGTCTGCTCCCAATGCGGGGGCGAGACGTTGCGCTGGGCGGGCCAGTGCCCGTACTGCCACGAGTGGAACACGCTCCAGGAGTTCGAGGTCAAAAAGGAACCCGGCCGCCACAAGGCGGAATCGCGCAGCAGCCGGGGCACCGCCACGGGTAGCTCGTCGGCGAGGCCTGTGCCCGTCACACAGATCTCGGCCGATTCGGCGCCGCGCCTGCGTCTGTCCTGGGGTGAGCTGAACCGCGCTCTTGGCGGCGGCATCGTGCCGGGGAGCCTGGTCCTGGTCGGAGGCGAGCCGGGCGTCGGCAAGTCGACACTGCTCATGCACGCCGCCCACCAGGTGGTTACGGGAGGCGGAACCAAGGTCCTCTACGTCTCGGGCGAGGAGTCGAACCAGCAGACCCAGATGCGGGCCGCACGCCTCGGGGCGCTCGACCCGGGAATACTGCTGATGGCCGAGAACGATCTGGACGTCATCTGCGAAACGATCGCCTCGGAGGCTCCCCAGCTGGCGATCGTCGACTCCATCCAGACCGTGGCCGACGCGGCGGTCACCGGCAGCGCCGGCAGCGTCAGCCAGGTCCGCGAATCGGCCGCCCGCCTGATGCGTCTGGCCAAGGAGACCGGGGTGCCGGTGTTCCTCGTCGGCCACGTGACCAAAGAGGGAGCGATCGCCGGACCGAGGGTCCTGGAGCATATCGTTGACACGGTGCTGTACCTCGAAGGCGACCGCCGCCAGGAGCTGAGGCTCCTGCGGGCGATGAAGAACCGGTTTGGATCGGCCGAGGAGATCGGCGTCTTCGCCATGGGCGAGCGCGGATTGGAAGAAGTTCCCGACCCGTCAGCGGCGACGCTCAGCCAGACCGGCACCGCCTCCGCGGGCACGGCCGTAGTCGTGGTGATGGAGGGAACGCGGCCGCTCCTGATCGAGATCCAGAGCCTGGTCAACAAGGCCAACACCAACTTCCCGCCGCGCCGCGTGGCGAACGGGTTCGACCTCAACCGGGTGCACATGCTCCTGGCCGTGCTCGACCGCCGGGGCAAGACGCCCCTCGGCCAGTGCGACGTATTTGTCAACGTGGCGGGCGGCATCCGGATCACGGAACCCGCCGCCGATCTCGGACTCGCCCTGTCGATCGCAGGCAACCAGAGGAGCCAGCCGCTGCCGGAAGGCCTGGTCGTCCTCGGTGAGCTGGGGTTGGCAGGTGAGGTGCGCCGCGTCGGCCAGACCGAGCGCCGCCTGCAGGAGGCGGCCAGGCATGGCTTCACGCGCGCTTTGATTCCGTCCGGTTCACGGACCGGACGGCCGGCCGGCCTCGAGATCAACGAGGTCCGGACCCTGGCGGAGGCCATCTCCGCCCTCTTTCCTAATCACATCCATTCCGGCGCATTCATAGAGGAGGCCGGGGTCACGGTCTCCTGAGGAGGTTCCCTTGAAACGTTCCGATGCCCTCGCCCTGCGAGTGGGGTTGGGGATCGGAGTCGTCGGCGGTTTCGTCCTGGGCTACGCGCTGGTGCGCCTCTCGGGCATCACGCACCAGGGATGGGTTCTGATCACCCTGACGACTCTGGAAGGCCTCGTTTTCGCGTACCTGGGCACGCCCTACGTGCTCGGGGGCTGGCGCGGGTTCAACCAGCGCCTGCTCAGCACTCCACTGCCCGATCTGCTCAGCGGCCTGCTCGGGATGGTGGTCGGTCTCGTCATCGCCGTGCTGGTCGGCTTCTTTGTGCGCGACATCCCCCTCGGTTACTGGGTGTCCTTCATCCTCGCCCTGCTGCTCGGGGCCCTGGGCGCATCGGTGGGGGTAAGCCGTCGAGCCGAGCTCGCGGCCCTGTTCTTCGGCGGCCCCGCGCAACAGCCGGCGCATCGCCTGCCCGCCGTCTTGCTAGACACCTCGGTCATCATCGACGGGCGCATCCTCGACATCGCCAAGACGGGCTTCGTCGACATGCCGCTGGTCGTGCTCAGCTCCGTGCTGCGCGAGCTGCAGCTCGTCGCGGACTCGGCCGACGCGATGCGGCGCAGGCGCGGGCGACGTGGACTCGACGTTCTGACGGAGATGCAGAAGATCACGAGCCTCTCGCTCGAGGTCGTGGACGACGATGCGACGCCGACCACTGAGATCGACTCGCATCTCGTGCGCACGGCCAAGCGACGCGGATGGGGCATCATGACCAACGACTTCAACCTGAACCGCATCGCGCGCCTCGAAGGCGTCACGGTGCTGAACCTCAACGAGCTCGCGCAGGCGATGCGTCCGGTGGCGATCCCAGGCGAGGAGATCATGGTCACGGTGGCGCGCGAAGGCAAGGAGCCGGGCCAGGGAGTGGGCAGCCTCGACGACGGCACCATGGTCGTGGTGCAGAACGGCCGCCGGCTGATCAACCAGACCATCACCGCAGTCGTCACGTCGGTGATCCAGACCTCGGCCGGCCGGATGATCTTCGCCGAGCCGATGGGACAGGACGGCCGCCGCGGCTCCAGGAGCCGCGGGCACGAGGAACCGAGCAAATGAAGACCTCGGTCGGGGTGATCGTCGCCGCCGCCGGGTCCGGCTCGCGACTCGGCCGCGGCAGCAAGGCGCTGGTGCGGCTGCACGGCCGGACGACGCTGGCGCGCGTGGTCGAGCTCTTCCTGGGCATGGACGAGGTCGACCGCATAGTGGTGGTCGGCCCGCCGAGCCGCCTCGAGAACGCGGAGCACGAGGTGGCGTCGCTCCATCCAACCAAGCCGGTCACCGTGCGTCCCGGAGGTGAGAGCCGGCAGGCATCGGTGCGTGCAGGAATCGCGGCGCTCGGAGAGTGTGACTACGTGCTGGTGCACGACGCGGCCCGGCCGCTGGCCTCCCCGGCGCTGGTCCGGCGCGTGCTCGCCGCCGCGATGGAGTCGGGCGCGGCTTTTCCAGCGATCGCGCCGCGCGACGCCGTCAAGAGAATCGAAGGCAATCTGCTGATGGAGAGCCTCGATCGGTCGCGGATCGTGCTCGCGCAGACTCCGCAGGGTTTCGCCTACAGCCTGCTCGCGCGCGCGCATCGTGAGGCGGCGGACGCCGGGCTGGTCGGCGATGACGACGCGCAGCTGGTGGCCGCAACCGGACACGCGGTGACAGTGGTCGAAGGCGAGCCTTCGAACGTGAAGCTCACGACGCCGGAGGACCTGGGCGTTGTCGAAGCCCTCATCAAAGAGCAAGAGAGCGTTGTCCGATAGGCGAGGCTCCTTGCATCTTCGCGGCCTAGTCGGCCGGGCGGCTACGCCGCTGAAGCCGGCGTCATGGGGCCCGGCCCTCGTTGTCGCGCATTTCAATGCGCTCCTCCTCGGGCCACCCTTTCCTTGGCTCCGGCCGCCGATGCTGCGAAATATGCGGCGGATCCCGCCCATCAGACAACGCGTAACTCCGTGAGGGTCGGCGTCGGCTACGACGTGCACCCGCTCCGCGAGGGCCGGGCGCTGATCATCGGGGGCGTGCGCATCGAGCACGCGACCGGCCTCGACGGGCATTCCGATGCCGACGTCCTCACTCACGCAGTCATCGATTCAGTGCTCGGGGCCGCGGGCCTTGGCGACATCGGCGCGCACTTTCCGCCGGACGACGCGCGCTACCGCAGCGCCTCGAGCATCGACCTGCTAACTGAGGCCGCACGCGTGGTGGCGACGGCCGGGTATCGAGTCGTCAACGTCGACAGCACCGTCGTCGCCCAGGCGCCGAGACTCGGTCCACATCTGGGCGAGATGGCGCGCCACATTGCACGCGCCCTCGCTCTGGACATCGCCGCGGTCAGCGTCAAGGCCACGTCGCCTGAAGGCCTCGGCGCGCTCGGGGCCGGCGAAGGCATCGCGGCGCACGCGGTCGCGCTCATCGAAGAAACGTGACGCTGCGCCTGCACAACACCCTGACCGGGACCAAGGAGGTCTTCGAGCCGCTTGAAGGCTCGCACGTCGGCATGTACACGTGCGGCCCGACCGTGTGGAACTTCGCGCACATCGGCAACCTGCGTGCGTTCCTTTTCTACGACCTGCTGCGGCGGCACCTGCAGGTCGCGGGCTATCGGGTCACGCACGTCATGAACATCACCGACATTGACGACCGCATTCTCGACCAGGCCATGCATGCAGGAACCACGATCGAGGAATACACGAAGCCCTATGCCGCGGCCTTCTTCGAAGACATGAAGGCGCTGCGCGTTCAGCCCGCTGAGCAGTACCCGCGGGCGACGCAGAACATCGGCGAGATGATCCGCATGATCTCGACGCTGCTCGAGCGCGGCAACGCGTACGTCGCGGACGGCGATGTCTACTTCCGCATCGCCAGCTTTCCGCGCTACGGCGCGCTGTCGCACCTCGACCGGGAGGGCCTTCGGGCCGGCGCGCGAGTAGCGGCGGACAAATACGACAAGGAGTCCGTCAGCGACTTTGCGCTGTGGAAGAAGTCACAGCCGAACGACGAGAAGATCGGCGCCGCCTGGGACGCGCCGTTTGGAAAGGGCCGGCCAGGATGGCACATCGAGTGCTCGGCCATGAGCAAGCGCTACCTCGGCGACACGCTCGACATCCACGCAGGCGGGGTCGACCTCATGTTTCCGCACCACGAGAACGAGATCGCGCAGTCAGAAGCGGCCAATCAGCGTCAGTTCTCCAGGTTCTGGCTGCACTCCGAGCACCTGGCCGACGCGACAGGGGAGAAGATGTCGAAGAGCGCCGGCGGCTTTACCACGTTGCGTGACCTGGTCGCGGCGGGCCACGACCCTCTCGCCATCCGGTTTTTCCTGATCGCCAACGCTCACTACCGTGCGCGGGTGAGGCTCAGCGACGAGGCACTGCACGCCGCGGCCGAGCAGGTGCGCCGGCTGCAGGACTTCGCGCGGCGGCTGCAGCAGCCGGTGGCGCCGCAAGACAGCGGCCGGCTGGCCGAACGCGCGGTGGAGGTGCGCCACGCGTATCGCGAGTCGCTCGACGACGACCTGAACCTGCCGCAAGGAATGGGCCACGTGTTCGAGCTGCTGCGCGAGGCGAACGCGGCGCTCGACTCCGGCGAGGTCGGCGAAGCGGCCGCTCGCGAGCTGCTGCTGCTGGTCGCCGACGTCGACGCTCACGTCGACGTCGTGTCTGCGGAGGACATGGCGCTGGCCGGCGAGGTCGAGCAGCTCATCGGACAGAGGGAGGACGCGCGCAAGGCGCGTGATTTCGCGACCGCCGACCGCATCCGCGATCAGCTGCGCGAGCGCGGCATCGCGCTCGAGGATTCGAAGGAGGGTGTTCGTTGGCGCCGCATCGCAAAGGTGTAGCCCTCACCGAACCCTCTCCCAGAGGGAGAGGGGAGCAGCCGGCCGTCATCCACGGCCGCAACGCCGTGCTCGAGGCCGCCCGCGCCGGACGGGTCGCGCGCCTCTACCAGGCCGACGGCCTGGGCCACGACCCACGCCTCGACGAGCTCGCGACGCTCGTCCGGGTCGAGATCGTGCCCGCCGAGCGGATCGACGCGATCGTTTCGGGCGTGCACCAGGGCGTCGCCGCGGAGCTGAAGCCGCGACGCGAGTGGAGCCTGCGAGACCTGCTGGCAACCGAACCGTCGCTGCTCGTGGCGCTCGACTCGATCATGGATCCGCAGAATCTCGGGGCCATCATCCGGAGCGCCGAGGTCGCCGGCGCGGATGGCGCGATCGTTCCGGAGCACCGCAGCGCGCCGCTCTCGCCGGCGGCCGTGAAAGCAAGCTCCGGCGCGAGCGAGCTGATGCCCATCGCGCGCGTGTCGGGCATGCCCTCGGCCGTCGCCGAGGTCAAGCGCTCAGGCATCTGGTGCGCAGCGCTGGACGTGCGCGGAGACACATGGCCGTGGGACTTCGACCTCACGCAGCGCGTCTGCGTCGTCGTCGGTGGCGAGGGCCAGGGCGTTCACCGGCTGGTGCTGGAGCGATGCGACGTGCGTCTGCGTTTGCCAGTGAAGGGACGAATCGGCAGCTTCAACGCATCGGCCGCGGCGGCTGCGCTGCTTTACGAGATCACGCGGCAGCGCTCCCTACACTGAAAGCCCGGTGCCCAACGCCACCATCGCCCTCGATCGAGCGTCAGCGGATATTCCGCTGACACGCGCTGCGCGCGAGGATCTCGAGCGCGCCGCGAACGAAGCCGCCCAGCGCGGCGCCGAAGAGTCAAACCCGGTC
Organism: Candidatus Dormiibacterota bacterium; assembly: GCA_035934385.1. GTDB lineage: Bacteria > Chloroflexota > Dormibacteria > Dormibacterales > Dormibacteraceae > CF-118. The sequence goes on from DASYXY010000008.1 coordinate 71,047, forward strand.
GACGTCCTGCGGGCGGTGCTGTCCAACAGGGGCTCGCTTGCAATCACCACCATCCGCAGCCTCGGCACTGACCCTGCCGTGGTGGCGACGGCGCTATCGGGCGACGGAGCCGCATCGACTCTGCCGCTCCGCCAGTTGCTCGTCAACGCCAACCGCGAGGCGCAGGTGCTCGGCCACTACTCGGTCGACTCGATCCACCTCCTGCTCGCGCTGCTCTACTCGGATTCGCCCGCCACCTCCGCGGCTCTGCAGCGGGCGGGCCTCACGATGTACGACCTCCGCCGCCACCTGCAGACCGGCGCAAGGCCGGACGCTCCCATCGCCGCCGCGCCGCCGTCCGCTGCTCGGGCCCCCGACCGCGCGCTGCGCAGGCGCCCGTTGCCGCGACTGCGCGGAGTGGTGACCGTCAGTCCGATCTTCCTCGCGCTGCTCGGCGTGGTGGCGGTGACCGGTGCGGTCCTGTGGTTCGACGTGCTGCCCCAATACGTCACCGTCGTAACTGTTGCCTTCGTGGCCGCAGGCTGGATCGCGACTTTGTGCGTGCACGAGTTCTCCCACGCCCTGGCCGGATATCTGGGCGGCGACACGTCGATGCCGAGCTCCGGCTATTTGAGCCTCAACCCGCTGCGCTACACGCATCTCCTCATGAGCATCGCGTTGCCGGCGGTGTTCCTCCTGCTTGGTGGGATCCCTTTACCAGGCGGCGCTGTCTACATCAACACCGCTGCGCTGCGCGGCAAGCGCTGGGAGACTGCGGTGGCGTTGGCCGGTCCACTCGGCACACTCGTTTGTGGGCTCGTCATCGCCGGTGCGATGGCGGCCACGTTCCGGCTGGGCGTCATCACGCGAGGCAACCTGGAGTTCTTCGCGGCCCTCGCCTTTTTGGGCGCCATCGAGATGTACGTGCTCGTGCTGACCCTCCTGCCGGTACCGCCGCTTGACGGGTTCGCCGCCATCAGGCCCTGGCTGCCGTATGGAGTGCAGGCGTGGGCATCGCGCATAGGCTGGTACGGGCTGGTCCTACTGTTCTTCGCGATCTGGTACGTGCCCGCCATCGGCGCCCCCATCAGCGGCGCGGGCGACTTTCTGAGCGGTCTTGTCGGCCTCGACCCTTCCCTCGTCTCCCTGGGCGCGCAGAATTTCCGGTTTCGTTGAGAGTGGAACGCCTCATCGTCGACGGCTACAACGTCACGCACGCGTGGCCGGAGCTGAAAGAGCTGATGCGCTTCTCGCTCGAAGCGGCGCGCGACCGGCTCATCGAGCGTCTCGCGACCTACGCCCAGGTACGCAGCGCGGATGTGACTGTGGTGTTCGACGCGCACCGCACCTCGGCCGCGAGCAACAGCAGCCAGCAGGTCGACGGAGTGCGCGTCGTGTTCACGCGTAAAGGGCACTCCGCGGACCACGCGATCGAGCGGCTCGCGTACACGCTCGCGGGCGATGGCAACCCGATCACCGTCGCGACCTCGGACCGTTTTCAACGCGACCTGGTGCGCGGCATGGGCGGCGCGGTCATCAGCGCCCTCGAGCTCGAGCGGCAGGTGATCGAGGCCGAAAAGGAGCTGGGGCGGTCCGTGGACCGCTACGCGCGTTGATCCGCCGCACCCGCATCGTCTGCACACTCGGACCGTCGAGCTCCTCGCCCGCGGTGCTGAGGAACCTCATCCAGTCGGGCATGGACGTGGCCCGCCTCAACTTCTCGCATGGCGACCCCGACACTCACCGGCGTGCCGCGGCCGACGTGCGTGCGGCGGCGCAGGCAGTGGGGAGGCCGGTCGCGATCATCGGCGACCTGCAGGGGCCGAAGATCCGCACCGGCCCACTCGACTCGTCGTTCATGCGGCTGGTGAGAGGCCGCGAGGTGGTGCTCACCGCTTCGCACCGCCAGGACCCGAACGAGATCGAGGTGAGCCATGTCGAGCTCATCGAGTCGGTCCGGAAGGGCGATCGTGTGCTGCTCGACGACGGCCGGATCGAGCTCACCGTCAAGTCAGTTTCAGGCGGTCGCGCTGTATGCACGGTTGTGCGTGGCGGCTTGCTCGGTGAGCGCAAGGGGGTGTCGGTGCCGGGCCGCACCCCGCCGCTGCCCGCGCTGACCGACAAGGACATCAGCGACCTGAAGCTGGCCGTCGAGATCGGCGTCGACTACGTGGCGCTGTCATTCGTGCGCAAGCCCGACGACGTGCTCATGTGCCAGCGCCACCTTGCCGGGCTCAGCTGCACCGCGCCCGTGATCGCCAAGCTCGAGAAGGTCGAGGCGATCCGCGAGCTGAGCGAAATCCTCGAGGTAGCGGGCGCGGTCATGGTCGCGCGCGGCGACCTCGGGGTCGAGCTTCGCCTCGGCGAGCTGCCGGCGGTGCAGAAAGAGGTCATCGATCGCGCCAACCGCGCCGGCGTGCCGGTGATCACCGCCACCGAGATGCTGGAGTCGATGGTCACCTCGAACAGGCCCACTCGCGCGGAGGCCTCTGATGTCGCCAACGCGATCTGGGACGGCACCGACGCGGTGATGCTTTCCCAGGAGACGTCGGTCGGCGCGCACCCGGTCGAGGCCGTGCGAGCCATGGCGCGCATCTGTCTTTCGGCGCAGCGCCACGCGTCCTTCCAGCGCCAGCGCCAGATCTGGCGCGAGCCCGGCCAGGTGGGCAGCGCGATCGCGCACGCGGCCGCGGCCAGCGCGGAGGAGCTGAAAGCCCGCGTCATCATCGCGTTCACCGAGTCGGGTACGACCGCGCTGCGGTGCAGCAAGGCCCGGCCGCATGTTCCGGTCATCGCCGCAAGCCCGCACGAAGAGGTGCTGCGCAGGACGGCGCTGTACGCGGGGGTGGTGCCGCTGCTCGTGGCGCAGGGCCGCGACACCGATGAGATGTTCGCGAACGCAACGGAGGCGGCCGTTCGCGGCGGGTTCGTGCGCGAGGGCGACCGGGTGGTGATCGTGGCGGGAGTTCCGGTCGGGCAGCCGGGCCAGACGAACCTGCTGAAGGTGGAGACGGTCTAGCGCCCGAGTTCGGCCGGCGGGTTCCGATGACGCCTTTGGCGCGAGTGCGTCTACAGTTTTTGGATCTTGTCTGGGGTACTCGCGGGCGCAGGGGAGCGCTATGGGCCGAACACAGCCGAGGTGACCGCCTTCATCGCGTCGGTCGGCCGGCTCTCGCCTTCCAGGTGGAAGAAGGTGCTCGCGGCCCGGGAGTCCACGATCAGGGTGACGAGGGACGGTGCCGGGCAGCCGGCCGAGATCGTCCGCGCGATGCTCGGCAGCGCGCCCAACGGCGCCGCCACATTGCCGGAGCCGATGTCAAACGTCGCGACCGACCTGGCGGCGATCCTGGCCAAGCGCTCCGACGCGGAGGCGGTGGCCGCGTGGCAGGCTGCCTCCGCCCTCGTGCGCCGGCGGCAGCTTTCAGCGCTGACCTTCGCCGCGCACTACGCCCCGTTCGCGTCTGTCATCCCTCCGGTGCCGGCCGGGGAGCTACCGCCGATCGTCGAGCGTTTCGCCAACGCGCTGAAGTGGCTGAGCGCGCCGCAGTGGGAATCGCTGTCGCGGCAGTGGTCGCTCGACCGAGAGTCGTCCGCGATCCTGCTTCAGGCGGCGCTGAAGAGCCGGGCGCGCGAATCTGAGGAAGCCGTGGCGATCGCCGCCATCGCCGTCGCTCCCAAGCACATCGCGGGCGACGCGGGGTGGGCGGCGGTGAAGACCGCGGTGCATGGAGGGCGGGTGCTCAGCTCGATGAATGAGCTGACTGCGGAGCAGCTGCAGGTCCTCTGGGCTCCGCTCGAAGCGGCCGTCGCGCTGCGGTCGCTGACCGACGCGCCCGTCTCCGAAAAGCCGTCGCGAGCGAGGGTCAAGAAAGCGCCGCCCCCTGAAGCGGAGCCATTAAAGGCCGTCGAGAAGAAACCAGCACTGGCCCGGCCGCGCGCCGAGGCTGCGTACGGGCCCAACACCGCCGAGGTCGCGGCATTCGTGAAGGCGCTGCCGGAGCTGTCGGCCATCCAGTGGCTGCGCGTGCTGGACCGCAGGCAGCTCGTCGCCAGCGTCACCCGTGAGGGGGAAGACGAGCCCGCTGTGGTGGTGCGCTCGATCCTGGCCGCCGCCAGGGCGTCGACCGGCATGGAGCCCGGGCCGCGCTGCGCTGTGTTCTCGGCGGTGGAGCGCGCCGCGTTTGCGGTGGCCGCCCGCGGCCGCCTGAGCGACGAGCTGTTTTACGAGCACTACGGCGCGGTCGCGGAAGTTGTGCCGGCCCGCGACGCCGACAGCGCATCGTTCGCAGCGCGAATCGCGGCGCTGAACCCGGAGGAGTGGATCCGCCTCGCGGCCGTGGCGCCCGCGGCTGACGAGGGCGCCGTCCAGCCGCTCGTCAACGCCGCCGACGCCCTCGCCCCGCATCTCGAACAGCGCACGGACGCAGAGGTTGTGGTCGCGTGGCAGGCGCTGACGGCCCTGGTCCGCCGTCACCGGCTTTCGCCGGTGAAGTTCGCGGTTTCCTACGCGCCGTTGGCCTCGGCCGTGGTCATGACCAGGCCGCGCGCGATCGCGCCGGTCGTGCAACGGTACCTGACCGCGGTGGGCCGGCTGAGCGCGCACCAGTGCTCCGTGCTCGCCGAGCCGTGGCTGTTGGCGGACGATGTTTCCAATGCGCTCGCGCGTGCGACCGCCGGCGCCTCCACGCGCGCCGCCGAAGAGGCGGCCGCGCTGGCCGCGCTCGTGACCGTGCCCATGCGAGTCTCCGGCGATGCGGGCTGGGCCGCCTGCAAGACCGCGACGTTCGGCGGCCGGGTAATCGCGGCGCGGTCGAAGCTGAGCGACGAGGAGCTGCTTGCGCTCTGGAAGCCGCTCGAGCGCGCGATTCCGCTCGCGTCGCTAGCGGCCCCGACCAGGTCGCGCTGACAACACTGCTTAAATTGAGTTGATGGCCAAGAAGAAAATCCAGCGCAAGCGCGCGCCGCGCGCATCGAATCGCAGCAACTCCCATGATCCGAAGTTCGAGCGGGTGCTTGCCGTTTTCGCGCATCCCGACGACCCGGAGTTCGGCGCGGGCGGATCCATGGCGAAGCTCGCGATCGACGGCGCCGCCGTGACCTACGTGGTCGTGACCGACGGATCGCAGGGGGGCGAGGACCCGAAACAGAAGGACTCGGAGCTCGTGTCGATTCGCCAGCGCGAGCAGCGAGCCGCGGCCCGGGTGCTCGGCATCAAGAAGGTCGAGTTCCTCGGCTACAAGGACGGCCACCTGGCGCCCGACCTGAAGCTGCGGCGGGACATCGTGCGCATGATCAGGAAGCACAAGCCGCAGCTAGTCATCACGCATCTCCCCGGGCGCGTGCTCGATGCGCCGATGGGCGGCTCGCATCCGGATCACCTGGCGGTCGGCGAAGCGACCATGGCGGCGGTGTATCCCGACTCGCGTAATCCGCGGGCGTTTCGTGGACTGCTCAAGCAGGGTTACCAGCCGCACGTGGTCAACGAGGTGTGGATCCCTTACTGGACGCTCGGCGATTACTTCGTCGACATCAGCAAGACGCTCGACCTGAAGCTCGCCGCCCTGCACAAGCACAAGAGCCAGGTCGCGAAGCCTGGGCAGGAATGGGACATCGACAAGTGGGTGCGCAAGCGCCACCGCGACATCGGCAAGAAGGGCGGATATCGGTACGCCGAATCGTTCAAGCGGATAAAGGTTTAGACCGAGCTCCACGCGTCGCGCACGCACGACCAGATCTCTTCTGCCCACGCTGCGTACTGGATATCGCCCGGGTGCAGCTGGTCTGACGCGATCCACCCTGCCGAGCTGCTCGCGCGCGAGCTGACCTCGGTGAGGTCCACCCACGTGAAGCGTCTCGATTCGGCCTCGAGCTTCGCAACCGCGTTGAACTCCTCGGTGAGCCTCCGCAATCGCGCGGGATCGCCGAACTCGCGCGCCGCCGGGACGATCGACCAGTTGGGGATGGAGGCCGCCGCGACACGTCCAGCTTGCAGGTGCGTGGCCGCGATCGCGTCGTGGATCTCGACCAGCGACTCGCGGTACTGCTCAACGCTGCGACCCTGCACCAGGTCGTTGACGCCGATGAGCACGCTCACAAGGTCGGGCTTGAGGTCGGTGATGTAGCCGAGCTCCTTCGCGATCAGGTCGATGGTCGTGAAGCCGTTGACCGCCGGATTGACGAGCTCGACCTCGCGCCCGCTTGCCTCCTGCACTTGCGTCGCCAGCAGCGTCGGAAAATTGCGCGACTCGTGCGAGGCCCCGGTGCCGATGGTGTACGAGTCACCCAGAGCGAGGTAAACGATTGGCTTAGCGCTGGATATCGGAGAGAGCGCTCCATACGTCGATCTTCGTGCGCACGCGGCGGATCACCTCGTCGGTGAACTCGGTCGTCGATGCGTGGCCGCCGAGGTCGGCTGTGCGCACGCCATCGGATACCGCCTCGAGAGCCGATTCATAGACCGCGCGCGAGGCCACGTGAGCCGCGTCACCCGGCATATACCCGAGCAACGAGCCGACGGCCAGGATCATCGCCATGGGGTTGGCGACATTCTTGCCCTCGAGGGCCGGCGCGGTGCCGTGCGGCGCCTCGGTCATTGCCACGGCGACTCCGCCGTCGTCGGTGAAGGCAAGCAGCGTCGACTCCGCTCCGGCGATCGTGCCGAACATCTGCATGACCAGGTCGGACAGACTGTCGCCGTCGCGGTTGAGCGCGGGAATCACCAGCGCTTCGCCGCTGGTGGTGAGCAGCAACGCGTAAGTCGCGTCGATGAGCTGTGGCTCGTAGCTCACGTCGGCGTGGCGCGCGGCCGCGGCGTCGAGCTCCTCTTTGAACATGCCCTCGTAGACAGGGCTCACCGTGAACTTGGGGCCACCGAAAACCTTCGCGCCGAATCGCCGCGCGTGATTGAACGAGTACTCGGCCACGATGCGGCACGTTCGCCGGCTGATCTTCTCGGTCCGGAACGCCCACTCGTCCTGGTCGTGACCCTCGCGCCACTCCTTGGCTCCGTAGGCGTCGTCGACCGCCATCCGGATCACAGAGATCGGCGCGTGCACACCCGCCAGCGGGCGGATGCCGGGGATGCGGCGGCCGGTGCGCACGATGACGCGTCCGTCGATCTGCTTGCGGAGGATGGCGTTCGGGCTGCCGACGTCGCCCGTGCCTTCGGGCGTGATGGTGGCCGCCTTGATGCCGAAACCGCACTCGCGCAGGGCGGCCGAGGCCTCGTGCACCACCTCGTTGCGCGTCTCGCGGCGGCGGGCGAGGGAGAGGTCGAAGTCGCGCTGGGCCACCTGGAAGCCGATGACGTCTCGCTCGAGCAGGCGCCGGGCTTGAAGGAGCAGCTCCTCGCCGGTCTGGTCGCCGTGCAGCACGGCGACCGTCGGTGCGGACATCGACTCAGATCATATTGGGCTGGCCAGCCTGCCCTGGGCCACCCGGCAAGGGCGCCAACAGCCGGAATCGTGGCCCGGCGCCACCGTCTGGTACTATTGACACCGCCTAGGAAACCTAGGCTTTTTTCTTTCCCCAACCAAAGAGTCAAGCATGGAAGAAGTCATCACCCTCGCCTGTGGCGTCTGCAAGCGACGCAACTACACCACCCTCAAGAACAAGAAGAACGATCCGGACCGGATCGAGCTCAGCAAGTACTGCAGGTGGTGCCACAAGCACACCCCTCACAAGGAGACCAAGTAGGCCGGCATGGCAGTAACCGCTAAGAACCGCGCAGGTGGAGGCGACTCCGCAGCTTCCGGCACCGGCTCGCGCCGTTTCTTCCGGGAGGTCCTCGACGAGCTGCGCAAGGTCGTCTGGCCGACGTGGGGTGAGCTGTACCGGTACACGCTCGTGGTGATCGTCACGGTCATAATCCTCGGCGTCTTCATCGGCGGCGTCGACTACGCCCTGTCCAACGTCTTGCGGCAATGGCTGTACGTGAAGCACTGATGGCAGTAGAGAAGACCGCGGCAGAGAAGGCGCCCGAGACCGACGCCCAGTGGTACGTCGTTCACGCATACTCCGGCCACGAGGAAAAGGTCAAGAAGAACCTCGAGAAGAGGATCGAGTCCATGGACATGCAGGACAAGATCCTTCAGGTGCTCGTGCCGATGGAGGACGAGATCGAGATCAAGGACGGCAAGCGCCGCCACGTCCAGAAGCGAATCTTCCCCGGCTACATCCTCGTCCGCATGGTGATGTCGAACGAGTCGTGGTTCGTGGTTCGCAACACCCCAGGCGTGACCAGCTTCGTGGGATCGGCGAACAGCCCGGTGCCCCTGCAGGAAAAAGAGGTCAGGGCGATCCAGAAGCAGATGAAGCAGGAGGCGCCGAAGATCCGCGTCGAGTTCCAGGTCGGCGAGTCGGTGCGGGTCGTCGACGGACCGTTTACCGACTTCCATGGCAAGGTCGACGAGATCAACCCGGAGAAGGGCAAGCTCAAGGTGCTGGTCAACATGTTCGGCCGCGAGACCCCGGTGGAGCTCGACCTGCTGCAGGTCGAGAAGGTCCACTAGCCGGACACATATAAGAAGGACGAGGGAATCTCGAGGTTTCGATGAGCAAGAAGAAGATCCGAACCGTGTTGAAGCTGGAGCTGCAGGCCGGCCGGGCCACGCCCGCGCCGCCTGTCGGCACGGCCCTGGGCCCGCACGGGATCAACATCATGGAGTTCACCAAGGCCTACAACGAGCGAACGCAGAGCCAGGTGGGCGACGTGGTCCCGGCGGAGATCACGATCTTCGAGGACCGCAGCTTCACGTTCATCCTGAAGACGCCGCCGACGGTCAACCTGCTGAAGAAGGCCGCGGGCGTGGAGAAAGGCTCACCGAAGCCGAATCGAGAGAAGATCGGGCGGGTCACGCGTCAGCAGATCCGCTCCATCGTCGAGACCAAGCAGAAGGACCTCAACGCGTACCAGTTCGAAGCCGCCTCGAAGATGATCGAGGGGACCGCCCGCTCGATGGGCCTCGAGGTTGTGGAGTAGCGACGGGTAATGCCGAAGAAGAGGGGTAAGAAGTACATCGAGGCGGCCAAGAAGGTCGAGGCCGCGCTCGCGGCGAACGGCGACGGCGGGCTCGGGCCCGAAGAGGCCTGCAAGATCGTCAAGGAGACGTCGATCTCGAAGTTCGACGCGACCGTCGAGGCTCACATTCGTCTTGGCGTAGACCCGCGCCACGCAGAGCAGATGGTGCGAGGGTCGGTCGTGCTGCCCAACGGCACCGGCAAGAAGGTGCGCGTCGCGGTATTCGCCACGGGCGACAAGGTGCGCGAGGCGCAGGAAGCGGGCGCCGATTACGTCGGCGGCGAGGACCTGGTGAAGAGGGTGTCCGAAGGCTGGACCGACTTCGACGCCGCCGTCGCGACTCCGGACATCATGTCCAAGGTCGGTCCGCTCGGGAAGATCCTGGGCCCGCGCGGCCTCATGCCCAACCCGAAGTCCGGCACCGTCACGTTCGACGTCTCGCGGGCCGTGCGCGAGGTGAAGGGCGGCAAGGTCGAGTTCAGGACCGACAAGTTCGGCATTGTCCACGCGCCGATCGGCAAGGTGTCGTTCGAGGACGGCCAGCTGCACCAGAACCTGGTGGCGCTCGTCGACGCGCTGCTGCGGAACAAGCCGGCCACCTCGAAGGGCCAGTACCTCCGCACGTTCTTCCTCACCGCGACGCAGGGACCCTCAGTTCCGATCGACGTCAAGGAAGCGGCAAGGCTCCAGCTAGCGGGCTAGCGCCTTTCCTCGTCGGCTCGCAACGCAAGGTTCGTTAGTACTTCCTTACCACGAGCCGGCGCCCAACCCAATTCTTCACTCTTGAAGAGCGCGCACTTTCCCGAGGCGACCCTTGACGACAATCAAGGCCCGTGTAGTATTCCGCAGCAGCCGGGGGGCTGAGAGTTCTCGTTCTTCTGAGTTAACGCGTCGTTCCTAGGGAGTGGTAGGTGCACGAGAGGGAGCCCCTCGGGGTCACGGCCGCGCACACGCGCGGGCCCGTCACGGTAGTCCAGGAGCAAGCCGCCTGAAACTTTTGCTCCTGAAGGCGGCCACCGGGACAGGCGCCTTTGCCGCGCTTGTCGCAGGCGTCCTCACCATTCAGAACTTCACCAGCTACAGCTCGATCCTTCCAACAACAACTCAGGCCACGAAGTCCCAGACCGCCTACGTCCCCCAGTCGCGGATCTACGCCGTCGCGATCGATCAGACCAAGAACCAGGCGGTCATCACGATGACCCCCTTCACCTCCGCCGCCCTGGCCTCCGCATTCGGCCGGCAGTACGGGATGCAGCTGATCACGTTCGTTCCCTCGTTCGGCGAGTACGTCTTCACTCTGCCCCAAATCACGATTGGCGCTGGCGTCGGGCCGCATACGGCGACCGTCTACTTCCCGCCCAACGCCACGTCGAGCGACATCAACGCCTTCCTCAGCCAGAACGCCTTGACCGTGATCTCGTGGGCGTCTACGGATGACAGTGCCGGTCGCACCGCCGTCGTCCTTCTCCCCCAGGTCAAGCCGGTCCTGGTGAACGCGACGACAGGCGTGTGGGCCGCCCAACTTCCGGTCAACCTCGGCCAGAGCAACATCGACGCATGGGCGCAGACGAACAGCGCACACGTGATCAGCTACAACCCGGCAACCGGCCAGCTGCTGCTCCAGGGTCCCAAGCCACAGCCCGTCTACGTCCGCACCGTCTACCACCAGCCAAGCGTCAAGACGAGCGTCAATGGTGTGACGGGCCAAACCGCGAAGCTCTACGTCGCGTTCAAGTCGGGCACGACCTTCAACCAGGCTCAGCAGGAAGTCCAGCAGGCCGGCGGTCAGATCACCAGCTACAACAGCAACACCGAGCTCGCCACGATCACGGTGCCAATCTCGAAGGAGGCCCAGGCGAGCGCAGCGCTGTCGTCGTCGGCGCAGGTGTCGTGCGTCAGCGGTTCGTCGACCGCGTGTCCCGGCATCACTGCTTCGCCGACCGACACCACTGGTTCGTCTACGTCGACAGACACCACGAACCAGACCCCGACCACCTCGACCACAACAGGGACCGGATGGACGAGCACGGACGTACCGCCCGCCCCAGCCACCAGCACGTCGGCGCTTCAGCTGGTGGCCGCCGCCACCGATGGCCATGTCACGCTCACGTGGACGGCTGTCAGCAACGCGCAGGCGTACCAGGTGTACCGCGCATCCGGCACGAACACTCCGACGCTGGTGGCCACGACGACCGCAACCACGCTCACTGATGTCGGCGGCGTCGTCGGAACGCAGTACGACTACAGGATCATCCCCGTTCTGGCCGCCGGTCCCGACGCGACTCAGGCGCAGACGGCAACCGCGACCTGGGTCGCTGACACGTCGATGCCGGCCCTGCTCAAGACATCCCCACAAACATCCACGCTGAGCGGCTCGGTCGCGCTGAGCGCCGAGGTTCGAACCGGGGACGGGACCGCGACGGTGACGTGGAGCATGACCGCCCCGAACGGCACGACCACGCTGATGGCGACGGCCACGTCGACGTCAACCAATGCCGACCCGCTCACCGGCTCCGCGGTCGGTGTGTGGGACTCGCGCGCGCTGAAAGACGGGCTGTACACGATGGTGGTCACCGTCACCGACGGCGCCGCGCACAGCACGCAGGTCGCCACGCAGGTGGCTATCAACAATGCGGCGCCGGCCGCGCCTACCGCTCTCGGCGCGTCGACACAGGGTGCGACGGTTGTGCTGACATGGCGCCAGCCGGCCGCGGCGAACGGCGCGAAGTACGTCGTCTCGAAGGACAGCGACGTCGAGCCTATCGGTGAGGTGGCGGCGGGCGCGCTCTCCTGGACCGACGAGAACGCGGGCGTGGGCTCGCATTCCTACACGGTCTCGCTCGAGGACCAGTTCGGCCACGACAGCCCGTCGGTCAGTGTCTCCACGACGGTCACCTCGAACAACCCGTCGAGCGGAGCTCCGTCGCTGTGGGTGACGCTGCCCAACGGACAGCAGCTGGCGGGCGGTGGCGCCGTCGACGATCGCGTGCTGTTGATGACCGACGCGACGGCCTCCGGCAACGTGCATTTCCAGTACTCGACCGGCGGCTTGACGTGGACTGACGTAAGCGGTCCGATGTCTTGCTCGCCGCAGTGCGCTGTCGATTGGAACGTCAACAGCCTGGCGCACGGCCACTACCTGGTTCGAGTCGTTACGTCAGGCGGCACCAGCTTGGCGAGGGACCTGATCGCGCGTGGCGACGGTGGGCTGCCCGCTCCGGAGCGACCCAACGTCCTGCAGACGCCCGATGGCGTTCTCGTCACCTGGAGCGCGGCGACGAACGAGCTCGCCACCAAGTACGCGGTCAGCCGGACCAATGGCGGTGAGTGGCAGGTCCTCGACGTCGTTGCGGGGACTCAGTACCTCGACCGCACCGTGCAGCCGGGTAGCAACGAGTACAGGGTCCAGGCGTACAACTCGGATGGCGCGATCGGTCAAGCGTCGGTAACGGCGACGATCGTCGTGGCCGCGGTCACGCGCAGCAGCAGCTCCTCGACTGCGGCCCAGCTCGCTGCACCGATGAACGTGCGGACGCTGAGCGGGTCCGGGTCGGTGACTGTGGCCTGGGACTCGGTCGCTGGCGCCGCCGGTTACGTGGTCCAGCGGGCCTGGAGCGCCAACGGTCCATTCGCGGACCTGGGCCGCACCGGCGAGATGCTGTACCGCGACAGCGCCCCGGTAGGTGGCGTTGCGTACTACCGAGTGATCGCATTTGCGGGTGGCCAGGACGGCCTCGCCTCCGAGGTGGTCTCGGCGACCGTGGTGCCGACCGCCGCCACCTCGACGGCCGGCGGCGCGTTCCAGCTCGGAGCGGGCGGTTCTGCGCCAATCGCGTCGACACCCGGCACTATCACGCTGGGCGCTTCACAGGCGACCGGGACTGCGGGTTCGCGGCTCGCGATCACGGCCTCCGGCACTGCGTCGGCAAAGGTGACCTCGGTCGACGTGCAGGCGCTCCAGTCGGGCACGTGGTACGTGGTGGGTGAGCTGTCCGCGCTGCTAAGTGGTTCGACGTGGACCGCCGCGGGCACCGTGCTGACCGACAGCCTTTCCGAGGGCAGCCACCAGTTCCGAGCGGTCGCACTCGCCGCGAACGGCACGCCGGTCGGCGCGACCGCTCCCTCGACGGTGACGATCTTCCACACGGCCGCGGCAGTGACCGGCGTCAGCGCCACGATAGCCGACAACACAGTGAAGGTCGGCTGGAACGGTGGCGCCACGGGCACGACGTACAACGTGTACCGCGCGATCGGCGCGGGCGGCTTCGCCCTCGCGGCGACAGGTATCGGCGGAAGCACGTGGTCGGACGCCGCGCTCGCGGGATCCCAGGCGACCGGTTACGTCGTCACGCAGACCGACGGTGTCGGCAACGAGAGTGCCTTCTCGCAAGCGGTGTGGGTGACGACCCCGAGCTCCTGGCGAGACGGCGCGCCGCCGTCGATCACAGTGCTGACGCCGAACGCCGCCGAGCGGCCGCAGCAGGCGCTGCTCGACCTGGCAGCCGAGGTCACCGCCGCCGGCGGCCTGTCGCTCGTCGACTTCTCATTCGCCCCGAGCGGCAGCTCGGCGTGGCAGTCGATCGGCAACCTCAAGCCGGAACCGCCGGCTTCGCCTTCGACTCCCAGTGGACCGAGCCTCGCCGCAGTAGTCGGCACTGTCTGGACCACAACGCTCAACACCACCGGCCTGGCCGCCGGCGGGTACGACCTCCGCATCACCGCGACTGACAATCAGGGCCGCGCCGCCCAGCAGCTCGACCACTTCTACGTGGGAGCCGCGGGCGCCCGTGGCCCCCCAACCCAGGGCTTTGATCTCTCTATAGCGGCAACCACAACCGGCGTTCACCTGACCTGGACGGGGACGGCGGGAGCAGTCTTCCAGGTTCGCCGAGCGTTCGGCGTCAACGGCAGCTTCTACTCGCTGGGCACCACCACCTCGAACTCTTACGACGACACGGCGGCTTTGCCCGGCGACCTGTACAGCTACCAGGTCGTTCGCCTCACCTCCGCGCTGGGCTTCACGCCGGTGATGACGGCGACAGCACAGTCGGCGTTTACCTCGAGCGGTACAGCCTCTTCGCCTGACGGCCATGTCGTGGTCGGCGTCCAGCATGCGAGCACCGACAGGCTCGCGCTGGCGGTCACCCCGGACATCGCGCCGCCTGTGATGGGCGTCGGCCTGACCGCCATCGGCAGCGCGTACGACATCAACGCGATCAGCCTCGCGAGCGGCGCGAATGTCCACCAGCTGGACCAGCCGGCAACCCTGACCTTCGCGTTGCCGGCAGGCGTGACCGAGGCGCAGGCGCAGACGATGAGCGTCTACCACTACGACGCGGTCAGGGGGACATGGGTCGTCGAGCCCACGACGCTCGACTGGCCGAACCGCCGCCTCGTCGCCACGGTCACGCACTTCAGCGTGTTCGCGGTTGGCGACCCGTGCGTCGGGTTGCTCGGCGAAGTTTGCTACGTGGACGCGGCCGCGGCCGCCATCACACTGACCGACCCGACCGGGCTCCTGACGCTGAAGGTCAACGACGGCGGCGGCAGCGTGACGTTCGACGATGGCGTTGGAGGGTCGGCCACGCTCGGAACGGCGCCCCTGTCCATGACGTCCCTGGTGATCAACGCCGGGACTTCCACCGTCGAGGTGAACGGCAACCTGAGCGGCCTCGGCGGCACACTCGAGATCGACGCCGGCACGATCAACGTCGACTCTGGCGGCTTCACCGTCGGCGCAAGCGGCCCCATCACCTTCAAGGCGATCGACAAGAGCAACGGCCACAGCCTGCTCGGCATCACGAGCACGCTGGGTGGGGTCAAGGCGAAGATCGACGTCAACGGCGCCACGATCAGCGGTGCGTCGGTCGACCTGGAGGCGATCTCCGGGACGGCAACCACGACCGTTAGCCTCGCCGGCCAGGACCTCTCGCTGGGCGCTCTGGCCGTCGCCTCTACCGCCGGGTTCGACTCTCTGGCCAGCGATCCGCTGTTTACCGGTGGCAAGTTCCAGGTCGACGGCGGGAACGGCACCTGTCACTACACCAGCACCGACGCGACCGACTTCTTCGGGGTCACCAACTGCACGGGCATCCCGGCCAACGGCGCGACCGTGGGCAACATCGTCGAGGACGGCAGCAACAAGGCCATCAACCATGGCGTCCTGCAGCTGATCTACACATCGGCGGTCAACGTCCACGGCAACTCGTCGATCACGGCGACCTCTGGCGACGTGACCATGGCGGCCACCACGAACGTAGGCGCCAAGGTCGACGCCAACGGCGGCCCCGACCTGGGCAACTGGATCAGCTGCAACTCCTACTCGAAGGGCGACATCGTCAAGTTCAACGACAAGCGCTATGCGGCGCAGAACGACATCGCGTCGTCTTGCACCGATCCCAAGACCGACACGGCGAACTGGAGCGACGCCAATTCGACCGACTCGTCAGTGGTGATCGCGCAGGTGTATGCGACCTCCAACAGCAAGCTCACCGACAGCAGCACCATCAACGCCACCGGCAAGGTCAACATCACCTCGAACCTGAAGACCGACATCGAGTCGAGCGCCGACTCGGAGACATCGGGCTCCGGTGCGTCCATCGGAGTCGCCGTCCTGACCACTGACTCCGAAGCGTTTATCGACAGCACCGCCGGCACGCCGATCCTGGCCAACGGCCTGAACATCGCGGCCGACACCGACAACAAGGTGCCGACCGAGACCAAGTCGAGCCCCGGCGGCGCTTCCGGTAATGACAGCAGCGACAGCTCGAACAAACCGTCGGAGCGCCTCGGGGGCTCCGGCACCGATGGCTTCCAGTCCGGCTCTTCGACCAAGGGTGACAACCAGTCCAAGACCGCTGACGGTTCGCAGGATCTGAGCGCCGCGCTCGCGGTCACCGTCGACGTCGCGACGACCAAGGCCTACATCGCGCCGCAGGACCAGACGACCGCGCACACGATCAACACCGGCACCGGCGGGCAGAAGGTGCACGCCGGCAGCAAGAACGTGAGCTCGGCGACGGCCGACGCGGGCAACATCAAGTTCACGCCGGACGCTCCGATGGTCACCGGCAACGGCGCGGCCGGCTTCCTGACCTCCGGCAAGACCTACTACTACAAGCTCACCGCGCTGTTCAAGGGCGACGGCAGCACGACGGTCACCGTGCCCGTCACGCTCCTCGGCTCGGGTGACACGCTGAACGTCGTGGACACAAGCAGCTTCGGCTCGATCGGCGACAAGGGCGTGCTGACGATCGACCTGGTGCCGCAGGCGTGCGACTTCACCGTCGCCGGTCCAACGACCCTGACGCTGAACAACTGCGCGGGCGGCGTTCTGTTCGGAGCCAACGTAACTGGTGCGGACGAGAGCCTCCCCGGCGCCGAGACCAAGTACGCGGTGCCGATGGGCCAGACCGCTTCGACGCTGAACTGGACATCGGTCGTCAACGCGATCGGGTACCGCATCTACCGCACCAAGCTCGCCACAGACGCCAGCGGCAGTGAGGTCCTCCTCGACTCGACCATCGGCAACTCGTCGACGTTCTACGCCGACCAGTCCGTAAGCACTCTTCCGGGCTCCGCGCTGCCGACGAAGGACGACAAGTCGAACTTCGGCATCGCGGTCGCGGTCAACGTCGACATCATCGACACCGAGGCGTACCTCGCTGGAAACCTCAGCCTGCTCGCCGGCGGCGGCGTCACCGTCGAGGCGCAGGGGCCAGGCAGCGGCCAGTCTGCGTTCACGGCGCACTCGACGTCGGGCGCCGGCGGAAGCAAGGGCATCACCGCCGCCGGGTCGATCTCGGTCAACGTCGCGCTGAGCACGACGATCGCCGAGGTCCGAAACGCCGCCGGCTCGCCGGTTTCGATCACTGGCGACCTGAAGCTGAGCTCGACCTCGAACATGGCCAGCAACGGGACGGCTGACGCGAAGCAGTCGGGCGACGGCAACACCAGCGGTGTCGGCGTGTCGGTGGCCGTGAACGTCGTCAATGACACGACGTCGTCCGACGTCGCGAACGGCGCCGACCTGGTCGGACTCAAGAACCTCACCCTCACAGCGGCGGCCAAGGACGCGATGACTACCAAGGCGGACGGTGGCGCCTCCTCGGGCAACGGCACCCTTACTCTCTCGGCCGAGGTCGCGATCGCGATCTCCAACGTGACGACGACAGCGTCGATCGGCACGGGACCCGACCTGAGCCTCGCGACCGGCGGCGCGCTCAGCGCCCATGCGACCCAGAACGCGACCACTACCACGACCGCGAGCGGCGCGACCACGGGCGGCAACGCCGGCATCGGCCTCTCGCTGGGGCTGCTGATCGCCAACCATCACGTCTTTTCGCAGCTCAGCCGCAACCTGACCCAGAGCGCTTCAGCAAGCTTCGCTGCGGACGGGGCCTCCGCTAACGACACCGAGGCCAGCGCCAGCGACACCGGAGCCCCGGAGTCGACCAACTCGAGCTCGACCGACAACAAGCCGGACTCGTCGGGCAAAGACGTCAACGCGAAGGCGGATGCGAACGTCGGCAACGGAGACGACCACGCCTCGAACGCCGGCGGGACGGGCGCGAGCTCGGATCAGAAGACCACGCCACCGGCGAAGAGCGGTGAGAACGGCGGCACCAAGCTGACGGTCGCCGCCGCGGCCGCGATCGTGATCCTTGATGCCAAGGCCGTGGCCACGCCCGCCGACGCGTTGACGATCACCAGCGCCGGCACGCTGACCCTGAAGTCATCCGAGGACACGGACTCGAAGGCGATCGCCAAGGCCAGCGCGACCAAGGCGCAGACGGCGAACATAGGCGCCGCGGCGGCGATCAACCTGGTGCATATCACCGCCCAGTCGAGTACCGGCATGAACGACGTGATCTCGGCCAAGGGCATCACGCTGGCCGCGGCGACGAACAAGACCGGCGCGCTGAAGGGCAACTGGAGCTCGGGCACCAGTTACAGCCAGGGCGATGTCGTCAAGGACCCGTTCGACACCAACATGTACGTCGCCCTCAACGACGTCGCCACAGACCTCGACGCGCCGCACTTCGATGCCACGAACTGGGCACTGGTCGGACCCTGGCTTCCTGGCTTTGACTACACCCAGGGCACCGTCGTGATCGACACCTTTGACGGCAAGGCCTATGTCGCGGCGAACGACATAACCAACGACCAGGTCGGGCCGCACGCCGACTCGGCCAACTGGACGGTGGTCAGCAACGAGCCGGACGGCAAGAGCACTCTCGACACAGAGGCAACCGCGGGCGCGGGCGCCGGCAAGGTTGGAATCGCCGGCTCGCTCGCGCTCACCATCCTTGACTCCGAGGTTCACGCGGACCTCCTGCCGACAACCGGAGACAACCTGAACGGCGGCGATCTCGCGCAGTCGGCGACGAGCTCCGTCGACGTGACGGCCAAGGCGATGGCGAGCGACAAGGACGCCAAGACCGTCGGCATCGGTGCAGGCGCGGCGATCAACATCGTGGACGACGTCACGACTGCGCTGATCGAGGACGGGGCGCTGATCAGCAACCCACACAAGATCACGCTGACCGCCAACGGCACGGACTCGATGACCACATATGCCGAGGCCGGGACGACGGGCGCGTCGGGCTCGACGCTGAGCCTCACCGCCGACGCGGCAATCGCATTGCCGACGGTGACGACCACCGCCGCGATCCAGGGCACCGGCGCGCCCCAGGCGATCACCGCCTCGGACGCGATCTCGGTGAGCGCCACTCAGACCGCGAAGACGACCACCACCGCCAAGGCCAACGCCGTGAACGGCACCGTGGTGATCGGTCTCGCCCTCGGCCTCGTGATCGCGAACGACTCGGTGACCGCCAGCGACACGCGCATCCTCACCGGCAAGTCGGTGACTCTGACCGCCACCGGATCGCAGTCCAACACCAACGAGGCCGACGCAAGCGCCACAGGTGCCGCGGGCAAAGACACCGGCAAGTCGACGGACAGCTCGGGCAAGGACGTCAACGGCAAGGCGGATGACCAGCTCGGCAACGCCAACACCGAGCGCACGGACGCCACGCCGAGCAAGACCGCGACAACCACAGACACCAAGAGCGCCAAGGCGGACTCGTCGGACAACAACGGCAACACCGACTCGAGCAAGGACTCCAACACGGTCACGGTCGCCGGCGCCGCCGCAATCAACATCGTCACGGAGAGCACCCAGGCATCGCTCGCCTCCACCGCCAACGTCACGGCGACCGGTGGACCCTTGACGATCAAGACGCTCTCGAACGCTGACGCCAGCGCGAAGGGTGTGGGCAAGGCGGACGAGGCTGGCACCGTTGGCATCGGCGTCGGCGTGGCGGTCAACTCGGTCACGGTCACGAACATGGCGACGACCGGCACCGCCACTGTGAGTGCCAAGGGCCTTGACGTCGAGGCGGGCATGCTGGTCAACGGCCAGGATCGGATCCAGCGCTTCGACCCGTCCTCTGGCGAGTGGAAGACGATCGACCAGGGCGAGACCTTCCCCGAGTCGCCCGAAAGTGGCGATCTGTTCCAGCTGACCAAGGCCGTGCCCGCCACCACTACCGCGAAGGGAGCCCAGACCTTGACCACCGGCGGCAACCTCAACGTCGCCTCCACCGCTGACTTCGGGACGACCGGCGGATCGTTCAAGGTCCACGTCGGCACCGACGACGTCACCTGCAACTACACGAGCGCCGGCGGCGGCGTCTTGAACAACCTGTCCGGCGACAAGTGCATGGGCTCGGTCGAGGACAAAGCGCTTGTGACGATGACGACCAGCACGACCGTCAGCGGCCCGTTCCAGGACCCGTCGAGCGGCTTCCTGGCGGTGGCCGACGCGACCAATTTCGAGACGGCCGGCAAGTTCACGGTCCAAGGCGTGACCGGAACCTGCACCTACCTCGGGATCGTGGCCAACGTGTTCGGCGGCATCACCGGGTGTAGCGGCACGCCGAAGGACGGCGCCACCGTCACCCGCGCGTCGGTCCTGCCCGGGGTCTACATGTGGAACGACTCCACCTCGCACTGGGACATGCAGAACAAGGGCGTCGGCACCGGCACGAGCTTGCCGACCGCCCCGAACTTCGGCGATTACTTCCAGATCACCAAGGCCGCGGCGCCGACGACCGCGGTGTTCGGTGCTTTCCAGAACCTGAGCCTCGGTGCACTCGCCGTCAACTCGACGGCCGGGTTCAATGCGTCAGGCGCGTTCAAGGTCGACGGCATTCCGGGCACCTGCGACTACAGCAGCCTGCTCGGGGGCAACACCTTCATCGGCATCGCCGGCTGCACGGGCTTTCCTGATGACAAGGCCACGATCACCGCCGTCGCCGCCGCAACGACAGTTCACCTCGCGCAGAGCCTGGGCAGCGGAACGCTGAACGTCGCCACCACGACAGGCTTCGCGGCCTCCAACGGCACGTTCACGGTCGCCGGGGGCACCGGGACCTGCAAGTACACGTCGACGACGCCGACTTCGTTCACAGGCGTCAGCGTTTGCACCGGCAGCGTCAGCAACGGAGCAGCAGTCACATCTGGGACCGCTGCGCCGAGCCTGGCCGCAGGTGTGTACCAGTTCGAGCTGCTCACCGGCTGGACGTTCCTCGGCGACGGCCTGACGTTGCCGGACATCCCGATGGGGACGACCCTCCCGACCAGCCCATCGACCGGTGACTTCTTCGATCTCACAACGCCGATCAAGGGGATCTATCGCTTCGACGGCACTAGCTGGGACCTGCTCGGCTCGGACCTCTACTACCGCCTGGCCGAGCACGACATCTCGGCGGAAGCGGAGTCCGGCGCCGGCGGCGACAAGGACAAGGTCAGCATCGCGGGCGCGCTCGCGCTGAACATCGTTCACGACCACACCGAGGCGATCGTTCCCAACGGGGCGACGGTCAGCGCCGGCACCGGTGACATCACCATCAAAGCCCAGAGCAACGAAGAGGACACCGCCAAGGCCGACTCGGACTCCAAGAGCGGCAAGGTCGGTATCGGCGCCTCGGTCTCGATCGAGGTCCTGAACGACAACACCATCCGGGCCGCGATCGAGGACCACGCGATCGTCAATGGCGGCGGCAAGCTCACCGTTTCGGCCAGCTTCCACCACGACGTGGAGACTGAGGACAAGGCCGGCACCGAGGGCGGCATCTCGATCAGCCCGTCGGTGTCGATCGCGATCCTCAACGACCAGGTCGCCGCCTACGTCGGCATCGGCAACGACATGACGGTCGCCGGCGACGCGAGCATCACGGCGAGCGTGGACACCAGCTCGAGCCTCGACTCGAACGCCTCGGCCGCCGGCAACGACGTGGCCATCGGCGCGGCGGTGGCGGTCAACGTCATCGAAACATCGGCAACCGCGGAGCTCCTGCGCAACCTCAAGGTCACTGCCGGCGGGCTCACCGTCAGCGCCTCGACCGACGGCAAGAGCGAGGGCAAGGCCGAAGCGAGCTCGAAGGGTGAGAGCGATTCCGGCAAGAGCTCGGACGACCAGTCGAAGGACCAGGTCCAGAAGAACCCGAACACCAAGGACCAGACCGACGGCAGCCTGCCCAAGTCGCAGGACCAGACCGACAGCGCGAACTCCACATCCAGCGATAACTCAGGCGAGGACAGCGGCGGTGTCAACATCGCCGCGGCCGTGGCCGTGAACTGGGCGCGCCACACGACGCTGGCGGAGATCGGCGACGTCACGAAGCCATCCGCTCCGACCGTGTCGGCGACCGGTGCGGTCAAGGTCAGCGGTGAGAACAACATCAGCGCCAACGCCAAGGGGATCGGCCTCAGCACCAACCTGGAGTCGGACGTCGCCATCGGCGCGGGTGTGGGACTGAACTACGAAGTCATCACCAACACCGCGTCGATCGCTCCCAGCGCGGTGGTGAGCGGCAACGGCATCACCGTCGAGGCCGTCACGCCGGCCACGAAGGAGAACGACTTCGTTGTCTGGGCGTTCGCAGCGGCCGGCGGTAAGTCCGACGCCAGCGTCGCCGCTTCAGTCGGGATCCAGGTGCTGAGCTTCACGACCACAGCGGTGATCGGCAAAGGCGCGCAGATCACCTCCACAGGCAACCTCGACCTGAATGCAACGAACTTCATGGGCCTGCAGGTCATCGCCGCGGCGGGCGGCCTGTCGACCAGCGGCTCCGCGGTTGGCGGCGCCGTGGTGGTGAACATCCTGTCGCCGGTCCAGACCGAGGCTTACATCGACTCAGGTACCGGCGGGGCGGGCACGTGCACGAGTGACACGACGTGCGTCACCGTGACTGGCGACAGCTCGATCAAGGCCAAGCAGACCCTGGTCCCGATCGAGCCGGACACGCCGCTCAAGGGCAAGATCACGCTGCCCAAGGTCACGTCGCTCGCGGTCGGCGGCAGCGCCGGCGGCGGCGATGCAGCAGTCACCGGCTCGGTGATCGTCGACGTCTTCAAGATGATGACGCAGGCATACATCGGCTCCGGCGCCCAGGTCACCACGACGGGCCTCACCATCACGGCCGAGAACGACACTTCGGTCGTCAACGTCGCAGGCGCTCTCGCCCTCAGCGAGGGCAGCGCGGGCGTCGCCGTCTCGATCATCGTCGAGGTGATCAACAAGGACGCCGACGCGTTCGTCGGCCAGTCGGCATTCGTCAATGCCGGCGGCGACGTCTCCATCTCGGCGATCAGCCACGAGGATCTGTTCGAGCTGGTCGTCGCCGGCGGCGCGTCGGAGAGCGCCGGCGTCGCGGGCTCGATCCTGGTCGTCGTCTTCAACGGTGACTCATCGCACTCGATCAGCGCATACATCGACTCCTACGCGACCGTCCACGCCGCCGGCAAGCTCGCGGTCTCTGCCTCGGATACCGCCGACAAGCTGAACCTCGCCTCGGGCAACATCGCGATCGGCACGGGCTCGGCAGGCGTCGGTGCTTCGGCCGTGATCGTCGTCTGGAATGGGATCGTCGATGCCTCAGTCCGTTCGCACGCGAACGTGGAGGGCGATGGCGGCACCGGCGTCACGGTGACGGCGATGCAAGAAGAAAACCTGCTGCTGATCGCGGTCAGCGGTGACGGTGGGGACTCGGCCGGCGTCGCCGGGTCGGTGGTGGTCAACGTCTTTGGTGACACGACGACGGCGCACATCGATCCGAATGTGACGATCGGCGGATCCAACGCCGCGGTCGGCGTGTCGGCCACCGACAACACAACGATCTTGAGCATCGCTGGCGCGCTGGCCATTGGTGGCACGGCCGGCGTCGGCGCAGGCATCGACGTTGAGGTCGTCACCAAGAACACCACGGCCTCGATCGGCAAGTCAGGCAGCATCTCCACGACCACCGGCAATGTGACCGTGGCCGCGATTTCCAGCGAGAACGCAACGTCGATCGCGGTCGGCGCAGGGTTCGGCGGAACCGCGGCCGTCAACGTCAACGTCGGCGTGTCGGTCTACTCGATCACGACTAGTGCGTTCATCGACGGTGGCTCGAGCCCGTCGGACGGCGCAGTTGTCAACTCCGGTGGCGGCGTGGGCGTCACCGCTGACGAGACCCTCAGCCTCAACGCCATCGGCGGCAACGTCTCGGCCGCGGGCACGGCCGCGGTGGGCGCCGCCGCAGCGGTCCCGGTGATCACCAAGGAGACCCACGCTTACATAGCGCCGCACGCCCAGGTCACCTCCGGCACCGGCGCAGTGAGCGCGGACACCGGGCTCATCACGGTCACCGCGGTCGACACGCACTTCGACCCGTCCCGCACGGGCGCGATCACAGGCCCAAGCAACAGCGTCCTGCACCTGCAGTCCAACCACGGCCTGTCGGAGGACGAGCGGGTCATCTACGACAACGGCGGTGCGTCGGACATCGGCGGTCTCCACTCGGTTCAGGACGACGCCGCGAGCACGGTCAATGGCGCGGGCCAGGACCTGGGCCTGCACATGCTGACCGTCGCCGACGCTTCGACGTTCTCGTCGAGCGGGGGCTCGTTCAACGTCGCCGGCATCAACGGGACGTGCACCTACTCGGGCAAGAGCGGCAACCAGCTCACAGGAGTCATGGGCTGCACGGGCACTCCGGCGGACGGCGCCAACGTGACGACCGGCACCGTCTACTACGCGCACGTTGTCTCGCCGACCGATGTCCAGCTGATGAACCAGCCGCACGGGCTGACCTCTGGCAGTGCTTCGAGCGACTGCTCGATCGTGGTCTGCTCGCTGAGCACGCCGTCGACCCACGGCGAGGGTCATCGCATCGTGCCGACGGACAAGGCCGGCGTCCGTGAAGACCAGTCGCCGCGCTTCAACCCGCGGCCCACCGGCGGAATCACCAACGGCGACGTCGACTACTCGACGTGGACGATCACACTGCCTTACAACACCTCGCTCGCCAACGATGACAAGGTGGTGTACAGCTCGGGCGGCGGCACCCCAATCGGCGGCCTCGTCGACGGCGGCACCTACTACGCCGAAAACGTGGCCAACGGCAACCCCACGACGCTGAACCTGTCGGCGACGAAGGGCGGCTCGATCATCCACATCACCGACCCAGGGACGGGTGGCGGCAGGTCGCAGAGCGTCGTCCCGGATGGCGATGCGCCGACTGGCGACGGCAGCGACATGGGCGCCCCGCGCACCGTGACCGTGCAGACGGACACCGTGCAGGGCGTGGCGGTCACGGCAACCAACAGCGATGACATCGCCGGCGTTGGCATCTCGGCCGGATTCGCCGGTAGCGCCGCGGTCAACCTCTCCGGTGTCGTCGACGTCATCAAAGCCAACACCTCGGCCTACATCGGCAAGTCGGCCACGGTGAACTCGGGTGGCGACGTGCGCGTCGCAGCGGCTAACCAGTTCCACGAGATCGGCATCGCGGCGACGATCGCGATCGCCGGTGAGGCGGGCGTGGGCGTCGGCGTCGGGGTCCACCTGGTGACGCTCAACACCGACGCCTACATCGACGACGCGGCCCAGGTCACCGCCGCCAACGACATCAATGTGATCGCCAACGGGAAGGAGGCGATCATCTCGGTCGTCGCCGGCGCCAGCGGCGGCACGGTCGGTGTCGCGGGCACCCTCACCGTGACCATCCTCAAGGTGCACACCTTCGCGTGCACCGGCACGTGGACCAGCGACAGCAAGGGCTGCGCGAACCCGCCGGCAAGCCCGCTCCACCCCACGACCCTCTCGGCCGGTAACAACGTCGCCATCGGATCGCGCGACGAGAGCACGCTCACCCTGATCACAGCGAGCCTGGCGGGCGGATTCGTCGGCGTCGGTGTGGCGGTCGGAGTCGCGAGCGTGAGCAAGGACACCGAGGCGTTCATCGGGCCCAACGGCGTGGTCGATGGAGCGGCCAATGGCACCGACCCGACCACCGCTTACACGGGCAACTTCAACTCGGGCGGGGACTTCGGCAACTTCCAGACCAACTCGATGAAGGGCATCGCCATCGAGGCCGCCTCTAGCGAGAACATCTTCGGCCTCTCCGCAAGCGTCGGCGGCGGGTTCGTCGGCATTGCCGGCGGGGTGGGGGTGACCCTGATCCACGTCGGCACGCAGGCTTACGCCGGCGCCAACGCCCAGCTGAACCAGAACGGCGGCGCCACGGGCGGAGCAACCCAGTCCGTCAATGCGTCGGCGGTCGACTACTTCAAGTCCCTGACCGTGGCCGGTGGCGCGGCAGGCGGATTCGTCGGAGTGGCAGGTGGTGTCGACATCGGCACAGCGGACTCCAGCGTCCAGGCGTTCTTGGACACAGGCACGAAGGTCGCCGCGCAGTTGAGCGTCGAGGTCAATGCTCTGTCGCGCAAGCAGGTGCAGACGTACGCGCTCAGCCTGGGCGTCGGCTTCGTCGGCGTTGCGGGTTCGGTGTCTGTCTGGTCGGTCGGCACGCAGGGCGAGTCGCACTACAACCCGGTGGGCGGCGGTCCGGCCAAGGGCAACTGGATGACGGCCACCAACTACCAGAAGGGTGACGTGGTCACCGACACGACCGACCCGTGCACGACCGCGAACTGCAACGTCTGGACCGCGAGCAGCAACCTGACCCCCAGCGCGATCGCGCCGCACAGCGACACGGCTCACTGGACAAGGGGCCAAACAGACTCGCTGCAATCTGCGCCGGACGGGACGCCAGGCTGTCTGCCTGGCTGTGACAAGGGCCAGTGGTCAAGCGCCGCCTCATACAACAGCGGCGATGTGGTCGAGTACCAGGGCAGCCAGTTCCAGGCTCGCAAGGCTGTCGGACCGTCGTCAACAACACCACCCAACGACCTGACAGACTGGCTGGGCGTCAGCAAGGGCGGCAGCGCCCAGGGCAGCGCCGACAGCGGCGCGTCCGGCCAGGACATGGGCGGCGCCCCTGGCTACGGCCACGTGCTGAACAACACCTCGGCCGGACCGGCCTCACCGTTCAGTGGCGGCAGCGGCTACAGCGCGAAGACCCACGTCACCTTCAGCAGCCAGGACTGGACGGCGCGCCGCGACATCGTGGCGCCGGTAGCCTGGGCGCCCGGCTCATATAACCGCGGCACGATCGTCACCGACGGCCTGAACAACTACGCGCCCCAGGTTGACAACCCGGACAACACCACGGCCCCGCACAACAACCTGGTCGCGACCTCGGCCACGCCGTTCTCGGGCGTCGCCGCGTACAGCGCGGGCGACGAGGTCTCGTACAACCGCGAAGGCTTCAAGGCCCAGCGCGCGATCACCATCGTGGGCAGCAACTGGCTGCCGAGCATGGTCTACAACCGCGGCACGGTGGTCATCGACCCGACCGACCACAACCAGTACGCCCCGATCGTGGACAACCCCGACGAGACCGTGCAGCCGCACCAGAACGCGTTCCAGTGGGCCCTGTACAACCCGTCATCCGATTCCACCGACTGGACCCCGTTCGCCGGACAGTGGGCGCTGTACGACCCGTCTCACGACCAGGCCGACTTCGTCTCCAGCGCCGGCGCGACCAAGACCAACGGCAAGATCGCCTCCCACGCCTCGGATGCGACCGGCGACGTCAGCGGCAATGAGCCCGGCAGCATGGTCGCGTCGCACGGAATCAGCACGGTTCCGAGCGCAGGCACCACGGCGACCGTCGACGGCACCGTCGTGGCGCACAACGGTCATGTCCACGTCTGGGCCAAGGACAACCTCGACGTCAAGGGCCTGGCAGGCGCGGTGGCGGCCGGCGTCGTAGGCGTCGGTGCGGCGGTCCTGGTCCTCAACGTCGACAGCAGCACGGATGCCGGTATTGGGCCGAGCGCCGATATCACGGCCGGCGCCGGTGGCGGCGGCCAGATCTCCGTCGACGCCGAGATGAACCCCGAGAACACCAGCGGCCTCGCCTTCTCCGGCACGGGCGGCCTGGTCGCGGTCGGCGCGCAGGTGGTCGTGCTCAACGACAGCAGCGCACAGAACGCCCATGTCGACGGCGGCACGCTGGAGCGCGCGGGCGGCGGCATCGACGTCACCTCCAACGCTCAGCGCTTCCCGGACATCGAGTCGATAGGGGTGGCCATCGGCGCAGTCACCGCCGGCGCCTCGGTCGCGGTGATGAGCGTGACCGGCAACAACCGGGCGTTCATCGGCAACGTCGCGATCGCCACGAACCACCAGCACGTCGCTCACCTGACCGTGCATGCGGAAGACAACGTCACCGCGCCCGTCTTGGGAATCGCCGTGGCGGGCGGCGCCTTCGCAGGTCTCGGCGGTGTGATCGCCATCTCGAGCTTGTCTGGCACCGCCAGCGCTACATCGGGCGCGCAAGGCGACGTCGACGGCGCCGTCGAAGTGAGCGCCCACGCCACGCACGTCGTCAGCACTAAGACGTTCAACGTCAGCACCGGCGTTGCGGCGGCCGGCCTGACGGTTTCCCGGGCCGATGACGCCCGCAACACCGAGGCGACTCTGGCCTCGACGGCGAGCGGCACCGCGGGAGGCGGCGTGTCCGTGACCTCGACCGCCACCAACCAGGCCACCGCCACCGCGCCGGGCGGCCAGGTCGGCGGCGTCGCGATCGGCATCATGATCGCGATCGCTCTCGTCGAGGGCGACACCAAGGCCGATCTCGAGGGCAGTGTTGGCGGCTCCGTGTTCACCACAGTTCGGGCTACCGGCGACAACGAGGCAAACGCCACCTCGACCACCGTCGGCATCGGCGCCGTCGCCGCCAGCGGCGAGTTCGCCGACGCCGAGATCAAGAGCGGCGCCGCCATCGACGCGATCCTTGGCGGCTCCGTCAAGTCAGACGGGACGGTGACTGTCGAGGCCACGCAGAGCCACCGCAACGACGCCGAGGCCTCGGCGACGGCGGTCGGCATCGGCATCGGGGGCGCCCTATCGTTCGAGCTGACCTTCGCCAAGGACGGCGGCGAGGTCAAGGCTGAGATCGACGGCAACGTCACCAAGTCGGGCTCGCTCTACTACCACGCGTACGGCCACAACTTCGTGGATGCCGAAACGCTCGCGGCAGCGGCAAGCGCGTTCTTGAGCGGAACCGCGTCCGGCGCTGTTTCGGACATCGAAACGACGGCAGTCGTCGAGGTCGTGAGCACCGGCGGCTCGTCGACAAGCGGCGGCGGAGCCACGATCAGGGCCGAGTCCGACAACCACGCCAAGACGAACACCCAGCTCGCGTCCGGCGGCCTGGGCGCATTCGCCATCAGCGTGCCCAGCGCGAAGGTCGAGGGCGCCACGAACGTGACCTATGACGGCTCGGTGACCACCACGGGTGGCGACCTCATGGTCCAGGCGACCAGCAACAACTTCGCCGAGGTCGACTCGCCGTCGCTCTCGATCGGCGCGATCGCGGCGGCCATCGCGTCCGTCGACTCCGAGGTAACCGGCGACGCCAAGACTGACGCGTGGATCGGACCGAACTCGGGCGCCTCGGCGACCTTCTCCGCGCCCGGCCACGCGATCAGGGTCGAAGCTACGTCGACCAACAAGGCGACCGCTTCTTCCGAGAGCCTGGCCGCCGGTGCGCTCGCGGTCACGATCGAGTTCGTCACGTCGCTGATCGGTGGCGAGACCAGGGCTGAGTTCGACGGAACGGTCCCGGCGCCGAGCGGGCTCGACGCGCAGACCGGGAGCGTGCTCGTCCAGGCGCACGGCCAGAACACCGCGACCGCCACGACGAAGATGCTCAGCGTGACCGCCATCGGCGCCCAGGGCGCCAAGGCGGATGCGGAGGTTCAGACCGGTGCCGCCGTGATCGCGATGTCTGGCGCCACCGCCTCGATCGACGTGAGCGGCGCGGTCGCCCTTGATGCCGAGCTGACGAACGACGGCGCCGGCCACTTCAACTACACCGACGCCAAGATCCTCAGCGACTCGCTCGGCGCGATCAATGCCGGAATCTTCTTCGCCGATTCGTACATCGCGGGCGCGGTCGTCGCGGAGATGGACGGCAGCATCGCCGCCTCGG
This sequence comes from Candidatus Dormiibacterota bacterium, assembly GCA_035934385.1. Classification (GTDB taxonomy): domain Bacteria; phylum Chloroflexota; class Dormibacteria; order Dormibacterales; family Dormibacteraceae; genus CF-118. The sequence goes on from DASYXY010000008.1 coordinate 100,441, forward strand.
GCAGTGTCGGCCTCACCGCCACCGGCACCAACGACGCCGAGGGCAGCACCAGCTCCCTGGGCATCGGCGCCATCTCCGTCTCCGGCGCCGCCGTCGACGTGGAGGTGTTGCCGGGAGGGACGGTCGAGACCAACGTGGGGGCAGGCACGATCGCGAGTGGCGGCCTCGTCGCCCTCAACGCCACATCGCACAACACGGCGAACGCAACCTCTGACACGGCCAACATCGGCATCGTCGCCGGTGGCATCACGGTGCCGAGCGCGAAGGTTCGCGGCGAGACGAAGGCCGAGTTCGGCGCGAACCTCACCAGCGGCACCGGGCTGAACGTCGACGCGACCTCGACCAACACCGCGACCACGAGCAGCGCAATCGTCGCCATCGGGGCGCTCAGCGGCGGCGGCGCAGGCGCGACGGCCATCGTGAGCGCCGAGGCCTCGACGCTGGCGGTCGTCGACCAGGGCGCGGCGGTCAACGTCAGCGGCGCCGTCCAGGTCGAGGCGACGTCAACCGACCACGCCACCGCCACGCCTTCACAGATCGCGCTCGGCGCGTTCACACTGTCCGTGCTCCTGCCCACCGCCATCATCGGGAGCGAGGACCAGGGCGACTGGAGCTCCGCCAACAGCTACAACCAGAACGACCTCGTCCATTACTCCGGTGCCGAGTACGTCGCCCAGCAGGACGTGTCGACCGGCGGCGCGGCGCCCAACACCGACCCCGCCGACTGGCGTCAGGTCAACGGCAACGGGACCCTGGCTTACGTGGACGGCGGTATCACCGCCGGCAGCCTGCTGGTCCAGTCACGCGGCCAGAACCAGGCCGTGTCAACGGTCGACCTCCACTTCTTCTCGCTCGCGGGCGGTGGTGGCGCCGAGGCCGACGCCAAGGTCGAACCGAACGCCACGACGGTTGCCTTTGTTGGCTCGGATGCGATCATCGGGGTCTCCGGACCGGTCACGGTCGATGCGGGCCTGGTTTCTGACGGGACCCACGCGAACTACGCCGACACCCACCTGTTCGCTCTGGGCGCCGGCATCATCGCCGCCGGTGTATATGTCGCCCACTCGCTGATCGCCGGTGGCGTTGACGCCGAGCTCAATGGCGCGGTGACCGGCTCGAGCTCGGTGACCGTCGAGACCAACCAGAGCGTGGGTGGAGTGACGAACGGGTTCAACGATGCCGAATCCGACGCCAACGCGACCAACGTCTCGCTTGCGGCCGCCGTCACGATATCGATCGCCGACACCGAGATCTCAAATGGGGCGTACACGCAGGCCAGGATCGGCAACGCCGGCATCGTGACCAGCGGCTCGGTCCAGGTCCTCGCTACCTCGCGGAACTACGCGATCACCCACAGCAACGTGATCGCGGTCGGCCTGTTCGGCGCGGGCGGCGTCGCCATGCCGACAGCCAGCGTGGGCGGCTCGACCACCGCGGAGATGGACGGCCAGGTTTCCGGCGGGAACGGCGTCAGGGTTCAGGCGCACAGCGCCAACAGCGCTCAGGTGCCTCACGCGCTCGTCATCAGCGCGGGCCTCCTGGCGGTGGGCATCGGCGGCGCGCACGCCCTGGTCACCTCCGACGCCGGCACGACCGCGCAGGTGCTCAGCACAGGCACCGTCGACGAGTCCACAGGCATCGTGTCGATAACGGCCACCTCGAACAACGGCGTTACCGCAAACATGGACGGTGGCGGCGGCGGAGCGATCTCGTTCCAGGACGAGCACGGCGACGCTGACAACCACGCGCCTACCACCGCGGAATTCGATGGAACGTCGAACAACGCCGCGCAGATCAGCGTGGGCACGGACGCCACGGACACCGCGACGTCTTCCATCAATGTGGCCAGCTTCGGGCTCGTCGGCGCCGGCGTCACTGAGGCCGAGAACACTGTTGACGGCAACGACGCGGCGTTCATCGGCTCCGACGCCAAGATCCAGAGCAACAACACGGTTGTGATGGTCCAGGCGACCCGCTCTGGTTCCGTCTCGCCATCGAGCTCGGGCGCGGCCGGCGGCGCGGTAGGGGCTGCCGTGATCGAGGTTGACGCTACGGTAGGCGGCTCGACCAAGGCGTACGTCGACAGCCATGCGGCCGTCGGCAACCTCACCGGCGAGCCCGCCTCGCTGACCGTAGGCGCCAACGTCGTCAGCTCGAGCAACGCGAACGCCAGCGCGGGCACGGGCGGCATCGTGTCCTTCGGCGGCGTCCACGCCAACTCCACCGTGCAACCTGAAGTCGACGCCTACCTCGGGGACCACGTCAATGTCCTGCTCTCGGGCAACATCAGCGTGAGCGCGATCTCAACCCGCGCCGAGGCTCACGCCAAGTCGACCGCGTTCGGCGGCGGCGCGGCCCAGATCGGCGCGGCCAACGCGGACGCTACGTCAGCTCCCAGGGTGAACGCATACTTCGGCAACAACACCACGGTCAACGTCGGCGGCAGCGTCGTGATCGACGGCGAGGCGCAAACGACGGCGCTCACGGGCGCGCCCCTCGGCGACTCCTTCGTCGCCGACGGTTCAATGGTCGACATCTCCAATGACACGATCGACTTCCAGAACCACGACCTGATCACGGGCGCCGGCGTCTTCTACACGACCAACGGTATCCCCGGCAATGTGCTCCCCGGCCTGCACGACAACAGCGTCTACAGCGTCGTGGTCGTCGACCCCGACCACATCCAGCTGGGCGCTCTGTTCACGGCGAAGCACATCGAGTCGACCGCGATCGGAACCGGCAAGTCCGGCGTCGACGATTTGGCGAACATCATCCGGTTCTCGGTCCCGCACAACTTCCAGCAGGGCGACGCGGTGCTCTTCTCCGGGCCTGAGACTGTCGGACTGCCTGCCGCCCCCACGATCCTCTACGTGCGACCGATCGACTCCAAGACCGACCCGTATGAGATCGAGCTGTACACGAGCCACGCCGCGGCGATGGACCCCGGCACGGGTAGCTTCGACCCGTCGGCGATCGCCGGCGGCATCGCGAACGACTTCAACTCGGGCGACATCGTCAGCTACGTGTCGGCTCAGCCGCTGACCTTCAAGCAGTCGAGCGTCAACGTCGACGGCAGCTACAACTACTGCACGTCTTGCAACGACATCGTGGTCGGCCCGCAGACCGGCGCCGGTTCGTCCGGGGTGCAGAACGATGGGCTGTTCACCGGCGAAAAGGTGCAGTACAGGACGAACGGCACGTCTGTCCAGGGCCTGTCGAACGGCGGGACCTACTACGTGATCGCCACCAACGGCACAGAGATCCAACTGGCCAACTCGTACTGCGAAGCTGCCGGGTGCGACACCGATGGCGACGACGCCCAGGGCACCGTGAACGATGGCTCCGACACGGCCGTCAACCCGATCACCATCACCCCGCCTCTCAGCGCGAGCGACGGCGTGGGCAACGGGACGACCACGTTCACGTCGGCGACCTTCAACTTCGATCCAGACCCCATAGGCCACCCGTGTGTCTACAGGGGCAGGCCGATCACCCAGATCGATGGCGGCTCCAACATCCCGAAGACGTCGAACACGAATCCGACTCCCACGATCGCGAGCTGCAACAGCGCGTCGTCGGTGGTCCTGTCGCAAGCCGTGGGCGCGGGTACGGGGATCAGCTTCGCGATCGGCGACCCCAGCGTCCAGCAGATCGTCCCGCTCCCGATCGGTGGCCTGCAGAATCATGGCCTGTACCAGGTCGACAGCACGTCGACCCACACCAACCTGGTGCTCGACCAGGTAAGCGGCACCGTCCCGATCCCGCTGACCTACCAGGAGACCGTCACTGATTTTGGACCGCAGACCGTTCAGGTCATCGGCGGCGACTACTGGAGCAACCAGCAGATCTTCCCTGCCGGCATCAACCTGACCAACCCGGGCAGCGACAAGCAGGACGAGATTCGCATCGACCTCGATGTGGCCGCCGGCGTGACGCAACCGCTCCCTGGCGGAGCCAACTACCTCTACACACCCGACAGCACGTTCTCGCCGCTGCACGAGACCTCGCTGCGCACGTTCAACCCGCCCGCAGGCAACGGCATCACTTCCGCTGACGCCGAGGGCGGCGGCGGCGGCCTGGGCTCGTTCAACACGCCCGAGGCGACCTCGAACAACAACCCGCACGTCGAGGCGTTCAGCGCCGCGGCGAGCATCATGGCCGGCGGCGACGTGACCATCACGTCGGTGGCGGACATCAACGGCATGGCGACCGCCCAGAACGGATCCGGCGGCCTCATCTCCGCTGCCGACGTCAACGCAACCGTGAACGGCAACAGCGACAGCTACGCCTTCGTCGGAGCGGACATCAAGCACACGCCGCCGCCCGAGCAGACGATCACCGGCGATGCGCCCGGCGCCACGCAGATCAACGGTTCAGGCCGGACCATCCAGGCCGGCGGCAACATCAAGATCGCGTCGTCGAGCTACCAGAACTCGTACGTGAAGGCGCACACCGACAGCGGCGGGCTGGGCGACTTCTCGCATGCCAGCGCGCAGACAAACGTGAACTCCAACGACGCAGCCGTCATCGGTGCCGGCGCGAACGTCAGCGGCATGACGGTGAACTTGCTATCCAACTCGCACGGGGATAACTTCGGCCGAGCCGAGTCGTTCGCAATCGCGTTCATCGGCGGATCGTTCGCCAACGAGGGCTACACGCTCAACGGCAACGACACGGCGCTGATCGACGGGATCGGCGGCTCCAACACCAAGGTCAGCGCCCTGGACGGCATCGACGTCCGCGCCTACCACTACAGCGAGAACAGCGACCACGACCACTCGTCGACCTGCATCTGCATCGGGCCGTCTTCAGGTGGCGACGGCGCCAACTTCAACCTGACCAACAATGCATCGGCTCATGCCGGTGCGTTGGTCACGACCGGCCCGCGCCTGATCTTCGGAGTCAACGAGAACGACTCGACGCTCGAGGTGCCGCTGCACACCAACAGCGACAACCACCTGGCCCTGTACGTGGAGGCGCAGAACGAGGGCGGTGCGTCGGGCGGCAGCTCGCAGATCGCGTGGAGCTCCGACGTGGTGATCTACACCGGTCCGAGCCCATTCCTGCACGTGGGCAGCAACAGGACCGTCGACGAGGCCATCAACATCTCGGTCAACGGTATGGCTAACCCGGCGCCTGGCACGCCGCTGAGTGGCACCGTCAACGTTGACGACAAGGTCAACCACGAGGTCGGCGACATCTGGATGGACTCCAGCGGCGGCATCGGCACCGAGACCTCGGTGGGCACGTTTACGTTCCGCGAGAACTACCAGACGGTCATGGTCCAGAACGACTCACCGCTCGAGCTCGTCCTGAACAAGCTGGTCGTGATCAACCCGCAGGCGCAGCCCACAGTGACCCTGAACGGCAGCCCCGTTCAGACCGCCACGCCGTTCTTCGAGATCAAGCAGGTCGCTCTGCCGACCACGGTCACGATTTCCAACACCGGTACGGGCATCGGCGCCTCGGACATCCTGTTCAAGGGCACGATCGACAACCCGATCGGCGAGACCGACGTGACGAACGCAGGCGGAAACATCCTCGGGCTCTGCGATGGGCCGCGCTCCGGCTGCGCCGCGTTCATCCGCAGCAACGTCACCCATATCCACGCTCCGGCGGGCAGCATCGGCACGACCGGAGGCACTTACCTGGGCGTCAACCCGGTGCAGTGGGATGGCGGGGCGATGGTGTTCACCGCCGATGCGCTCAACGACATCAACCTGGACATGGCGACCGAGGCGCGCGACCCCGGTATTCCGTTCCCAACGCACAGCACCACGGTCAGCGGTGACGGCCAGGATGTCTCGCTGGGCACCCTGAAGGTTGCTTCGGCGAGCGGATTCGCCGGTAGCGGCACGTTCACGGCCGCCGGGGTGGAGGGGATCTGCAGCTACACGTCGATCGCCGGCAACACCTTCAAGGGCATCACCGGGTGCACAGGCGTGCCCGAGGATGGCCAGAAGGTGACGGACGCCGACCCAATCGAAATTGGCAACATCGTCGGGGGCGGCAGCATCAACCTGCGCCTGCAGGGCACTGTCGATGCGATCGGCACTGTGGATCTGCCTGGCGTCATCCTCGCCGGCACCACCGGCCACAACACGGGCGCGCCGCCGCCGCCGGAATCGCCGCCGCCGTACTTCAACCAGTTCTACCCCGACACCGGGACGCCCGGGAAGTTCGACCCCGGCGCGATCGGCGGCAGCCCCAACGCCAGCGAGAGCACGTACAACTTCGACCTGCTCGACGCGGGCAAGAACGGCACGGCCGGCAGCATCAACGTGTTCGCCCAGGACCCGAGCAAGACCGCCACGCGGATCAACGTGAACGGCCTGGTCGAGATCCGCCAGGGCCTGACGGGCGTGCACGCGTACGGCAACGTCAACGCCACGCCGGGCGTGAACGGCTTCATCAACTTCAACGAGCAGTTCGGCGACCTGCGCGTCGGCGTGATCAAGTCGAGCGACGACGACGTCACGCTGGTCGCGCCCGGGTCGATCTTCGACGCTCCGGGCGGCACCGACAACCCGCCGGCCACTGGCGACGCCTCGCCGTCGTCCAACCCCGACGTGATCGGCGTCAGCATCACGCTGATCGCCAACACCGGAACGATCGGTCAGGACATCAACTTCCTCGAGATCCAGTCCTCGTTCGACCGGTTCGGCATTCTGAACGCTGACGCTCCCGGCGTGATCCGCATCACCCAGACAACCGGCGACCTGAACGTGGACGTGGTGACGACCTGCTTCGCGGCGAGCGCCACGAGCTGCAACAACGTGAGCCTGGCCAACGACAACGGCTCGATCCTCGACGGCCACAACCGCGGGGCCGGCGGCTCAGGCGGGCCCGGCGGCAGCGACCCGAACGTCATCGGCAACACCATCGACCTGTCGGCCCTGAACAACGGCATCGCCGGCAGCATCGGCGGCGACAACACCCACGGGAACGACCTGAAGGTTTACTCGTCGGCGGGCAGCGGCTGCGGCCGGAGCTTCACGCTGGCGTACCAGGACGCGAACTACCAGAACGCGAAAGCGGGCGAGCGGTCGGTCACCGCCAACTGCGACCTCGCCGCACAGGCCGACAACAACGTGTTCATCACCGAGACGCCGGGCGTGGCGCTGCTGAACGTCGTGGCCGCGCCGATGGACCTGCTGCTGGCTCTGGCGAGGAACGGCAGCGTCCGCCTGACCACGACTGAGACCGGCATCGACGGCAACGGCGCCGCGTGCACGGTCAGTGTCCCGACCTGCCCGAACAGCTCCGCAACCGCAGGCAACGACATCCTGCTGCTGCACAAGGGCAGCACGTTGGTCGTCGAGAACGACCATGTCGCGGTGCCGTTCGGCGAGGTCAAGGCGCAGAGCGGCAACGTCACGCTGCGGGCGGCCGACGACATCGTGACCGATCCGAGCAGCCAGATCCTGGCCACGACCGAGATCAGCGACCCGGGCACCGGCGCGACAGATCCCAACCTGCCAGTCAACAAGACCGGCAACATCGACATCTACGTCGACTCCCACCCGACGTCGCCGGTGACGGCCGTGTCCGACCCGACCGTCGGTGATGGTGGTGTGGCCGTGCTCCGCAACGGCGCGACGACAGCATTTGACGGTTTCGTCCCGGCCACCACCGGCCAGATCACGCCGGGCGCGGGCGGCGGCCTGACCCGCGTCTTCGGCAACGGCGAGGCCGACACGATCATCTTCGACCAGTCGATCCTGGGCGGCCAGACGCGCGCCTACGGCGACAGCTCGCCCACCGTTGCCACTGCGCTCGCTTCAGCCTGCGGCGGTGCTCAGACCCTTTGCAACGACACCTTCATCGTCAACCGCCTGCAGTCGATGGTGACCGTCGGCACCGACATCGGCCTCGCCGACACGCTGACGCTCGATGGGCAGAACGGCGCCAACACCTATGACATCTACACGAGCGGCAGCCAGTTCACCCAGAACAACTACATGATCAACGTGCTCGGCTCGCACCAGCAGGCCGACGTCTGCTCCGGTTCGCCGGCGTCGTCCACGACGAACTCCTGCACAGACACGCTCAACGTGTTCGGTTACGACACGTACACCAGCGGCTCGCCCGACAACACTGGGACCAACCTGGCAGCCGGCGTGGACTACTCGACCAACGACATCTTCCTGCTCCGTAGCACCCCGGCCGGCATCAACGGCGAGACCGCCGCTCGGCCGACCGCGTACCAGGGCACCGGCGACCCGGACGGCGACAACGAGTTCGCCGAGACCGCCGCGGACAACGACTCCGGCGACGAGTACTCCGGCGGGTCCGCCTTCATCGCCCTGCTGCACGCCACGCTGAACCAGGCGCAAGCCGTGGACAACACCGGCGCATTGACCGGCTGTGGCGGTGTGGGCCTGGTGGGCAAGACCTGCAACTTCGGAGTCGAGCGCGTCAACTACGACAGCGCCATGAACGGTGGCGTGCACGTCTACTCGCTCGGCGGCAACGACTACTACGCCGTCGACGACAACGCCGCGCCGACCTACCTGGACGGCGGCTCGGGCGACAACTACTTCCAGATCGGCCAGATCTACGGCCTGCGCCGCAACGCCGGCCCGGTCACGTCACCGGTCCCGCCGACCTTCAACGGCTCCGGCAACCTGGCCGCGGAGAACGTCTTCGACGTCGCGACGATCGCGACCACGCGCGGCTGGCTGTCTCGCGGCACGAGCTCGCCGCTGGTCGCCCAGGGCGGCACCGGCAACAACACGTTCGTCGTGTACAGCAACCACGCGGTCGTCCACCTCGAGGGTGACGGCGGCAACAACCTGTTCATCGTCCGCGGCTTCGCCCTGGCCCAGGTCGACAGTGTCGGCAACATCAAGCTGCCCGGCGGGTGCAACACGATCTCCGCGCCGTATTGCTTGCCGCTGCCGATCCTGACCAACGGCTTCTCGACCGCGGCTGAGACCGACGTTCGGACGGGCGCCGGCCAGAACCAGGTCGAGTACAACATGAACGCGCCGGTGTCGGTCGACGGCGGTACCGGCTTCAACAAGCTGATCATCCTGGGCACCGAGTTCGCCGACCACATCGTGGTCACCGACCACGGCATCTTCGGCGCGGGCATGTTCGTGACCTTCCGCAACATCCAGGTCATCGAGATCAACGCCCTCGAGGGCGACGACACGATCGACGTCCTGTCGACGCCGCCCGGAGTCGCGGTCCGTGTGATCGGCGGCCTGGGCAGCAACCAGATCAACGTCGCGGGTGACGTCAACGGCGACGTGTTCTCGCTCGACATCAACGGGACGAGTGGGACCATCAACCACGACGTCCTGACCCAGGACGCGCTCTACAAGGACCTGGTGATTCCAGGCGTCAGCCTGTCCGTCGCCCAGGGTTCGCAGGGAGCGGTGATCATCACCGAGCACGCGGGCGGGACCACCGTCTACGAGGACGTCGGCGGCGCCGCCGGCTCGATCGGCACGCGCATCGACAACTACACGGTGCGCTTGGCGCAGAAGCCGATCGCCCCGGTCTTCGTCACCGTGACCGCCGAGCCAGACATCCGGCTCAATCGTCTGGGCCTGAACCAGACCAGCCAGATCGGTGACTCGATCCTGCTGACGACGGGCCTCTGCAGCCTGAGCTGTGTCGGCACCACAACCGCGCTAACGGACTTCTACCTGCACACGATCTACGACGCTTCGAACCTCGATTCGCCGCAGCGCGCTGTGGTGCTGGAGTTCGACGCGAGCAACTACTCGGTGCCGCAGACGGTCGACGTCGGCGCCATCAACGACGCTCTGAACGACGGCCAGCGCGTGTACGAGGTCAGCCACTCGGTGCTGAGCGCGGATCCCTTCTACAACAACGCCGTCGTGCGCAACGTCGAGGTGACGAAGATCGACCCGGGTTCACCGGGCATCCAGGTCACCGTGCTCGGCAACACCGACGTGCCCGGCATCTACTTCGACGGTGCCACCGACGGCGCCGGCAACCTGACCTCGGCGACCGCCACCTTCACGATGGCGGACAACGGCCAGCCGATCTACGAAGTCAACTCGACGGCGCACATCGCGCTGGGCACCACAATGACCTTCGTCAGCGCAACGCAGGTGACGCTGTCGTCGCCCGGCGTCGCGGGCACCAACGTGGTCTTCTCACTGCCGAGCCGCGTGACCCCGCCCGCTCAGTTCTCGACTGGCAGTGTCACCGGCGCGACCGTGACGGCGGCCGGCGCCAACTTCACGCTTGCCGACCTGGGCCAGCCGATCAACGAGACCGACGGTGCCGGCCACCTACACGCCGCCACGGCTATCACCGCCGTGATCGACGCCAATACGGTGACGATATCGCCGAGCGACGTGTCGGATGGGGCCTTCTCGTTCGTGCTGCCGAGCCGGCTGTCGGCCTTCGCCGACTTCCGCGACGGCGACACGACGACTGTCGCGGTCAACCAGATCAAGTCCAGCACCGCGGCGTTCAACGCCGGTGACATCGGCCGGCCGATCGTCGAGGTCGACGACGGTGGTCACATCGCGGCCGGAACGGTGATCATCCAGGTGTCGAACGACTCAACCGTCGCCACGCTGTCGAGCAACACGACGAACGGCACGGCCAGCGGCATCGTCTTCACCCTTCCCGCACGCAACGCGAGCAACGTCGTGCTCGAGGGCGACAGCAAGACCCAGATCACCGCCTACTACTCGGTCCAGCTCCAGGCGCCACCGAGTTCAGGCGTCGTGACCGTCGACGTCAGCCCACAGGACGGCTACGTCAACCTGACCAGTAACGACCCGCGCTTCATGCTGATCGGCCTCGGTCCTGTCGGCGCAACGGCGGGCGACTGGAACATCACCTTCAGCGGCAGCAATTTCAACGTGCCGGTGGTGATCGCGGTCAACGCGCCCAACATCTACGCGCCGTTCGATCCGCACAACGAGTTCATCACCCACCAGGTGATCAACAGCGCTACGACCGCCGCCAACTACGTGCAGACGCCGCCGATCAGCGCCAGCCCGCTCTTCTTCTACGTGTACAGCAACCGCGAGCCGAACGGCATCGTGCAGGCACCGGCCGGCATGGTGGTGACGAAGTGCGGCGACGCCGACCCGACCAAGTGCACCGTGCCCGGTCCAGGCTCGAGCTACAGCATGAGGCTGACCATGGCGCCGACCCAGGATGTGACCGTGGCCCTCATCACCGACGGCCAGACGGACACGACCCCGGGCGGTCGCGTCTTCAACAACCACATCGGCAACGCGGCCACCGTGACCATGTTCAGCGGCAACGTGGTGGTCTTGGGAAACACGATCACGCGTGGCACAGGGTCTGAGCTCGGCAGCTTCATCAGCGAAGGCTTCCAGGTCGGGCAGCACATCATGGTCGGGCTTGCCGGGCCGTTCACTGTGACTGGCGTGACGGACCAGGTGCTAACGCTCATGACCGCGCCGCCGGCCGTGACCAGCGCTGTCATAAGCCGGACCGTCGACCACGGGCTGTTCATGGGCTCAGTCAAGTACGACGAGTGCTACGCGAACGACGGTGCGGGCAACTGCCTCGGCGCCATCATCCGCGCCGACGGCTCGAGCTGGCTGGACGACGGCTTCCTCGAGGGCCAGATGTTCCAGATCAACGGCTCGGGCGGACTGTTCAAGATCCAGGCCCTGACCGGGACGACTACGACCAAGGTCGACGTCCTGGTCGTGACCGCGACTACGCACGACCCGACTACCGGGACAGAGTCGCTGCCTACGATCCTGCCGTTCGGACCCGCGCACACCAAGGGCGGCCCGATCACGGTCACCCTGACGCAGTGGGCCGGCGAGGTCACGTTCAACTCGACCAACTGGTACGTGCCGGTGGCGATCCCCGTTCTTGCCGACCCGTACTACAACGTGCCTGCAGGCAGCCGCTCCCGGCTTTCGTTCCCGAAGGTCCCGCACCTGCTGTCGAACATCCGCGGTCCGCTCTCGGTCGAGGGCGCCGACCCGGGCAACGACCACACCCAGCTACAGCTGCCGGTGATGCTGCCGGCCGAGACGAACGCCGCTCCGTTCGGAATCGGCGTGCAGCCGCCCGAGTCGCAGCAGGTCAACGTCCTCAACATCTTCGACGACGGCGCGCAGCAGGACCAGACGGGCACGCTGAGCTCGACCTCGCTGGTCGGGTTCGGCATGGGCCCAGGCCTGGACTTCACTGGCCACAAGGGCTACGTGAACTGCAACGGGCTCATGGGTATTGCCCTGAAGGACTGCCAGCTACTGCACCCGACCTTCGGTGAGCCGGCTAAGTTCCCCGGCGGCATCAGCTTCGGCTCGATCACCATCGACCCGGCCACCGGCAACTTCCTCACCAACGCCGCGCTTTCGACGATCCAGGTCCTGAACCTGATGATGGGCCAGGGCAACGACCACCTGACGGTCACCGGCAGCCTGGTGCCTGGTCCGTACGCCAACGCGAACGGCTCGCTCTTCACGGACGGCCAGCTGAACACGTTCGTGCACGGCGGATTGACCCAGGTCCAGGGCGGTGGTGCCGCATTCCTGCAGGTGCTCAGCGGCATGTTTGACGTGACCCAGCTCGACGCCAGCCACTGGAGCGTCAAACGCGACGACAACTTCAGCTGGGGCGCATACGAGTTCGCGCCCGGGCAGATGCTGATGTGGAACGGCGTGCCGTTCGGCCTGATCACTGACATGGGCCTGACGGGCGACCCGAGCGGCGCGACGCTGATCGTGTCCGGCGCGCTCGGCACTCCGCTCATGGCCGGGCCGACAGTCACCGAGACCGGCACGATCGGCGTGTTCGACCCGGCGACGAAGTCGACAGGCAGCTTCTACTACTCGGGCAACACGATCACTCGGACCGACCTGCGCAGCTGGGCCGAGTTCGGCTTCGTCAATGGCGAGGCGATCGTCGTGGACGGCGTGCCGGCTGGCACGATCTCGATCGGCGGCCCGACAAACGACGTTCTGACGATCAGCGGCAGCGCGGCGCCCGCCGCTTGCGCAACGCTGCCCGGCGCCTGCACAACCACGGTCGCGGTCTACGACTCGGTCACGCCTGCGAGCAACCCCGTCCGCCTGGGCGGCAACGACATCACAGTCAACGGCGGCGGCGGTCCTGGTCCTGGCCTGCAGCCGCCAACGATCACGGCTTCCAACACGCAGGTGCTCACAGAGGCCATCACCGGCGCCACCACAGAGACGCTGACCCGGAGCGTGGGTTCCTGGCTGGCTGACGGCTACGTCTTCGGCATGGTGATGCAGATCGGCGGCGTGCCCGCCTGGACGATTGCCGGCGTGTCGGCGACCACGCTCGACCTGACCGGCCCGAATACGATGCCGACGCTTACGTGCACGACCGTGGCCGGGGTGACCACGTGCCCGACCTTCGTCGGGTTCGCGCCGTCTCCGCTGGTCGTCTACGGCAGCACCTCGCAGGACGGCATCTGGTACAGCGGCGACCCGCACACCATGACCCAGCGGGACTTCGGCACCAAGCCGTTCCCGACGCAGCTCGGCAACGGGACGCCTGACTTCATCTTCCCGGTCGCGGACACGTTCAAGTACGCCGGCAACAACGTCCTCGACGCGAGCGCGGACTTCCCGATCGCGCCTCTGTCGCTGACATCGGTGCCGAATGTGGGCGTGCCCGAAGGCCAGGTGCCGAGCGTCGGCGTGGTCCTGTACGGCGGCCCGGGCAACAACACGATCTACGGCAGCCAGGCGCCTGACTTCATCGCCGGCGGCTCTGGCAACACCACCGTTTACGGCGAGCGCGGCAACAACCAGATCCTTGGAAGCGACGGCATCAACGTCGACGTGATCACGCGCGCGATCAGCTTCCCGACGAACAACTCGAGCGCTTACCCGAACGCGGACACGCTGATCTGCGGCCAGACGCCGCCGACCTGCAACAACCTGATCTACGGCAACACGCCCGGCGCCGGCGAGGTCGTCACCGACCGCTTCGCCGACTACAACAACGTGATCTTCGGCGCGGACGGCATTCTCAGCCAGGACACGCAGGAGGCCACCGTCGGCGTCATCGGGAACACCGCGCCGTACCTGTCGCACATGGTTGGCGGGCTCGTACTCGCATCCAACCAGTCGACTGGCTTCGCGACCCTGACCTGCCCGACCACAGCGGCGTGCTTCACGACCGCCGATGTCGGCCAGGCCGTCCAGGACAGCTACGGGTTCCTGGGCGCGGGCACCACTATCACGGCCATCGCTGTCGATCTCGTGACCGGCCGCACCTTCGCGACCCTGTCGCGCAACGCGCTGAATGCTGCGTCGGCGACCGGTCTCACCGTGACCGTCTTCAACACGCGCACGGTCACCGTGATGCTGACCGCCAACCCGCCGAGCACCGCCCTCGTGTTCAACATCCCGGCTGCGACGCTGACATGTATCACGCCCAATCCGTGCTTCAACCAGAGTGACGTCGGCCTGGTCGTCACCGACTTGGTCGGCCCACTGAGCAACGTCAACCTCTCCGCGGGCACCGTGATCTACTCGGTGAACACCGCCGGCACGGTCGCGACACTGACGCGGAACGCAGTCGCCGGGTCGGTCAGCTCGCTCAACGTCATCGTCGGGCCGCCGCACGGCTACTGCCGGCCGTTGGGCGCGATCTCCAACAGCCCCGGTTACTGCCAGCCGAGCGGGACAACCTCGTGGGGCGACAACCGCGTCGAGAAGATCATGACGACGGGCGACATCACCGCCGTCGCGTCGACGCGGCCGCAGAACCACGGCAACGACACCCTCTACGGGTCTGGCGGCGACAGCGTCCTGATCGGCGGCGATGGCACCGACAACATCCAGGGCGGCCCGGGTCGCAACCTGATCGTCGGCGGCAGCGTCCAGCTGTACCGCGGCGCCGGCACCATGGCCCTGGTGCCCGACCCCAACACTCACCTGTTCAACTACACGAACCCGCGGTTCCAGGACCTAGGCGGGCCCGTCGGCACGGTCATCTACAACTCGTGCACCTATGGGACCTGCGCCCTGAACAGCAACGGCACGTTGAGCGACAACGCCACGTTCGGTCAGTCGATGAACGACAACACACCTCAGTGCGACCCGACCGGCCATGCCTGGTGGAGCGATTTCCTGTCCAACGCGGGTAACGCGGGCATGCTCGGCACGCCAAGCTGCAAGGCCGGCACCGGCCAGATCGGCATCACGCTATCGGCTCCGGTCGGCACCCCTGGCTGGCCAATCGACCTGCAGGACTCGCCGTACAAGGGCGCCGACTACATTGCCGGCGGGCCTGGCAGCGGCTACATCTTCGGCGAGTCCAACAACAACATCATCCAGGCGCACGGCTCGATCGACATCGTCCACCCGACGGTCAATGGCAGCTCGCTAGCCAACCAGATGGCCTCGAATCTCGAGACTGTAGGCGACCCGTACGCCGGGGCTTCGGCCTGCTCGTTCGCTGGCTTCTACCTCGGCGACCGCGTGGGCGCGTGCCGGAACACCGGGGCGAGCGACGCACTGCCTGTCGACCCGACCCAGCCGCTGCGTCTGAACCCGTCGCTCGACAACTACCTGCCGCTCGAGTACGCGCTGTCCGCAGGCTTCACGATCACCGGCCACACGCTGGTACGCAACGACGGGCTGCAGTGGGCCGACGCGGGCTTCGCGGTCGGTCAGACGGTCTCGGTCGGCACCAACGCCGGCAACGCGGCTCCGGCCGGGGTTGTTACAGCGATCAGCCTGGATGGGCTGACGATGACCGTGAGCGGCCTCCCGACCGGGACCTACGTCGCCGCAACCGACGGCGAGTCCTACGTCGAAGGCGGGCGCGGCAACAACACGATCTTCGCCAACCAGGGCCAGAACGACATCGTCGGCGGCAACTCCGACCTGTTCAGCCTCAAGGCTCCGGCCCAGCGCGCCAGCGGGTCGAACCTGATCTTCGGCGGCTCGGGCAGCAATGTCGGCTACGGCGACTGCACGAACTCTTCGTTTGACACGCTGAACCTGATGCCGGGCACCAACGAGTGCTTCACCTCGGCGAACGGCCACGCCCACGACTCCAACGTCCTGACCGCCAACAACGCGGACGTCATCCGCCTGATTGGCACCAAGGGGACTTACGGCGCGGGCAACGGCGTCGCCACCTTCAACTTCACCCCTGGTGGCGGGCAGCCCGCGGGCGCCTACTTGAACTTCAACTACGACCTCGCCGGCTACCCGAACGCCACCGAGCGGATCATCGCCCGGGCCGTCAAGCCGCTTGACAACACGCCGGGTGGTCCCGACCTTGCCGGCCAGGCGCCTGTCATCAATGGCGGCGTCCTCGTCTCGGGCGGTCCGCTCGTCACGGGCACCAAGGCGACCAACCTCGTCGGCGACATCGGCGGCAACCCGGTGCCGGCCGGCTGGGGCAACAACGGCGAGCCCGCAGGCACCCTGCAGCAGGGCTCGGAGATCCACGCCGAGAGCGGTGACGCGTTCATCTACGGCGGCCCGGCCGACGACATGATCTTCGGCGGCGCCCAGAACGACACGATCATCCTGGGCTACGGCGACAATTGGGTCTCGGGTGGGCGCGGCGACCAGTGCATCATCGGCGGCGGCGGTCGCTGCCTCACCAGCCGCAATGGCTCGAGTGAGCCGCTCTATGGCATCGCTGCGATTCCGGCGTCCAGCACGACGACGTCGTTCCTGAACCAGCTGATCACGACGCCGGGCAACGTCCAGCGCGCGACCATCAACGTGGGCGGCGCGCTGAACTACGCCGCGATGCTGTACCCGTACAACTGGGACCCGTCAACGTACGTGGCCCCGGGTGTCTCCAGCGGCAACCCGACCTACTCGACGAACTGCAAAGAGAACAAGACCTGCCCGACCTACATCACCGTGTACGGGCACAACATCATCTACGGCGGTTGGGGCAACGGCGTGACTCACGGCGGGCCGGGCAACTCCGCGATCTCGGGCGCTGAAGCCCCGACATTGGGCTACTCCGACAACTTCAACCTGTTCGGAAAGGGCGTCACCGCGAACGAGGCGGGATACCTCGCCAACGGAGCCACTGACACCAACCCGACCGATTACGTCATCAACACGGCGGCCATCGAGAGCGACTTCTTCCACCCGTACAACCCGGGCAACGCCGCGGGCTTCGAGCCGGTCGCCGATCCACCGAACGGCAACGCGGGCCGCGCCTTCAACATCGGTAAGTCGCTGTACTTCAACGCCGAGGACCCGCGGCGCCAGATCCAGCTGTTCCCAGGTCCGGGGGTGTTCGATACGAACATCGCGACGGACGGCTTTACGACGGTTGGTGGCTTCAACCCGCTCGACTGCGAATTCGGCGGCACCTCGATCGCCGGTGCCTGCGCCGACTCGACCAAGAAGGGCCTGCCGTTCTTCATGACCTTCAACCCGTTCGGCGGGCCGCGGTTCGACCCGAACCAGCCCATCGACACGACTTGGAACGCAGCGACCGGCACCTTCCAGCCTGACCCCGTCACGGGCGACAAGGCCCTGTTCGGCGACCTGGGCAACGACTACATCGTCGCCGGCATGGGCCGGGTCCGGGTCTGGGGCGGCTGGGGCAACGACCTCATCGACCTGCGTGCCGACACGACAGTCGACAACGGCCTTAACGACATGCCCGTGCCGAACTCGCACAACTCGGCAGGCTCGCCGGCCTGGGAGGCGCTGGCCTACGGCGGCGCGGGCCAGGACATCTACTTCGCGGGCACAGGCGGAGACCGCCTGGTCGACTGGGTCGGCAACCACAACAGCTACTACGTGCCGTTCTCGCAGTTCGGCATGCCGGCGGTCAGCCGCACGCTGATGCCGTTCCTGCCCGAGTTCCTGTACGCGCTGTCCAAGAGCGACGGTGCCGATCAGACCCTCGGGCCGCGGACTGACGCGTTCTGCGCAGCCAACCCGTCGACCGGCGCCTGCGTCGACTTCCCGACCTACAGCGGCGCGCCCGCCCGCAACGGCGAACCCTTCGGCGAGCTGGGCCTGGTCCTGCAGCACGACCTCGCCTGGCACCAGCAGAGCGGCCCGCCGTTCAACGAGATGCCTGAGAACCTTGGCGGCACAGGGATCGACGTCGCCAAGACGGCCAACGTGCTGGCATTCAACTCGCCTGGCACGTGCGACTACCTGAGCGAGATGAGCTCTTGCTCCGGGCCGGCAGTTCTCTCGCTGGCGAACGGCGCCGGCGTCAACCTGCCGTCCGGGACCAACACACCAGGGGCTGGCTCAGCGCCTCTGCAGGTCACGGGCACGCCAGGCGCGACGGTCACCTACTCGGTTACCGAAGGCACCTTGTACAAAATCACCGGCAGCGGCGTTATCGGCGCGACCGGGAGGTTCGGCACTAGCGTCGACGTCTCGACCTGGCCAGATGGCACGATCACCGTCACAGCAACACTCACGGCCAACGGTCACACGACGACGCTGACCGGAACCATGGGCAAGAACAGCGTGGCGCCGCCGGCGCCTACCGCGAGCGCGCCGGTGTGGGCGAACATCGCCAACGCTTCCATCTACAACGTGACGGTCACCGGCCAGGTCGGGTCGATCGCCGATGTCGTGATCAATGACGGTCAGCTGCCCATCGCCAACCAGTCGAACGGGATGGACTTCGTCGGCTCCACCGGCACCGTGGTCGTGCCGATCGACGTCACCGGCCTGGTGGATGGACCTCTGACGATATCGGTGAGCCTGACCAATGGGGCGGGCAACAGCTACGCTACGACCTTCACCGTGTTGAAGGACACAGTGGCGCCTCCGCTAACGGTGTCGGCGTCGCCCTACATCAACATTGCAAACGTGAGCACCTACCAGCCGGTCTTCACCGGAGAGGCCGATGGGACCGTCAGCTACACGATCACCGACGGCACCACGACGCTCAGCGGCAGCAAGTTCTTCAACGGC
Source organism: Candidatus Dormiibacterota bacterium (assembly GCA_035934385.1). Lineage (GTDB taxonomy): Bacteria > Chloroflexota > Dormibacteria > Dormibacterales > Dormibacteraceae > CF-118. The sequence goes on from DASYXY010000008.1 coordinate 119,337, forward strand.
AGCACCAAGTGGCAGCCGAGTATGGTCCTCACATCACTCAAGAACGGACCGGTCACGCTGACTGTGACCGAGACGGACCCGGCAGGCAACCCGACCGTGGTCGTGACGCACCTGGTCAAGGACACGGTGGCGCCATCTGGTTCGTTCGCGATGGCCGGCACGACGATCAACGGTGTCGTCGCCACTACCAATCCGGCGTTGTCGATCACCCCTGCCTTCACGGCGACTTCGGGCATCGCCTCGGTCCTGTACTCCGTGAATGGCGGCTTGTCTTATGCCGCCACCGCGGTGCTACCGAGCGTCGACGGGCTGTACACGGTCACAGCGCTGGTGACGAGCAACTCCGGCAACACCGCGACGTTCAGCAGGCAGGTGCGGCTAGACCGCAGTGGACCAGCAGTCACGTACTCGATTACGGCTCCCACGAACGCGGGCGCCTACGACGTCGGCAAGCCCGTGACGCTGACCTTCAGCGCCAGCGATGTGGACAACGTCGCGTCTACCACGGCGGTGCTTGACGGCACAACCGCCGTTACGAGCGGAGTTGCCTTCAACACCGAGAAGCTGTCGGCCGGCAGCCACACAATCGTCATCACGTCGAAGGACGGGCTGGGCAACGTGTCCACGACCACGATCACCTTCCAGGTGCACGCCACGATCGCCGGCCTGACCACGGCCGTGAACGACCTGAGGGCTGCAAGCAAGATCACGTCGAGCACGACGTCAGCCCAGCTTCTGTCGTACCTCACGAGCGCCCAGGCGGCGCTGACGGCCGGCAACCACGCGAGCGCCAAGGCCTACCTCGCATCGTTCGTGAGCTACGTGCAGGCGCAGGCCGGCCTGACGATCATTGCGCCGAACGACGCTCTGCTGGCCGGCTGGGCCAACGACCTGATCTCGCGCCTCTAGGCTTCCATACCCAGAGCTCGGCGCGCCTCGGCCACCGACGCCCGCGCGTGCTCGATTGCGGTCGGATTCTCGGGGTAATGCAACCGCGCCTCGAGCGCCCGCTCGAACGCGTCCAGCGCCGCCTCGCGCTCGCCCGCATCTGAGTACGTAACGCCCAGGTTGTTGAGCAGCGGCCCCATCCAGTAAGCGACGTCGCGATCGACCGACGACTCCGCGATGTCGATGCCGCGTCGGGTCCAGTCCAGCTTGGCCTCGTGGTCGGGCGCGGCCAGCGCCGCCATGTGGGCCGAGTCGGCGGCGATGAACTCTTCGCCGGCCTCGATCGCCGCGTCGCAGGCGGACACAAATAAAGGAAGAGCCGCGGCCGGATCGCCACTCGAGCGCAGCAGGCGCCCACGTTCGAGATCGATGCGGATCCGCGCCACCTTGCTGTTGCCTGCCAGGCCCTCGGCCCGCCGTAGCACCGCTTCGCCGGCTCGGAACTCATCGCGCAGGCCTTGCAGCCTCGCCAGTTGCGTCAGCACCTCCGCCCGCCCTGCGTCGTCGGTCTCGGCATCGATCTGCTTGCCGAGTCGGGTGCCGGTCGCCTCCAGGTCGTCGAAGTCCCAGAGGCGCCGCAGCCGATCCCCGCTCATCGCGGTCAAACTAACGCACATGTTCGGGCCGCTGATCCAGGGCAAGCTGGTCAGGCTGCGGCCGCCGCGTCCGGAAGACGCGCTCGTGATGATCACCTGGTTCGAGGACATGGAGGTCACGCGCTTCATGGCGCTGCACCATCCACCTAGCGTGGAGATGGAACACGAATGGATCGAGCGAATGGCCCGCAGCCCGGACGACATCGTCTGGGTCATCGAGCTCGAAGACCGCCCCGTCGGTGCCACGGCCATCCACCTCATCAGCTGGAAGTACGGCTACGGCACCACCGGCACGACCATCGGCGACCGCTCGCTGTGGGGGAGAGGCATCGCCAAAGAGGTGATGCAGCTCCGGGCCGATTACGCGTTCAGCCAGCTGCCGCTGCGCAAGCTGAAGTCGGGCTACTACGAGGGCAACGAAGCCAGCGCTAAAGCGCAGCGAGCCGCCGGCTACAAAGAGGTCGGGCGGTGGCACGGCGAGACGTTCGTCGACGGCGAGTGGCGCGACCACATCCTGACGGAGCTGCTCCGTGAGGACTGGGCGCGTTCGCACTCGGTATAATTCGCGACCTGCCCTAGACAGTAGGTGGCTCGCGTCGCGCGAAGCCTTAATGGCCTACCGAGGCGAACGTAAGTGAAGGACGCATCGATCCTTCCTGCCTCGCGGGTGTCATGGCAGGGAGGATTTTTTATTTGCCGAGAGCCAGGAAGGAACAGAAGGCCGAGCAGGTCGAGGAGATCGCAGAGCGGCTGAAGAGGGCCAAGGTGGCAGTCCTGACGGACTACCGCGGCCTCACGGTCAGCCAGCTCCAGGACCTGCGCACCCGCCTGCGCGGCGGCGAGGTCGAGTACCGGGTGGTCAAGAACACGCTTGCCCGGCGCGCGGCCGAGGCCGCCGGCATGCCGGCGCTGCAGTCGGAGCTCAAGGGGCCGGTCGCGATCGCCTTCGGCTACGACGACCTCGGCGTCCCCGCCAGGCTCATCAACGAGTTCGTTCGCGCCACCAGGCTGAAGCTCGAAGTCGTGGGAGGCCTCGTGGAAGGTCGGGTGTTCTCGCCGGCCCAGGTCAAGCAGCTGGCCGACCTGCCGTCGCGCGAGTCGCTCATCGCCCAGCTCCTGGGCACGCTTCAGTCGCCGGTCGGCCAGCTGGTCGGAATCATGCAAACCCCTGTGCAGCAGCTCGTCGGACTGCTGAACGCATACAAAGAAAGATTGGAGGCGGCGTAGAAAGTCATGGCAACGAAGATCACCCCGAAGGATTTCGTCGAGGCGCTCAAGGAATGGAGCATCCTCGATGTCGTCGAGGCCGTGAAGGCCATCGAGGACGAGTTCGGCATCAAGGCAGCGGCGCCAGTTGCGGTCGCGGCGGTCGCGGCGGGCCCCGGAGCAGGCGGTGACGGTGCGGCTGCGGAAGAGGAGCAGACCGAGTTCACGGTCACGCTGACCCAGGTAGGCGAAAGCAAGATCAACGTGATCAAGGCGGTGCGCGAGCTCACCCAGCTTGGCCTCAAAGAGGCCAAGGACCTGGTCGACGCCGCGCCGAAGCCGGTGCTCGAGAACGTCAGCAAGGCCGACGCGGAGAAGGCTGTCGCCCGCCTGAAGGAAGCCGGGGCTACCGCCGACCTGAAGTAGCCGTCACGTGCTCGAGCACGCGGTCCATCCCGTGCTCGAGCTCGGCATCCGTGACGCACCAATGAGGTGACAACCTCACGCGTCCGGGCCGCCAGTCGACGATCACGCCGTCGGCGAGGAGCCGCGCCTCGGCCTCCTCGGGGTGGTCGCACTCGAGCGTGACGATGCCGCAGCGCCGCTCGCGCTCCCTGGGCGTGAAGGTCCGCACGTCGGTGTCGTCGCAGCGCTCGAGGATGTAGCCGGTCAGGTCGCGCAGCCGCTCCTGGATGGCCTCGACGCCGACGCTCAGCACAAGCTCCAGGCCCGCCAGCGCCGCGGAGTGTGACGGCACGGCCCACGTGCCGGTCTCCAGCCGGCGTGCGTCGGAGGCGAACGTGAGCTCCTGCAGTGTGAACGAGAACGGCTCCTGCGTTGCGAACCACCCGGTGCCCTGCGGCTCGATGCGCGGCAGCAGCTCGGGCCGGACGCTCATGAAGGCCGTCCCAGGCCCGCCGCTGAGCCACTTCAGCGCGCCGCCGACGTAGGCGTCACACCCGATTCGGCCAACGTCGATCGGCACGCAGCCGACCGTCTGGTAGCCGTCGATCACGCATAGGGCGCCGGCCGCGTGGGCCGCCGCAGCGATCGCACGGACGTCCTGCAGGTAGCCCGTCGTGAAGAAGAGATGGGTCGTCACCACGAGCGCGGTGCGGCTGTCGATCCGCTCGGCGAAGGCTTCCGGAGGGATTGTCATCCCATCCTCACTCGGCACGAACTCGACCTCGAACTGGGGCCTCGACAGCCACTGGTGGCCGATCGTCGGGAAGTCCAGGGCGCCGATCAGGACCTTGTCGCGGCCGGGGGGCAGCGGCAGGCCGGAGGCGAGTGTGCCCAGGGCGACCGACACCGACGGGGCGATGGCCGTGCTCCCGGCCGGGGCGTGGAGCAGCTCGGCCACCCGGGCTCGCAGCCGTTCCAGCAATGGCAGCCAGTCCGAGTACCAGGCCGGGGTGCCCTTGTCCATCCAGGCCCTGGCGTAGGCCTCCAGGGCGGCCTGGCCTGCTCGCGGGAGGGGGCCGAGGGAGCAGGCGTTCAGATAGACGTACCGCTCCAGGAGGGGGAATTCGGCCCTCAAGCTCTCCCAGTCCGGCACGCCCTCACCCTCCCTCGACCGTGCTATAGTCGGCCGGTTCCAGCCAGTCGGCTCGACTGGTCGTGCTTTCGCGTCCCACAAACGCCCCCGTTCGCTGTACAATAGCCGTTCGTGCACGCCCGGCCGCTCATCTTGCCTATTTCTTGAGCGCGCCCTTTTTTGCCTTAAGGAGCAACGAATGATCTCAGAGATGAGAGCGCCCTCGCGTCTCAGCTACGGCCGCATCCCCAACCTGGTGGAGCTGAAAGACCTCATCGCCACCCAGGTGGAGTCGTTCAACTGGTTCAAGAACGAGGGCCTGCGGGAGCTCTTCGACGAAATCAACCCGATCACGGACTACACCGGCAAGAACTTCGAGCTGAAGTTCCTCGACTACGAGTTCGGCCAGCCGAAGTTCTCAGTCGAGGAGTGCCGCAACCGCGACATGACCTACGCCGCGCCCCTGCGGATCAAGACCCGCCTGACCATCAAGGAGACGGGGGAGATCAAGGAGTCCGAGGTCTACATGGGCGACTTCGCCATGATGACCGAAGAGGGCACGTTCATCGTCAACGGCACCGAGCGCGTGGTGGTGTCGCAGCTCGTGCGCTCTCCCGGCGTGTACTTCACCGCCGCCGAGGACCCGAACACCGGACGGAAGCTCTTCGGCGCCAAGCTCATCCCCAACCGTGGTGCGTGGCTCGAGATCGAGACCTCGGCCAAGGACCTGCTGACGGTCAAGATCGACCGCAAGCGCAAGGTCCCCGTGACGGTCCTGCTGAAGGCCCTCGAGCTGCCCCAGATGAAGGGCACCGAGAACGACCGCGACGCCCAGAAGCGCGCGCTGCTCGAGATGTTCGGCGACGTCGACAACAACCCGGAGCACCGCTACCTGGAGTCGACGCTCGACAAGGACACCACCAACAAGACAGAGGACGCGCTGCTCGAGCTGTACCGCCGTGTCCGGCCGGGCGACCCGCCGTCTGTGGACAACGCCCGCAACCTGCTGCAGTCGCTGTTCTTCAACCCGCGCCGCTTCGACCTTGGACGTGTCGGCCGCTACAAGGTCGACAAGCGCCTTGGCCGCGATGAGGAGGACATCCTCGACCGCGTCAAGAAGCGCGAGCTTCGCATCCTCGAGAAGGGCGACTTCATCGCCATCCTGCGCAAGCTCATCGAGCTCAACAACGCGCCGCGCGAGAAGCAGATCCCCGATGACATCGACCACCTTGGCAACCGCCGCGTGCGCGCGGTGGGCGAGCTCCTGCAGAACCAGTTCCGCATGGGCCTGATCCGGATGGAGCGAATCATCAAGGAGCGCATGACGATCAGCGACCCGCACACGGTCACGTCGGCGTCGCTCATCAACGCACGCCCCGTGGTAGCCGCGATCAAGGAGTTCTTCGGCTCCAGCCAGCTGTCCCAGTTCATGGATCAGCACAACCCGCTCTCCGAGCTGACGCACAAGCGACGGCTCTCCGCGCTGGGCCCGGGCGGCCTGTCGCGCGAGCGCGCCGGGTTCGACGTGCGCGACGTGCACCACAGCCACTACGGCCGCATCTGCCCGATCGAGACACCCGAGGGGCCGAACATCGGCCTCATCGGCAACCTGGCGACCTACGCCAAGGTCAACGAGTTCGGTTTCGTGGAGAGCCCGTTCCGCCGCGTGTACAACCGGATGTCGGTTGCGGACGGTGAGGCGGGCAAGCTCGCCGGTCGCACGCTTCGGCGCGCCGCGGTCGACTCCAAGGGCAACGAGGTGCTGCCGGCCAACTACGTCGTCGAGACCAAGGACCTGCCGAAGCTGACCAAGGCGCACGTCCCGTCGGTCGACATCGTGCCGTGGGTATCGACCGAGGTCGAGTACCTGTCCGCCGACGAGGAGGACATGTTCGGCATCGCGCAGGCCAACGCGGCTCTAACCCCGGAGAGCCACTTCGTGGACGCGCGAGTGCCTGCGCGCACGCGTAGCCACTACGGCCTGGAGGACGTCGGCAACATCCAGTACATGGACGTGTCGCCGAAGCAGATCGTCTCGGTGGCCACAGCGTTGATCCCGTTCCTGGAGCATGACGACGCCGGCCGCGCACTCATGGGCGCCAACATGCAGCGCCAGGCGGTGCCGCTGCTGGTCACCGACGCGCCGCTCGTCGGCACGGGCGTCGAGTACTACGCCGCCAAGGACTCGGGCGAGATGATCGTCGCCGACGTCGCCGGCACCGTGGTCGACGTCGCGCATCCCAAGGACATGAAGGCGGTGCACGCCACGCCGGTCTTCGAGATCGTCGTCAAGCCGGACGCGGGCGGTCCCGACCGGCACTACCCGCTGCAGAAGTTCGCCCGCTCGAACCAGGGCACGTGCCTCAACCACCGCGCGCTCGTACGGCCCGGCCAGCACGTCGACGTCGGGGACATCCTGGCCGACGGCCCGGCAATCGACAACGGCGAGATGGCGCTCGGGCGCAACGTGCTCGTGGCCTTCATGCCGTGGGAGGGCTACAACTTCGAGGACGCGATCCTGCTTTCGGAGCGCGTGGTCAAGGAGGACATGTACACCTCGATCCACATCGAGGAGCACGAATCCGAGGCGCGCGAGACGAAGCTCGGTCCGGAGGAGATCACCCGCGACATCCCGAACGTTGCGGACGACGCGCTGCGCAACCTGGACGAGCGCGGCATCGTGTACATCGGCGCCGAGGTCCAGCAGGGCGACATCCTGGTGGGCAAGATCACGCCGAAGGGCGAGACCGAGCTGTCCGCGGAGGAGCGCCTGCTCCGCGCCATCTTCGGTGAGAAGGCGCGCGAGGTTCGCGACTCGAGCCTGCGTGTGCCGCACGGAGAGCGCGGCATCGTGGTCGACGTCAAGGTGTTCAGCCGCGAAAACAAGGACGAGCTGGGACCTGGCATTAACGAGATGGTTCGCGTCTATCTCGCGCAAAAGCGAAAGATTTCCGCGGGCGACAAGATGGCCGGGCGCCACGGCAACAAAGGCGTGGTGGCGCGAATCCTCCCGGCGGAGGACATGCCTTACCTGCCCGACGGCACCCCCGTGGACATCGTCCTGAACCCGCTCGGCGTGCCGAGCCGAATGAACCTCGGCCAGGTGCTGGAGACGCACCTAGGCTGGGTCGCGCACGTGCTGGGCGTCAAGATCCAGACACCGGTCTTCGACGGCGCGCCGCTGCCGATGATCCAGGCCGAGCTGGAGCGCGCCGGCCTGCCCCGTGACGGCAAGGTGCGACTGCGCGATGGCCGGACCGGCGAGGAGTTCGACGAGCCGGTGACGGTCGGCATGATCTACATGCTCAAGCTGGCCCACCTGGTCGAGGACAAGATCCACGCCCGGTCGACCGGTCCATACAGCCTGGTCACCCAGCAGCCGCTGGGCGGCAAGGCGCAGTTCGGCGGCCAGCGGTTCGGAGAGATGGAGGTGTGGGCGCTCGAGGCTTACGGCGCCGCGCACGTCCTGCAGGAGATCCTGACCGTGAAGTCGGACGACATCGTTGGCCGCGTGAAGGCCTACGAGGCGATCGTCAAGGGCGACAACACGCTCGAGGCCGGCATCCCGGAGTCGTTCCGCGTGCTGGTCAAGGAGCTGGAAGGCCTCGCGCTCGGGGTCGAGATCCTGAGCGAGGACGAACGCCAGATCGTGCTTAGCGAGGAAGACATCCCGGAGATCCCGCTGGACCTGGGAATCAGCCTGGAGCGAGAGGAACTTGGGGAGGACTCTGCCGAATAGATGCTGAAGCTAGAGAACTTTGACGCGCTGAAGCTGTCCCTGGCGTCGCCGGAGACGATCATGTCGTGGTCGCACGGCGAGGTCACGAAGCCGGAGACGATCAACTACCGCACGCTCCGCCCGGAGCGCGACGGCCTTTTCTGCGAGCGCATCTTCGGTCCCACGCGGGACTGGGAATGCCACTGCGGCAAGTACAAGCGGTACCGGTACAAGGGCATCATCTGCGACAAGTGCGGCGTCGAGGTGACGCGGTCCAAGGTGCGCCGCGAGCGCATGGGCCACATCAAGCTCGCGTCGCCGGTGAGCCACGTCTGGTACTTCAAGGGCATCCCGAGCCGGATGGGACTGCTGCTCGACATGTCGCCGCGCAACCTCGAGAAGATCCTCTACTTCGCCAACTACATCGTCACCGACGTGTACGAGGAAGCGCGCAAGGACATGCTCTCCGTCCTGAACATGGACAAGGACGAGCGAGCCATCCGCCTGCGCGCGGACGTCGAGGCCAAGTCGCGCGAGCTGCGGCAGGAGCACGAGGGCAAGACCAAGAAGCTGAAGGCCGAGGTCGAGGCCGAGGTCGAGCGCCTCGAGGAAGAGCTCCAGGAGGCCGTCGACGAGCTGACGACCCAGGGCAAGAAGGCCACCGAGCACATCAAGGCCGGCATCGGCACCAAGTCGCGCCGGACCATGACCGTCGGCCTCGATGGCGACGAGGAGGTCGTCGTCGACAAGGGCGATGTGCTGTCGCGCGACATGTCGCGTGGTGTGCTCTCCAAGGTGCAGGAGAAGATCGAAAAGCTCGAGGCCAACACCAAGGCATCCCAGAAGCGGACCAAGGAGCGCGTGGACGCGGACAGGAAGGCGCTCGAGGCGCAGATCGAAGCCGCGACCAAGACGCAGCGAGACGCGATCCAGGGCGAGCTCGAGACCCTGCAGGCGGAGATCGAGGCGACCCGCTCGGACCTCGAGGGCCTGCACCCGAAGCAGATCCTGACCGACACCCAGTACCGCGACTTCCACGAGCGCTTTGGGCGCTGCTTCCGCGCCGGCATCGGCGCCGAGGCCGTGCGCGACCTGCTGTCGCGCATCGACCTGCAGCAGGAGATGTACCGGCTGCGGGAGGAGTCGCGGTCGTCCAGCGGCCAGCGCAAGCAGAAGGCGATCAAGCGCCTCAAGGTCGTCGAGGACTTCCGCAAGTCCAACTCGAGCCCGACGTGGATGGTGCTCGAGGTGCTGCCGGTCATTCCGCCCGAGCTGCGGCCCATGGTCCAGCTGGACGGCGGCCGGTTCGCGACCTCCGACCTGAACGACCTGTACCGGCGCGTAATCAACCGCAACAACCGCCTGAAGAGGCTGCTCGAGCTCGGCGCGCCCGAGATCATCGTGCGCAACGAGAAGCGAATGCTCCAGGAGGCGGTCGACGCGCTGATCGACAACGGCCGCCGCGGCCGTGCCATCACCGGCACTGGCAACCGCAAGCTGAAGTCGCTCTCGGACATGCTCAAGGGCAAGCAGGGCCGGTTCCGCCAGAACCTGCTCGGCAAGCGCGTGGACTACTCGGGCCGCTCCGTCATCGTGGTCGGCCCCGAGCTGAAGCTGCACGAGTGCGGCCTCCCCAAGAAGATGGCGCTCGAGCTCTTCAAGCCGTTCGTCATGCGCGAGCTCGTGAACAAGGGCTACACCACCAACATCAAGTCGGCGAAGCGCATGGTGGAGCGCAGCCGGACCGAGGTCTGGGATGTCCTCGATGAGGTCATCCGCGATCACCCGGTGCTGCTCAACCGCGCCCCGACCCTGCACCGCCTGGGCATCCAGGCGTTCATGCCGGTCCTGGTCGAGGGGTCTGCAATCCAGATCCACCCGCTCGTCTGCGCGGCGTTCAACGCCGACTTCGACGGCGACCAGATGGCCGTGCACGTCCCGCTTTTCAGCGGCGCCATCGCCGAGGCCAAGAACCTGATGATGTCGTCGCAGAACATCCTGTCCGCGGCCGACGGCCACCCCGTGGTGGCGCCGACCCAGGACGTCGTGCTGGGCTGCTACTGGCTGACCGCGACCCGAGGCGAGGAGCCGAAAGGCGAGGCCGTCAACAAGCTGCGCGTATACAGCTCGCAGAACGAGGTCCTGCTCGCGCTGGAGAGCAAGGTCGTCAAGCTCCAGGACTGGATCCGCCTGCACATCGGCGACGGCGCCGGAGACGCCGGCGCGCTCCTGGTGACCACCGCCGGGCGCGTGGTCTTCAACCAGCCGCTGCCGGTCGGCAAGAAGCCGGTCGAGTCGCACATGAAGCCGCTTCCGTTCCAGAACTCGCACTTCGACCGCAAGGGCCTGCGCACGCTGGTGTCCGAGCTGTACCGGCTGTACGGCAGCGAGGTCACCTCCAATGTCGTCAACGACATCAAGCGGCTTGGATTCCGCTACGCGACCCAGGCCGGGATCACCGTCTCCGCCATGGACATCCCGCACCCCGAGTCGAAGTGGCAGATCATCCGCTCCACTGAGAAGGAGGTCGCCGACGTCGAGCGGATGTACCGCCGCGGCGTCATGACCGACGACGAGCGCTACCGCAAAGTCATCGAGCTGTGGCAGCAGGCCTACGAGAAGGTCGGTACCGCCACCGAGGAGGCCTTCGACAAGTTCAGCCCGATCTGGATGATGATGGGCTCGGGCGCCCGCGGCAACATCCAGCAGATCCGCCAGCTGGCGGGCATGCGCGGCCTGATGGCCGACCCCACCGGCCGGATCATCGACCTGCCCATCCAGGCCAACTTCACCGAGGGCCTGACCGTGCTCGAGTACTTCATCTCGACGCACGGCACGCGCAAGGGCCTGGCCGACACCGCCCTCCGGACCGCTGACTCCGGCTACCTGACGCGCCGTCTCGTCGACGTGGCGCAGGACGTGATCGTGCGCGAAGAGGACTGCGGCACCGCCAACGGAATCTGGGTCCGCGACATCAGCGTCGAACGGGCCCGCAACGAGCCCATCTTCGAGAAGATCGCCGGCCGCGTGGCAGCCGAGGACGTGAGCGTCGACGGCAAGGTGCTGGTCGCTACTGGCACCGCCATCACGGACGAAAACGCGCGCAAGATCATCGAGGCCGGCGTGCCGGTCAAGGTGCGCTCCATCCTCGTGTGCGAGGCACGGGAGGGCGTGTGCCGCACCTGCTACGGCCGCAACCTGGCCACCGGCAAGCTGGTGGAGATCGGCGAGGCTGTCGGCGTCATCGCCGCGCAGTCGATCGGCGAGCCGGGCACCCAGCTGACGATGCGCACGTTCCACACCGGCGGTGTCGCCGGCGTGGACATCACCCAGGGTCTGCCCCGCGTGGAGGAGCTGTTCGAGGCTCGCATCCCCAAGGGCAAGGCCATCATCTCCGAGATCGATGGCGAGCTCGAGATCATCCGCCAGGAAGGCTCGCGCAAGGTGCGCGTGACGTCCAAGGAGGAGTTCGAGGTCTCGTACCCGCTGGACGCCAAGATGCAGGCCGCCGTCAAGAACGGCGACGACGTCATGGAGGGCCAGGAGATCGCGCGCGACGCCAAGGGCAACGCGACCCGGACGCGGCACGCGGGCAAGGCCCACGTGACCACCAAGGAGATCTCGGTGCGTACGCTCGACGAGGAGGTGCGCGAGTACGCCATTCCGCACCAGGTCCGCATCCGGCCCGAGCTCGACCGGCGCGACGGTCAGAAGGTGCTCATCAAGGCGGGCCAGCAGATCACCGAAGGCTCCATCTCACCGCAGGAGCTGCTCCACATCCTCGGCAAGGAGGCGGTGCAGACGTTCCTCGTGGACGAGGTCCAGAAGGTGTACCGCTCCCAGGGCGTGGACATCAACGACAAGCACATCGAGGTGATCGTCCGGCAGATGATGCGGAAGGTCCGCGTCGACTCGGCCGGCGACACCGGCCTGCTGCCTGGCGAGATCGTCTCGCAGTGGGAGTACGAGGAGGGCAACGCGCGAGCGCTGGCCGAGGGCGGAGAGCCCGCGACCGCGCAGACCGTGCTGCTCGGCCTCATCAAGGCCGCGCTGAACACGACTTCGTGGCTGTCGGCCGCGTCCTTCCAGGAGACCACGCGGGTCCTGACCGAGGCCGCCATCAGCGGCAAGGTGGACCGGCTGCGAGGCCTGAAGGAGAACGTGATCATCGGCAAGCTGATCCCGGCAGGGACCGGACTCGACTACTACAAGAAGCAGCGGGAGCAGGCCGCTCGGATCCTCGAGGAGGAGCCGATTGACCTGGAAACGCTGAGCGTCTGAGCAGAGGTTATCCAGCCCGCCAGTGCCGGCACTGGCGGGCTTTTTTGTGGCTGGAAGGCCGCGAGTGCCGGCACTCGGTCTCTTCCTTATTAATGTGCTGGCGCCGAAGCCAGATTTGGGTTACAGTCAGCCTACGTGCACAGGGGGCGCCCGCCAAGGGTGGCCCCTTTTTCATGAAGTTGGCTGTGATCCCCGAGCACTCTTCAACGCGCGCCGCCGCCATCGTGGCGCTGGCCGCCGTGCTACTTGCAACCTCCTGCACGAGCGCCAATCTCACGGAGGGCCCGAGGCTTGCCCAGTCGCAGACGCTGCGCGTGGCGATCGAGGATCAACCGCAGTCACTCGACCCTGGGCAAGTGCAGTACCCCTTCGAGCGCGCGGTTCTGCGCGTGATCTCGGAACCGCTGCTCACGCCGACGCCTGACACAACCGGCGTCATGCCGGCGGCCGCGGCGGGCTACGACGTCACCGACAACGGGACCGTGTACGTCTTCCATTTGCGCAAGGATGCGCAGTACTGGGACGGTCAACCGGTCAAGGCGCAGGACTTCGTCTACGCCTGGCGTCGCCTCATCGACCCGCGGCTCGCGTCGCCTGAAGAGACCTTCTTCGCTGCCGCGATCGCGAATGGCGACAAGGTCGCGATCCTCGACCCGCAGCGCGATGCGGCCACCATCGACGGTGCGCTGCAGACGCTCGGCCTCAAAGCGGTGGACGACACGACTTTCCAGGTGACGCTGAGCCGTCCCGATCCGGCGTTCATCTGGCTCGCGGCCATGCCGGCGGGTGCACCGATCAGACAGGACGTCGTGACGAAGTACGGCGACAGCTGGAGCGCCTCGCCGGACACGCTCGTCAGCAACGGACCGTTCAGGCTCTCGCAGCAGGCGGCCAACCAGCGGCTGACGGTGGTGCCGAATCCGCACTACTGGGGATCGAGGCCGACGCTCAAGTCGATCGAGTTCGACGTCATCAACGACGGCGCCGAGGCGCTTGCCAGGTATCGGTCGGGCGACATCGACGTGATGGCTGTGCAGCCCGCCCAGGCCGCGACGGTTGCGGCCGACCGCGCACTCAGCAAGGACGTCCTGAGGTCGCCGGCGCTGACCGCTTACTGGATCACCTTCAGGGTCACGTCGCCGAGGCTGGCGAACCCGCGCGTACGTCAGGCGCTGGCAGAGGCCATCGACCGCAGCGGATACGTGAGCGCCGTCTTTCAAGGCCAGGGCCGGCCCCTGGAGACGTTCATCCCGGAAGGCATGCGCGGATATGCGCCCGAGCTCTCGGCGAGTCAGAAGTTCGACGTCGCCCAGGCCCGGGCCACGCTTGCTGCGGCCGGGGTGAGCGCGGCGCAGCTGTCGGGGCTGAAGTTCTCGTTCGACAACTCGGTCGATTTCGCCAGGCTGACCGCGCAGTACGTTCGCGATCAGCTCAAGGCGAACCTCGGGATCGACATCGTGCTCGAGCCACTCGACACCGGCTCCCTTGGTGCCAAGCTCGAAAATGGCAGCTTCGACATCGCCGGCCCACTCGGCTGGAACGCCGATTACCCGGACCCAGCCGACTGGTTCCCGATCTTCACGACGACGAACTCGTACAACTACTCGCTCTACCAGAACTCGAGGTACGACAGCCTGGTCGCGGTCGCGGCGACGGACTCGCAGGCGAGCCGGCGCGACGCAGAGTACTCGCAGGCCCAGCGGATGCTGCTAAACGACTCGCCGGCAGCATTTCTGGCCCAGAGCGTCAGCTGGTACCTGGTCCAGCCCTACGTCAAGGGCCTGGCGGCCACCTCGGTGGGCGAGTGGCCCGGTGAGCTGTTCCCGAACGCTATCTACATCGCCGGTCACTGACCGAGGCGAACGGGTGTTCGCAACCAAGTCGCGTCGTGACTTGACACCCTTTGTCCGCGAGCACCAGAATCCATGGTGGCCGAAGAGGCCGTGTGAGTAAGACCTGCATCCGGCGCACTCTCGCCCCGCATCGCGGCTGCCATGCGGGAAGAAGGCTGCAGGACCAACCAGAGAGGTAAGACGCGTATGCATTTGGGAATCCGCTTTCGAGCGCTCGCGCTCGCGACCGTGGGGGTATGCCTCGCGGCGGCATGTGGGTCCTCGGGATCGGGACCGACCGGAACGTCCATCCTCTCCAGCTACCACCCGGTAGCCGGGGTCAAGGGCGGCCAGCTGGTCTACTCCGACTGGGAGCCGGTCCAGGACCTGAACGTGCTGTCGTCGACCGCGGCCACCACCCAGGAGGTGGCGACCGGACCCCTGTGGGCGTCGCTGTGGGTCTACGACCCGCAGAACAACGCCATCCCCGACCTGGTCTCAGAGATCCCGACGGTAGCCAACGGCGACGTCAAGAAGGTCGACGACACCCACATGGACGTGACCATCAAGCTGAAGGCAGGCCTCAAGTGGTCTGACGGTCAGCCTCTGACGACCAAGGACCTGAGCTTCACGATCAACGCCATCTGCGACCCGGCG
>DASYXY010000054.1:0-27185 GCA_035934385.1 Candidatus Dormiibacterota bacterium
GACGCGGAGCAAGGGCGGTGTCAAGCTGGCCTGGGTCATCAGCACCACCTCCGGCAACAGCCAGCGGGCTGCGGAGGAGGAGCAGCTGATCAAGAACTGGGCCGACATCGGCGCCACCGTCACGGTCAAGAACTGGCCCGCCGGTCAGTTCTTCAACGGCTTCCAGCAGGGTGGCATCCTCGCCACCGGCGATTTCGACATGGGGCTCTTCGCCAACAACTGGACGCCCGACCCGGACGCCTGGTGCTCGACCGTCGAAACGAGCCAGATCCCTTCCAACTCCAACCCGAGCGGGCTCAACTGGGGACGCGCGACGGACCCGCAGCTGGACACGCTGTGCCAGCAGGGCGCGCAGGAGGTCGACATCAACAAGCGCGTCGCCATCTACAAGCAGGTCCAGGCGGAATGGAAGGACTACCTCCCTTACATCGAGCTGTACGAGCGACCTGATGTTTTCAGCCACTCGACCAACTTCGGCAACTTCGCGGCCACGGTGAACAGCTGCCTGGCCACGTGCAACGCGCCCGACTGGTTCAACACCAAGGGCAAGGCCTAGACGTCCAACTTCTCTGGGTGGGGGCGGCCGCAAGGCCGCTCCCACTAGTAAGCGCAAGGGGTCAGGCCCCCCTTGCGCTAACTGACTAGGGCGCGGGCTCGACCTTCACGCCGTGCCAGAACGCAACGCGATCTTTGATGTTCGCCGCGGCCTGGCTGGGCTCGGGGTAGAACCACGCGGCGTCGGAGTTCACCTTGCCGTCCACTACGACGTCGTAGTAGCTGGCGACTCCCTTCCAGTGGCACGTCGTGTGGGTCTCGCTGGGCCGGACGCTCGACGCCACCACCGACTCGACCGGGAAGTACTGGTTGCCTTCGACGACGACCGTGTCATCGCTTTCGGCGATGACCGCTCCGTTCCACTTGGCCTGGTATCGCATGCGGATTACTACCGCTACCCCGCCGCGGTTATTCGGCGCTCGGAGGCCAGGGCGTAGTCGACAGCGTCCTCCAGCTTCATCCCCTGGCCCTCGGCCCAGGCTTGCTGCTCACTCGGAGTGGAGATGATCTCCTCCCACGAGCGGCCCTCGTTCACGTTGATGACGCCGGCCAGGGCCGCGCCCGTGCTCGCCTGGTGCCTGGCCGCCGCGCCGGCCAGCCGCAGAGCGCGCACCACGTTGCCCTCGATCTTCGCCAGCCCGGCTGCGTCGTCAAGGAACACCACCATCGCCGATACATCTCCCGCCGCTGAGAAGATCTCCATGCCCTCCCTGATGAGGGGGTCGGCCAAGCCGGCGTCGCCGCGCCCGAGGGCGATCATCGCTCGCGTATGCATCGCCCAGCCAAGGCTGAACCGGTCCTTGCCGATGCGCCGAAGGATGCCGATGGTTTCGTCCAGGGCCGGCGTTGAAAGCTCCCATCGCCGTACCTGGTGCCAGCCGTTGCCGATCGACCACAAACAGCGTGCCGCCCCGAGCTCGTCACCGAGCTCGCGATAGATCGGCAGCGCCTCCTCGGCCAGACGGATGCCACCTTCAATGTCACTCTTGTCCACCAGAGAGGGGAAGCTGGCGTTGTACAGGGCGTCGGCGAGGGCTTTCCTGTCGGTGCCTGCTCGAGCGAGCACGACGCATTCGTTGTAGAAGACCGCGGCCGCCTTCAAGTCCGCCTGCCAGTAAGCGACGCCTCCGGCGGCCTCGAGGGCCATCGCGCGTTCGCGTGGGTGATCGGCGGCTCCCGGCATGGCCAGGATCGCCTCCAACCGCGCGCGCCCTTCGCGGAGGTGCCCGCGCATCTGCCAGAAGCGCCAGAACGAGGCGCCAAGCAGCAGAGCACATCGCGCGTCGCTCTGAGCCTGGCTCCAGTCGAACGCAGACCGGAAGTTGTCGTGGTCCAGCTCGAGCCGGTCGAGCCACATCTTTCGCTCGGCGCCAAAAAAGTTCGGAGCTGCGGCCTGCGCGAGCAGCACGAACGCGTCGGCGTGGCGGCCGCGGATCGTCGCGGCCTCGCCAGATTCTTCGAGCTTTTCCGCGGCGAACTCCCGCATCACATGCAGCATCAGCAGTCGCGGCTCATCGAAGTCGGGCATGCGTCTGAGCAGGCTCTGGTCCGCGAGCTCGTCGAGGCCCGAGAGCACATCGACACCCAGCTCGGACGCGGGCCCGCAGACCGCCTCCGCCTGCTCGAGGTTGGCGCCGCGCGCGAACACGGAGAATCTCGCGAAAAGCCGCCGGTGCGGCTCGTCGAGCAGGTCGTAGCTCCACGCGATCGCGCCGCGAAGCGTCTGCTGCCGGCTCGGGAGGTCTCGCGATCCGCCCGCGAGCACGTTGAGACTCGTCTCCAGGCGAGCCAGCAGGGCCTGCGGGCTGAAGAGCTTGACGCGCGCGGCCGCCAGCTCGATTGCGAGCGGGAGGCCGTCTACGCGTTCGCAGATCCCCGCGATTGCCGCCGCGTTGTCGTTCGTGGCGGCGAAGTCGTGCTTCGAGGCCACCGCGCGCTCGATGAACAGCCTGACCCCCTCGTACTGGGAAAGCGCCGCGAGCGAGGGCAGCGCCTTCAGGTCGGGGAAGCGCAGCGGCTGGACGGCGAATTCCTGCTCTCCGTAAACACGCAGGACCGCCCGGCTGCTCACGATCGCTTTCACGTCCTCGGTATCGCGCAGGATTCCGGACACCACCGGAGCGCCGTCGGGCATCAGCTGCTCGAAGTTGTCGAGCACGAGCAGCACGCGTTTGCCACGCAGGTGACCCAGCACGGCGTCGAGCGGCGAATCGTTGCCCGTGGTGGCGATTCCGATCGACTGGGCGATGGCGGATGCAATGAGGTCTGGGTCGGTCACCGCCGAGAGCGCAACGAAATAGACCCCGTCTGGGAACGACTGCACGAGGTCGGCGGCCAGCTGCAGGCTCAAGCGCGTCTTGCCGATGCCTCCGGGGCCGGTCAGGGTCAGGAGGCGCGTGCCCGCCAGCAGGCGCTTCGCCTCGACGACGTCCGGCTCGCGGCCGACAAAGCTCGTCAGCTGCGTGGGCAGGTTGTTCGGCGTGGTGTCGAGCGTGCGCAGCGCTGGGAACGTGTCCGGAAGCCCAGCGACCACCAGCTGGTAGAGGTGCTCGGACCTGGCTAGGTCCTTGAGTCGATGCACACCGAGGTCCTTCAGCCTCAGCTCCGCCGGCAGGGCCTGCTCGATCAGGCCCCGCGTGCTCTCCGACACCACCACCTGCCCGCCGTGCGCCGCCGCGGCCACGCGCGCCGCATGGTGCACGTCGAGACCGATGTACTCGTTGCCGACCAGGGGCGCCTCGCCTGTGTGCAGGCCGATGCGTACACGGATCGTGCCGCCTTCCGGCCAGGTGTGCGCCGCGAAACCGCGCTGGGCGTCGGCCGCGGCGCCGCATGCATCGAGCGCGCTCTGAAAGACACAGAAGAACGAGTCGCCCTCGGTCCTGAGCTCGGCGCCCTTCCGGCTCTGGAAGGCGGCGCGGAGGATCGCGTGATGATCGACCTGGGCCTGGACGTAGGCATCGCCCAGCTGCTGCATGAGCTTCGTCGAGCCCTCGATGTCCGTGAACAGGAACGTCACCGTCCCGCTCGGGAGAGCGGTCAAGACGCCGACCTCGTGAGCGCCGAGCCGAGCAGGGGCTCGAGGCGGTCGCTCAGCTCCTTGCGGTAGCGCTCGCCGGTGAAGTCGAGCAGTGGATGCGGGTCCATCGTGTGTTCCGTGACCGAGCCCTTCGACCTGACGTAAACGGCGGGATACGGATCGTCTTTGCCGTTCGACTCGAGCGTGATCGCGACTGCGTCGTTGGGGTCGGCGGCGTCAACGAAATAAGCGAGCGGCTGGATGCCGGTGTCGACCAGGCCGTCGTCGCCCACGCTCAACACTCGCGCCAGGTACGAGCGCTGGTGCCAGACCTCGGGACCGCGCGTGACCTCGTCGAGAAGGAGTGACACGACCTCGCCTGGGGGCACGGGCGGCTTGTCGACGGTGACCCCGAACCGAGTCTCGGCGAGGTGGCACGCGAGCACGCGCGCGTTGTAGCGGTAGCCCTGCACCGCGCCGGAGTTGCTCGGTATGCCGTGCCTCTTCAGTCCGTGGGACGCCTGCATGAGCGTGCCGGCGAAGTAAACCCCGGGCAACGTCGCGCTCTCCCAGTACGGGGTTTGCGCAGGAAGACGGCTCTGGCCGAACGTGGAGACGCCCAGCTTCGGCAGGTCGAGCAGCGGCGCCACGAAGCCCGTGGCCGCAATGACATCGTCAACCTCGAAGACCAGCGTGCTGCTGTCGTCAGGGCTCTTGGTGGTGACCCGGTACGTCGCGCCCTGCTTCTCGACCGACTCGATCGACGCGTCGAGGACCACCACGCCGCCGGCCAGTGCCCAGTCTTCGTACGGCTGGACGTACCGCGCGCGCACGCCGACCAGCGAGCGCGTGTCGACCGACAGCTTCGTCGGGCTCGGCGACGCCAGCACGATCTGCCGCGCCCACGGCAGCAGCCCGGTAGCGATCTCGAAGCCGGAGTTCTGCTTGCCGACGATGAAGATGCGGCGGTTCGCGTAGGTCTCGGCGGGCCGCAGCTCTCCGTACTGCTGCACGCCGTCGACCGTGAGCACGTTGGGTCGCCACGGCTCGGCGACGCCGACGGCAAACACCACTGCGGGTGCCACGTACTCGCCGTCGGAGGTCGTCAACACGAAGTCCTTGCCGTCGGTCCGTGTGCTCTCCCAACGGACCCCATGGCGGACGCGGAGCCCGGCCCTCTGCGCGAACATGACGAGGCCCTTCTCCATCTCCGGTCGCGATGGGAAGTACGACGTCCCATCCATGACGGTCGGCATGGTCGCCCGCAGGCGCTCATCGTCGGAAAGCAGGCTGTTCCAGTCGAAGCGCTCGTACGCGCGTGTGGCCTTCTCGTGACCGGCGAACGGTTTCGTCCAGCTGAGCATCCGCTGAAAGATCGGCCAGCGGCGGAACATGCCGCCGGGCGCTTCGTCGGCGCTGATCACGGCGTGCTCGATACCCAGCTGGCCGAGGCAGTACGTGAGCTGCATCGCGCCGGGCCCGCTGCCGACCACCACGAGCGGATAGCGCCCGGGCGGAAATGGCCTTTCTGTCAGGTGAGCCATCTCGTGGTCGTGCGTACCTTGCGCGCCTCACCCTGCAGCAACCGGAACAGGACCCGCGGATGCCCGACCAGAAAACGTTCGAGCGACGCGCCAGGGAGTACGAGGCACCGAAGCTGCTTGTGGGCGACGATGTCGGCGACCGGCGGCTCGCCCAGCAGGCAGGAGATCTCGCCGAAGAAGTCGCCAGGGCGGAGGGTTGCGCGATCCTTGCCGTCGACCCGGATCGTGGCCGCGCCGTCGAGGATGACGTAGAAGCTCGCGCTCGACAGGCCCTGGCGGACGACGCGTTCGCCCTCGCTGAACATGACCTCATCGAATGTGTGGACGAGGTTCTCAAGCTCCGGCGTCGTCAGGTCCGCAAACAGTGCGAACCCCGCCAGGATGTCGACGACCTCGGCGCGTGTGTCCATCTATGCCTGCTCCGCGGCCGCAGCCACCTCGGTCTTCTTCGCCTGAGCGTTGCGAATCCCGACTGCGTTCACGACCGCACCGGCGAGCAGGAACACCACCCCGGTCAACATCGCGAGATGGAACGATGAGGTCGAGGCTTCGCGCACCACGGCGACGATGCTGGCGTCGGTCGGAGTGTTCAGTGGGCTGACATTGCGCCGGAATGCTTCGGACGCGACGTCCATACCGGGCAGGCGCGGCGCGAGGTACGAATAGAACGACGCGGTCAGAAAGACGAAGATGAGAGCCCCGGCCAACTGCGGGCCCACACGCGAGATGGCGTTGTTGATCGCCGAGCCGAGGCCCGAGCGCTGCACGGGCACCGAGGTCATCAGCGCTGTCGTCAGGGGCGCGACCATCATCATGATCCCGAGCCCGAAGATCACTCCGCCGGGGAGGAAGTCGATGAAGTACGAGAGCGGCGGCGCGTATGTGCTCGGGCTTGCAGGGTCGAGCCTCCAGGGCGTGCTCGACGACGGTACCCGCGCGAACCACAGCACGCCGAGAGCCATGATCGCGGGCCCCACCGCCATGAAGATGCGCGGACCGTACTTGGCGGCAAGGCTTCCGAATCGCGGCGAGAAGAAGATGAGAAACAGTGTTCCGGGAATGCCGGCCGCGCCCGCCGCGGCGGCCGTGTAGCCGAGCGTGCCCTGCTGGAACAGGCCGAGGTAGTAGAAGGTCACGTACAGGGCCCCGTAGATGAGCAGCGTCGAGATGTTGGTGACCGTGAAGTTGCGCGACCGAAACATGTCAAGCGGAATGAGAGGGTGCCGTGCGTTCCGCATCCAGAAGGGAAGCGCAACGGTCGCCAGCACGCCGAGGGCGAGGACGATGTAGCCGAGAGGGTCCTTCCACTCGCGCTGCTGGCCGTAGATCACACCGAAGGCGAGGCCGCCGACAGCCAGCGCCACGATCCCAGCGCCGATCCAGTCGAACTGCGGCGAGGCCTCTTCGTTGCGGCTCTCGGGCACGTGTTGCCACGTCGCCCAGGCGGCGATGATCACCAGCGGCACATTGATAAGGAAGGCAGCGCGCCAGGAGATGGTGTCGACGAGCAGACCTCCGACCACCGGGCCGAGGATCGTGGTGGCGCCCGAGGCGCCGGCCCACGTGCCGAACGCGCGGCCCTGCTCCTCGCCCGAGAAGTTCGCCGTGAGGAGCGCCAGCGAGCCCGGCACGAGCATCGCGCCGGCCGCGCCCTGGAGCACCCGGAAGAGCACGAGCAGCTCCATGTTGGGCGCCAGGCCGCAGAGCACCGAGGTCACGCCGAATCCGACCAGGCCGTAAATGAACATCCGCTTCCGACCGTAGTAATCGGTAAGCGCTCCGGCGAGGATGAGCAGCGCGCTGAGGGTCAGGAGGTAGGCGTTGTAGACGTACGACTGCCCCTCGAGGACGCCGAGGAAGAGCCGCGGGAGGTCCCGCCCGATCCGCGGTAGGGCGACGTTGACGACCGTCGAGTCCAGGAACACGATGCCGGACCCGAGCACGGCGGCAGTCAAGATCCAGCGCTTCTTGGTCACCCTACCCTCTCCCTTGGGCGAAAAGCTTACCGCCCGCCCGATGACGGCTACCGGCCGGGCGAGGCTAGGTGGCGTCCGCCCGCTGGGGCGCCGGCGCCGAGCGGGCAAAGGGCATGTAGAGCAGGTTCATGACGATGATCGCGAGCACCGTCCCGGTCACCAGGTACCACGGCCACGGGCCCATGTAGTCGAGCGCGGTCTTGGTCGGGGGCAGGTACCTGAGAAACAGGTAGTTGCCGTTGGTGGCGAGGTCGATGAACCAGACCACCACCGCGTAGATCACCGTCGCGGTGAACACCCGTCGCACCGCGCCCCTGGCCGGGCGCATGCCCAGCGCCAGGACCAGGTAGAGCGCCCCGAGCACGACGAGGCCGTGCTCCGCGTAGTACTGGAAGTAGACCGCGTCGGGGAAGTGGCCGGGAATGCTTGGCGTGAACAGCCCGGGCAGCGTGCCTCCGAGGCCCCAGAAGTACGCCACCTCGAACGCGAACTGGACGCGCCACCAGAGCGCGATCGCGAGTACGAAGCAGCCCACCTCGCACAGGTGCAGCGGCAGGTTGTACTGGAACGACCACCTGTCCTGGACGATGGCGAGGACCCACCACGCGCATTCGGCAAGCAGCACGGCAACCGCGATCGCCCTGGCCCCCAGCTCGACCCACGGGGCGCGCCCGCGCCTTGCCGCCAACAGCACCACCGCTATCCCTCCGGCGATGACGAACAGCGGGACAAGATGCTCTGGCGGCAGCATGCCGCGCCAATTCTCGCGGATCGGACGCCCGGATTAAAGCTAGTTAAGACTCCCGCGCAGCGTCACGGTCATGGGCATTCCACCGCCCGGCCGCAGCGTGATCGAAGGCGCCGGCACGACCACCGCGGGCGGCGAGCTGAGCTTGAATCGGGGAAGGATCGTCGCGATCGCGATCGTTGCCTCGAGCATCGCGAACGAGCTGCCGACGCAGCGGCGCGGCCCGGTGCTGAACGGGAAGAACGTGAACCTCGGCAGCCGGGCGGCCAGGTTGCCGCGCCACCGGTCCGGGTCGAATCTCTCGGGTTCATCCCAGAAGCGAGCGTCGCGATGCATGGCCCAGGGGCTCATGACCACGGTCTGTCCCGCCTTGACCTCGTGGTCGCCGACACGCGTGTCGCGCAGTGCGGCGCGGCCGAACGCGTACGCGGGCGGGTACAGGCGCAGCGCCTCGTTGAGCACGTTCTGCATGTAAGGCAGCCGCTCGATGAGCCCTGCCGGCGGCGATGAATGGGCGGCGGCTTCGCTCAGCTCGGCCAGCAGCCTGCGCTCGATATCCTCCCGGCTTGCGAGCACGTACCAGGTCCATGACAGCAGGCACGCGGTGGTCTCATGGCCGGCGAAGAAAATGGCGAGGCACGCGTCGCGAACCTCGCGGTCGGTCATCGGCGTGCCGTCCTCGTCGCTCGCGCCGACGAGCATCGACATGAGGTCTCCCTGGGGATTCCGCCGCCGCTCGCGGATGGCCGTGTATGCGATCTCGTCGAGCTCCTTCATCGCCCGATACAGGCGCAGAGTGCGCAAGCTCGGCAGGGGGTAGCGGAACCGGATGGGGCTCGCTATGCGGCTGTTGAACTCGTCCATCACCGCGTCGATCAGGCGCTCGGCCACCTCCACGGCGTCGGAGAAGTCGAGGCCGAAGAGCGTGCGGGTGACGATCTGGAGGGTCAGCCGCATCATGTCCGAGTGGATGTCGCGCCGCTCGCCTGACTGCCACCTTGCGATCGCCCGCTCAGACTCCTCGGCCATGGCCGCGGCGTAGGCGTCGAGGCGCTCCTTGTGGAACGCGGGCAGCATGAGCTTGCGCTGGTGCAGCCAGCTGTCGCTGTCGGCGAGCAGGAGGCTCCCCGTGAGCAGGGGCGGCATGATGCTGCTCAGGTAGGCCTTGCTGAAGTCGGCGCGTCGGGTGAGCATCACCTCGTTCGCGAGCTCGGGCCGGCTGATCACCAGGACGTCGTCAGCGCCAAGGCGAACATGAACCACGTCGGCCGTTTCAGCGCACCGTTTCAGGAAGGCGAGCCTGTCCTGCTGAAACTCCCGGAAGGCGCTCGAAGTCAGCGCCTGGCGCCCGTCGACCTCTAGCGTTCTGATAGCGACGGGTCATGGTACCGGAGCGCGGAACCCTGTTTCAGCGCCCTCCCAGGGCCCGGTACTGGGACGCGTCGTAGAGCAGCTTGATGGACGCGATGCGGCCGTTCTCCACTCGAAAGAACTCCGCGAACCGCATGGATCCGCCCGGAATCTCCGCGGCGTAGAGCACAGCCGCCTGATCGCCGGCCGCCAGCTGCTGCTGGATCTCGATCGGCTGCTTCAGGCACTCGACGAATCGCTGCAGCCCGACCATGAAGCCGGCGGCGCCGCGCCGCTTGCCCGCGATCGAGCCTTCGAAATCGAGGTCTTCAGCCAGGACCTCGGCCAACCGTTCGTTGTCAAACGTGGCGATCCCGTTCCGCCAGCTGCCGTAGTAGGCGCGGACCAGAGTCGCTGCGTCGGTGGTGGCGGTTTCCATGTCCTTACTCCTTTATGTAGTGCTCGCCGGTCGCCACGTGTCGGGGCCGGGATCCATGCCTTGCGCCGCCGCTGAGAGGCGCTCGATGTAGTTGGCCCAGCCGGCCGCGTGACCCTTGGAGCGCGACTCGGGCAGTTTGGTGTGGCGCAGGCTGACGGTGGTTCCCCGGGTGGTCGGCGTGAGGACGAACTCGACCCGCGTCGAACCCGGCGGCAGGTCCGCGACCCCCGCCATGCCCCACGACACCACGACGCGTCGCGGCCGCTCGACCTCGATGTACTGGCCCCTCACCAGGTAGCCGTTGACGTCGACGGAGAACTCGCCACCAGGCACGGGCGTCAGGGTTGCGTGCTGGCCCATCCATGCCGTCATGCGGTCGGCTTTGACGAGGTGGTCGAAGACGACATCGATCGGCGCCTCGATCTCGATCGACGTCGCGAAGTCAGGCACTCCGCCGCTTTCCCTTCGGCTTTCTCGCCGACGACTCCGCGGCGCGCTTCAACGAGCGCAGCTGCGCCGGCCAGAAGCCGGCAAGAAAGTCGCTCACCGCGGCCAATCCGTCGGTGCTGACCACGAACAGGTGGCGCTGCCGCTCGCGCCGCTCGAGGACAAGTCCCGCGCCGTGCAGAACCCGCAGGTGATGTGACGCGATCTGCTGAGACATTCCGAGCCGCGCGGCTACCTCGCCCACAGAACGCGGCTCGTCACGCACAACCGCGAGGATGCGCCGGCGGTTGCCGTCTGACATGGCGTGCCACGCGACTTCCTCGGTGGCTCGGCGGCCGCTGACTGCCAGCATTGCATGTCATTCAAGCAGCCGTTTGTACAAATGTCAATTGGTTTGGCGTCCAATGTTAACCGCAGGTTAAGAGTCGGTGCATCACCTAGGATCACTGGGTCGGCCGGCGGACTAAGGCCATGACCTCTTCGGTTGTTCAGGGAGGCCGTGATGACTGCTTCGTTCGACCCTCAGGTTCTAAAGCACGTTGAAGTCGAAGTTCGGAACATCAAGCACGACTTCCGCGGGTTGGTGTCCGAAGAATCGATCGACGTACTCGCGAGCGAATCGCTTGCGCGCCTGGCGGATTCGAAGGTTCCGCAGTTCGTGCCGCTGTTCGTGGGCCGGTTCACTCGTGAGCGGCTGAGGGAGCAGATCCGGGCCGGCGCCATCGCGGTGACCGAGGCCGAGAAACCCGCCTAATTTCCCAAGGGAAACTAGATTTCCAGCGTCGCCGGGTTGGCTCGGCTTCGCCGAGCCATCACTCCGCGTAGCTCAATCGGCACCGGAGCGTGGCGGGGCGAGGGGTTCACCGCAAGGGGGACGCCCCTTGCGACCTAATCCGCGATCTCGGTGATCAGCACCCAGGCGACGTAGACGTTCCAGCCGAACATGAACAGCATCACCACCGCCAGCAGATAGAAGCCGCCGCCCGTTTGCGCGATCAGGCTCACGCCTGAAACCACGAACAGCACCATCCAGATCGATGCCCCGATGAGCTCGATGCGCGAGCGCAGCCGCCCCGGCGCCGGCGCGATTCCCCGCTTGCGCATGTTGAGGATGGCGCGCCATGTCGTGACGAGGAAGTAGAGCGCTACGACCTCGACCTCGACGCCGATGGCCGTCACCGTCTGTCCTGGAACTAGCACCGCGCCCGCCAGGAAAAGCTGCGCCATCAGCCCAACCAGCGTTCCCACCGCGCGGCCGCCATAGACGGGATGGGAGGTGATAGCCTTCGAATGCAGCGACATCGCCACGAACAGCAGGCCGGTTAGCGCCGCGGCGGCGCCTCCCGTCATCACGTAGAAGCTCTCCCAGCGCTGCGGGTCGTACGCGGGGTCCATCGGCTCGGGGCGAACTGTATCCCGGCTAGGTGTAGAGGAGCTCGCCCCAGTCGTCGGCCCCGAGCTCGAGGTCGAGATGCTTCAGCCGGCCCAGGCCGCGCACGGTCAGGCCGAAGCTCACCGGGAGTCGCGCCGCGGCCCTCCTGTCGATGAGAACGCGGCCGCCTTCGTCGGTGACGCCGCTCGCGTAAGCCGCGGGCTCGTCGTCGCGCGCCATCGGACGCACCTTGACCTGGCAGATCTTGCCCCCGCCGCAGCAGCGATGCACTTCGTAGGCGATCACGAGAGGCCCCGCCTGCTCATGCTTCTCGAGCCAGCTCTTGGCCGCGTCGTCGGCGTGAACTTGGAACTCAGTCATTGGCTCGGATACTCACCGGTGCGAAGCCAGGTGGCGTAAGTCATCGCGTTTGGATAGCCGATCGTCTCGAAGTCGGAAGCCACGCGCTCGATGTCGTACACGACTCTACGATGCTCGAACCGGCCGCCGTCGATTATCAGGTAGCAGGCTCGAGTGTCGCCGTCGAGGGAGAGGCTGACGCTGCCGCTGTTCGCAACGCTGAGGCCCTCGAGCTCGCGCACGAACGCATGGTGAATGTGACCGTAAATCGCGGCCGGCGCTCCAGCGGCGCCGTAGACCTCGCGCAGCTGCTGGTCGGGTGCGTCATGCGCAACGATCGACCAGCAATCAGCGGGCGTCGCGTGCACGACTGCGACGCCGTCCCCTCGCCATTCGAGCGGGCGGCTGGTAAGCCACGTGACTCGCTCCGAACCGAGCATCTCGCGCGTTCGTGCAGCCGCCTGCCCGACGAAGCTCGCTCGCAGCTTCGCCGGCAGTCGCTCCTCGTCGAGCGCCTCGTCGGTGTTGCCGAGGACGGAGGGCCAGCCCAGGCCTAGGAGCCGGTCGACCACCTCGACAGGATGGGGTCCACCGAGTGCCAGGTCGCCGCCGAGCACGACCGCGTCCGGTCGTGTCGCTTCGAGGTCGGCCAGCACTGCCTCGAGGGCCGGCAGGTTGCCGTGGATGTCGGAAACAACCGCGAGTCGCATCGGCTTCCACGCTACTCGTATCGTTCGCGCGGCAGTGGGCGTTAGTAGAGTCGTCGTGCGACGCTGCGCGCTCCTCCTGGCGGTCGCCGCGCTCACCGCCGCGTGCTCGGGCTCGACGCCGGCTTTGCAGGCGCCGGTTCCGTCCGCCTCCCCGGCGCCACAGCTCGGCCCCGGCGGGCTCACCCTCGACGAGGAGATCGGCGCCGTGATGATGGTCGGATTTCAGGGCTCGCCCACCGCCGCGGTGCTGAGCGACTGGCAGCAACGCCAGTTCGGCGGGCTGCTCGTCGTAAACCTCAACCACAACGCATCCTCGGCGGATGGGATGCGTGCGTTCATAAGCTCGATCCGCTCCACCTCGCGTCATCGCCTGATCGCGGCCACCGACCAGGAAGGTGGCTTCGTCTGCATCGCCATCAGCTCGATTCCGTGCGCACCGATGCCGGTCGGCCAGGCAGACACCACTCGGATGGCGACAGCGCTGAGAGCGGTTGGCTTCGACCTCGACCTTGGCCCCGTGTCTGACGTTTGCAGTGGACCGAGCTCGATCATGTGGGGCCGCTGTTACGGCACCAGCCCGACCTCGGTCGCAACCGCTGTCGGTCCTTTGGTTGACGGCATCCACGAGGCCCGCATGCTGTCAGCCGCCAAGCATTTTCCCGGCCATGGCGACACGTCAGTGAGCTCGGAGACGCAGCTTCCCCGCATCGACGAGAGTCTCGACACGCTCGCCGCGCGCGACTGGCCGCCCTTTGCCGCGGCCGTGAACCATGGCGTCGACTTCGTGATGCTCGGGCATCTTTTCTACCCTGCACTCGATCCTCAGCGCTCGGCTGACCTGTCGCCAGTCACCGTCCAGAAGCTTCGAACGGACCTCGGGTTCAAGGGCGCGGTCCTCTCCGATGACATGGAGATGGGCGCGATCACGGCCAGTACCCCGACGCCGGAGGCGGCGGTCGAGTTCCTGATCGCCGGAGGAGACATGGTGATGGTCGCCCACCACCTCAACATTGCGGACGCCACCTACGACGCAATCAAGGCGGCCGTGATCAGCGGCCGGCTGCCGCGGGCGCGGCTCGACGAAGCGGTGGCCTCCCTCGAGTCGCTGCCCACGGCTTAGACTGCGGACGGCGGCTACGTGCAGTCAAAACCGCGGGTCCTGCTCGTCGAAGATCGCGCCGACCTCTGCGCGATGTATCGGCTCGCGTTCGACATCGCGGGGTTCGAAACGAAGATCGCGGTCACCGGCGCCGAGGCGGTGACGATCGCCGAAGATGGCTGGCCCGAGGTCATGGTGCTGGACCTGCAGCTGCCCGACATGGACGGCTTCGCGGTTTACGACGCGATGCGGAGGCGGGGCCTCGACACGCCCGTGATCTTTCTGAGCATCACAGACGACAGGGCCACGATCAGTCGAGCGTTGAGTCTTGGCGCCATCGACTATCTCGTAAAGCCGCGGATCAAGCCCGCGGATGTCGCGTTGCGCATCAAGCACCACCTGGAACGCAGCGCTGTCTGAGGCGGTGGTTGCACCACACCACGCCCACCCCGCACAATGGTTGCGGGATGCGTGACCGACTGACCCGCCGCCTCGCCGTGGACCACGGTCGGTGCTCATCCGCGCTCTGTACGGGCTGAGCTAGCACCACCGCCCGTCCTCCGTTCCGCGCGCTGCGCCTCCTCATCTCGACGCGGCCGCGCGCCAACCAATTGACTGGAGGTTCATTTCACATGAGCGTCACCGACGAGCTGCTTCGCAAGAACGATGCCTACGCGCGATCGTTCGACAAGGGGAACCTGCCGCTGCCGCCGGCCAAGCACCTGGCGGTGCTCGCGTGCATGGATGCCCGCCTCGACGTGCACAAGATCCTCGGCCTCAACGAGGGCGACGCGCACATCATCCGCAACGCCGGTGGAGTCGCCACGGACGACGCCATTCGCTCGCTGGTCATCTCCCAGCGCCTGTTGGGGACCAACGAAATCATCCTGATCCACCACACGGACTGCGGCATGCTCACGTTCAAAGACGACGACGTGAAACGGCAGATCGAGTCCGACACCGGCATCCGGCCGGCCTTCGCGCTCGAGGCGTTTCCCGACCTGGAGGAGGACGTCAGGCAGTCCATCGCCCGCATCCAGGCGAGCCCGTTCATTCCCAACAAGTCCAGCGTGCGCGGCTTCGTCTACGACGTAAAGAGCGGCAGGCTGGACGAGGTCAAGACGCCGGTCGGCGTCGGGTAACGAAAGAGCCTCTCCCCTCCCCAGCTTTGCTGGGGAGGATGGGAGGGGCGATCAGGAGGGCTGCGTCAGCTCAAAAAGCTGGTCGGTGTGGGCCTCGAAATGACCCACCATCAAGCTCTCCATCACCCACCGCACAGTGACCTCGCCGCGGCCACGCATGTCGACCGTGCGGTCGAGGTCGTCGTCGTGAAGCCGATCGAGGAGCGCGAGCATCGCCTGCACGCCCGCGACGATGCGCTCCTGCAGCGTCCCCGCACCCGCGCTCGCGCCGCCGCTCACCGCGTCCTGCCTTGCGGTCGAGCCTGGCGCACGCCCGAACTGCGGCGCGCCGGCCAGCGCCGCCGCAAGCTCGCTTGACCAGAACGTCCCGAATTCGGCCATGTGGCCGAGGATGTTGAAACGGTCCCATGCCTCGCCGGTGGTCGGATCTCGAGGTGGCTCGTGGTCCGAGCCGGGCGCGGGCAGTGTGCTGAGCCGCCTGTCGGCGCTAACGAGGCGCTCGCGTAGAGCTCGGACTTCAGCGTCGGGCGTCACCATCGCGTCACCACCACCTTCTTGCGCGTGAAGAAATCGATCCCGTCGGTTCCGTGCACGTGCAGGTCGCCGAAGAACGAGCCCTTCCACCCGCTGAACGGGAAGAATGCGAATGGCTGAGCGATTGGCACATTGATCCCGGTCATGCCGGCTTCCACGCGCTCGCGGAACTCGCGGCCCGAGCGGCCTGACTGCGTGAAGATCGTCGCCATGTTGCCGAGCGCCATCCTATTCGCCTGCTCGATCGCTTCGTCGAGACTTGCCGCCCGAGCGATCGACAGCACCGGGCCGAAGATCTCCTCGTGGCCGACAGACATGTCGGTCGTCACGTGGTCGAGGATCGTCGGGCCGAGGAAGAACCCTGGCCTCGTCATGTGCTTCCGGCCGTCGACCAGCAGGTCCGCTCCCTCGCCCACGCCCTTGTCGATGTAGCCGGCGACCCGGTCGCGGTGTTCGGCACGGATGAGCGGGCCAACCTGCACGCCAGGCTCGTCGCCCGGTCCGACCACCATGCCCGCGGCGCGCTCGGTCAGCGGCGCCAGCACGTCGCCCGCAGCGCGGCCGACGACCACGGCGATCGAGCCGGCGAGGCAGCGCTCGCCGGCGTTGCCGAATGCCGAGTTGAGGATCGAACCGACGGCGAGGTCGACGTCGGCGTCCGGCATCACCACGATGTGGTTCTTCGCGCCGCCCAGGGCCTGCACCCGCTTGCCGTGCGCGGCCGCGGTGCGATACACGGCGCGCGCGACCGGCTCGGACCCGACGAAGGAGATGGCGCGCACGTCGGTGTGCGCGATCAGAGCGTCGACCGCGTCCTTCGCGCCGTGCACGACGTTGAGCACCCCCTCCGGGAACCCAGCTTCCAGCAACAGCTCGGCCAGGCGCAGGCCGCCGAGGGGCGTGCGCTCGGAAGGCTTCAGCACATACGTGTTCCCTGCGACCACCGCGAGCGGGAACATCCAGAGCGGGATCATCACCGGAAAGTTGAACGGCGGTATGCCGGCGCACACGCCGAGCGGGTAGCGGTACAGGTCCTGGTCGACGCCGCCTGAAACATCGCGGAGTGTGCGCCCCTGCAGCAGCGTGGGCGCGCCGCACGCGAAGTCCACGACCTCGATGCCACGGCGAACCTCGCCTCGCGATTCGTCGAGAGTCTTGCCGTGGTGGCGGGTGACCAGCGCGGCCAGCTCCTCGAAGTGCTCCTCGAGGATCGCCTTGAAACGGAACATCAGGCGCACACGCTCCATCACCGGGGTCTTCGACCAATGCGCGTAGGCGTTCGATGCAGAGCGAACGGCCGCGTCGACCTCGCCGGCACCGGAGAGCGGTACGTGGTCGATGACCTCGCCGGTGGCGGGGTTGAAGACCGGCAGCGAGCCAGTGCCCGCGGCCGCGGGTCGGTGCTCCCCAGCGATGAGGTTGTCGATCACGCGGGCTCTATCTTCGTCTCTGACGCGGGAGCAGCGAGCGACGCCTTGCGCAGCGTGGCCACCAGGAACACCAGGCTGAGGCCGCTGAAGAGGAGCCCGGCCGCGAAGATCGTCGTCCGGGCTCCAAGGAGGCTACCGAGATAGCCGCCGATGAGGTTGCCGGCCGGCCACGCGCCCCAGTACACGGTCCGGAAGATCGAGTTCATCCGGCCCTGCAGGTGATCAGGCGTCAGCAGTTGGCGCAGCGACCACTGCGTGACGTTGTTCACCGGGTCGATCAGCCCGTTGAAGATGAGCGCGCCCCCGACGATGAGGATGCTGGGGCCGGCAGCCGCGAAGGACAACACGACGAACACCGCGCCCGAGATCACTCCGGTGACGGCCAGGATCCAGCCTGCTGTGAAACGGCCGATGATCCGCGGCGTAAAGAACGCACCGACCACGGCGGCGGCGCCCTCGACGCTGAGGATCCATCCAAGAATCGCGGGCGTGAAGTGGAGGCTCGAGTAGGCGAACGGGTACAGGTTCGGCTCCAGCATGTGCGCGCAAAGGATCACAACGCCAAAGACGATGAGCAGCGTGCGCAGCACCCGATTCGCGAACACGTGGGCGAAGCCCTCGCGCAGGTCCTTCCACATCCCCTGCGACTCGCGCTTTTGGGTCGCCACCTTGTCCCGCCCCATCCAGAGCAGGCTCAGGAACGAGACGACAAACGAGGCGGCGTCGACGCCCATCGCGAGCGCCGCACCGACCGCCTGGATCAGCAGTCCGCCGAGGCCCGGTCCCGCAAGGCCGGCTACCGAGCCGCTCATCTGCAGCGCCGAGTTGGCGTCGCTGAGCCGTTCGCGGTCCACCAGCTCTGGCACGTACGAGAGATAGGCCAGGTCGAAGAATATGGTCAGGACGCCCGTCACGACTGACACCGCGTAGAGCAGCGGCAGTCCGAGGAAGCCCGCCCCGTAGCTGATCGGCACCGTCGAGAGGGCGGCGGCGCGCAGGATGTCGGCGACGATCATCACCCGCCTGCGCGGCAGCCTGTCGATCCACACGCCGACGAAAAGCGCGAGCACCGGGAACGGGATGCGCTGTAGCGCGATGAGGATTCCGAGCTCGAATGGACCCGCGTGCAGCACGAGGACCGCGATGGTGGGCAGTGCGATCTGCGTGACCGCGGAACCGAGCACGCTGACGGACTGTCCCGCCAGCAGCTTGGCGAAGCGTGTGTTCTTTAGAAGACGCGCATACAACGGAAGCCGATCATGCCAGCTTCATCGGATCGGTCCGGATCGATCGGCGGTAGGCGAGCAGCATCAGCACCACGATCACGAGCGCGGCACCGGCAAGCTCGAACGTGAGGCCGGTGCTGTCGAGCACCTGGGTCGCCGAGGGCGCCACGTTCGGATTGAACGTCAGGGACTCCGTCTCCATGATCACGAGGGCGGTGCCGTTCGGCAGCGCCACGGCGACCTGCTGCAGCGCGCCCTGGTACAGGTAGACAAGCGGCAGCTCCACGGCCGTCGTGCTGACGTAGTTCCACTGGTTCGTGGCCGGGTCGAAGATCTGGCCGCCGACGAGCTCCTGGAAAATCCGGCCCTTGGTCGCGCCCTGCCGGAACTCGGGCACGAGCACGCGACCGTCTGTGAGCATCACCGTCGCGGTGCCCCCACCCGCGAGACCGGTGGAGAGCGTCCACGCACGCGTCTTGGGGTCGTACAGGAACGCGTCGTCGCTCGAGTTGTAGAAGTAGCGTTGGACCCCCGCGAACGTGTACTGGTCCACGACCAGCGCCCGGCCGTCGCGCAGGCCCACACCAGCCGCTCCGCACACGGGGAGCGGCATCGAAGTCGTGGGTGTCCAGGCATTGGCATCGGGGTCGTAAAGCTCGACCGTTGCGGACGGCGGCGACCAGCCCGCCGCCCCCTGGCATCCGCCCGCCGCGATGGCGGCGCCGTTGGCGACCGGCACTAGGCTGATCCCGTCGCGGACAGCGCCCAGCTGGCCGGCTTGCGACCAATTCCGGGTGCGGGGGTCGTAGATCTCCGCGTTCCCTGTCGGCTTGAAGTTCGTGACTCCAGTGGGCGTCTGCTCGGGCTGGGCGAGCAGCACGTCGCCGCCGGCGATGAGCAGGCGCCCGTCGCTCAACACCGCGTAGCTCGGAAAGGCGCGCGGCACGTTGACGCTGCCGGCCTGGCTCCAGGTGTTGCGCACCGGGTCGTAGATCCAGGTCTCGCCAAGGAGGTTGCCCGTGGCATCACGCCCACCCTCGACCAGAACGGTCCCGTCGGGCAGCGGCGTGACCACGTCGGCGAGTGCGGGGCCAGGCGCGGGGGCTCCCTTCGTCCATGATCCCGAGGCCGGGTCGTAAACCGACGTCTGGTTGGATGGCTCCCCGTTGGCCTGCGTCCAGCTGAAGACCGCGACTCTGCCGTCCGCCAGCGGGATGACGTTGTTCGTCGTAAGCACCGCGGGCGGCCCGGTTTCCCTGGTCCAGCTGCCGACTGTCGAGAAGGAAAGCTGGCAGGCGCACAGCACGGGCAGGATGAGCAGCACTGCTCTGATCTTTTTCACGTGGGAAGGTCGGCCCTGCCGCGAAACGCGCGGCCGATGATCTCGAATCCGAGCGCGGCAAGAGCCAGCGCCGCAGCCGGCACGAGCACCGGGAAGAACTGGTTTCGCAGTGCGTACAGGCGCACGTCCGAAAGCAGCTGGCCGAGCTCAGGCGTGTTGGCGAGGTGGAAGCCGGGAACGCCCTGCGTGTCCTCGCTGTATGCGGTGAAGCCACCGAGGTAGTACTGCAGGAATCCGAGCTCCGCGAGCAGCACGAGGACGGCGGCCGCCTGGAAGGACAGCTCCACCATCAACGCCGGCCGCAGGTACGGCCAAACGTGGCGGCCGAAGAAGTCGAGCCCGCTCGAGCCAACCGCTCGCGCGCCCATCGAGAACGGCTGCGACTGCACCCACTCGATGCGGCCGGCGACGACCTCCGCGACGTCGCGCCAGCCCACGACGCTGATCGCGATCACGAAAGCGAGGGTGCGCACGACGCTGGGCTGCGCGATGGTGCTCGGCCCGCCCGTGAACGCCTGGATGACCAGCACCGCCAGCGCAAGGTAAGGAAAGCCCGCGATCCAGCCGCCCGCCGCGCGCGCCGCGGCGCGAAAGGCGGTGTTTCCTGACGCGATCCCGAAGCCCGCGATCAGTCCGATCACCATCCGCGCCACCAGCGCCAGCGCGACGAGCGTGACCGAGGGCAGCGCGCCCTTCGCCACCAGCGCGAAGAGGTCGCGCCCGCCCGCGTCAGAGCCGAGCAGGTAGTAGTGCGTCTGGTGAAAGTTCGGGTCGTCGAGGGCGAAGACCTCCACCTGGCTGAAGGCAGGGAACGGCGTCAGCGTGGCCGTGTTGTTGATGAAGCCGCCGGCCCAGACGTGCGTGGCCCAGAAGTCGGGGATGCGCGCGCCGATCACCACCAGCGCGGCAAGGCCCACCAGGATGACGGCGCCGAGGATGCCCAGGATGCGCGAGCGGAGTCTCATCTCAGGCCGCGGCCTCCAGTTCCTGCTCCGCCACCCTTGGGTCCGCTTTTTGCATCAGCACCCTGAGCACTGCTTCGAGCACCGCCAGGATCGACGCGAGCACGACCGCCGACGCGATGGCCAGGCCAGGATCAGGTGGCTGCGTGGCCAGGCCCGACGAGACGCCAAGCGAGCGCAGGAGCAGCTCGCCAAGGCCCGGATACCCGAAGAAAAACTCGACGAGCGGCAGCGAGCCGAACATCAACCGGATCGAAGCGGAGGCCGTACGCAGGATTCCTGCAGCGGCAGGGCGAACGATGTGACGGCGGACGATCATTCCCCACGGCAGTCCCTTGGACAGCGCCGTCCGCACGAACATCTGGCGCGACTGATCCGCGATGAGGATCGAGCACTGCCGGTAGGCGTAAGCCGCTGGCCGGATCGCGAGCACTGCCGCGCTCCACGCGAGCTGGCCCGCGGAGAACTGGGCGTAGCCGCCCGTCACGTTGACCTGGAGCATGTTGTAGATCTGCGTCTGCAAGTCCTGCGCGAGGATCGCGAGCAGGAAGGTCGGGATCACCCAGATCAGGCTGATCGCACCGAGCACGAGCGCCAGCCTCGGGCGCTTCGCACCCACCGCGAACGCCGCGCCGGCGATGCCGAAGCCGGTGCCCCAGAACAGCGCCACCAGTGCCAGGAGCAGCGACGCGACAGCGGGAATTTCGATCTGGGCGAAGATCGTGGACTCGGTCCCGGGTGGCGGCGGCAGCGCGCGTGAGATCGCCTGGCCTCGCTCGACCAGCAGCCATGTGACGACGAGCACGCCCCCCAGCTGGAGCCCGAGCGTCGTGAGCACTCGGCCCACAGCGGCAAGGCGCGGTTGCAGCAGCGCCGCCAAAGCAATCAGGAGTGCCCCGATCAGGCAGATCAGGCCGAGGTTTATCCAGAGCAACGCAGTGTTATTCGTACACCAGCGGGGCGGTTCCGGCTCCTGGTTTCAGCGGCCGCGGGGCTTCGCTCCGATCTGCTCGCATTCGTACACCACCGGCACGGCGAGCTCGTGCTGAAGAATCTCGGCGAGCTCGCTCACGGCCTCGCTGACAGCCGGCATCAGCGTCTCGTTGGCCCACGGGCGGAGAGGCGATGGCGCACTGAGGACGACGGGCCCCGAGCGCGCGAGCGACCCCATGCCCCCGCTCGCGATGCGCGACTCGCGACCCGCCCAGTTGTGGACGCTCAAAACCTTCAGTCGCCGCAACGAGTCGTCGGCCACGAAAACTGTGTCGGTGCTGCCTGCGTCCGCCCGCCAGAGCTCGCGTCGCAGGACGACCGATCGGGCGGTGCGTGTCGCGCCGGAGCGGAGCCGCGCGCCCCAGAACGCGTGCGAAGGCTGGATCGTGCCCGGCCCGCAGATCCAGATGCGCGAGCCGTTGTAGGCGAGCACGCCGACCACGATCAACGCGAAGAGCACCAGCAGGGCGCTCGCGCCCGCCGCTCGAAACGTGAGCGTGAGCAGCGCGCCGAAGGCGGCGGGGATGGCGCAGCCGAGGATCGGGCCAAGCGGTGAGGCAGTCGAGATGACCAGGTGGCCGTTCGGGTCGCGCTCGGTCCGGTAAAGCGAGAGCAACCAGGTCGTCGCCGGCTGTTGCGATTGGTCTCCCATCACGCGGCCGCATCCGATCTTAGCCGTCAGAATCTGAGGCCTGATGGCGACCGCCGCCCGCCACGGCCTGCGGGACGACCCCGCACGCATCGCGCAGCTCCGCTCGGCCATGTGGTCCGCCGGATACAACAGCGCGAAGGTGGCTGAGGTGCTTGGCGGCGACCGCCAGCACCTGCAGCCGGATCCCACCCAGTCCGTGCTGTTGAAACGCCAGCTGCCGGCTGGCCAACCGCTTTCGACCCTCATCCGGCTGTTCGTGCTAGGGCTACCAGTCGCCGCCGGTGACGCGGCCGCTGCCCTGGCGCCGCTTTCGCTCGATAGCGCGGAGCACCTCGGCGTGGTGCGCGAAAGCGGCGAACAGATCGAAGGCTCCATCCGGATCACTCCGTACGAAGACTTCCTCTTTGCATGCAGCCGCGTGCCCGACATCGCGGCGGTCGAGCGCGATCACGTGATGGGTGTAACTCGCTCTTCGATCAACCTCGCGAACCTGACCATCCGCCGGCCGGTGGATCTCACACTCGATCTCGGTTGCGGATCGGGCTTCCAGAGCCTGTTCGCCGCGCGCCATTCGAGCCGGGTCATCGCCACCGACGTCAACCCGCTCGCGATTCGCTTCACGGAGTTCAACGCGAGGCTGAACGCAGTCGACAACATCGAGTGTCGCGAGGGCAGCTTCATGGAGCCGGTCGCCGGCGAGGCCTTCGATCTCGTCGTCACGAATCCACCGTTTGTGATCTCTCCGGAGGCGAGCCTCCTGTTCCGCGACGGCGGCATGCGCGGCGACGAGCTGAGCCGCAAGGTGCTGCGAGAGGTGGCCGGCGCGCTCCGTGATGGTGCGAACGCGACGGTCCTGATCAGCTGGGGCCGCAAGGCGGGCGATGACTGGGACGCGACCCCGCGCCAGTGGCTCGAGGGGAGTGGCTGCGATGCCTGGATCCTGCACCAGGTCTCCCAGCCGGCGCTTCTGCACTCGGCCAGCTGGCACCAGCAGCTAGCCCCCTCCAACCTGCAGGCGTACGACCGCGGCATCGAGAGGTGGACGAGCTACATAACCGGGCTCGGTTTCGACGCTGTCGCATACGGCGCGACTGTCTTGCGTCGGCGGCGGTCGGAGCACAACTGGGTCCGTGCCGAGGAGCTGCCGGACCCGATGGTGGAGCCGGCCGGGGAGCATCTGCTCCGCATGATGGCGGCCCAGGACCTGCTGTCGGCGATGCCGGACAAGCGCGCGCTCCTCGACCAGAAGCTCAAGCTCGTCAGGTCGCACAGGCTCGAGCAGGCACTGGTGTGCAGCGAAGGCTCATATACGGTTGAGCAGGCGGTGCTGCGCCTGACCGAGGGACTGGCCTTCCGGGCCAACGTGGACGCGTTCAACGCGTATCTCGTGACCCGGCTGGATGGCTCCCGCACCCTCCGCGAAGCGATCAGCGAGGCGGCGGCCGCGACCACCGCTCTCGGCACGGAGCAAGAGGACGTCGAGGTGGCTGCGCTGCGGTCCGTCCGCCGCATGGTCGAGCTGGGTTTCCTGCTGCCAACATGAGGCAGTGACGCCGGTTCTGTATTAGGATCGCGCCAGCAGGCGAGCTCGATTTACAGGGCGGGATCGAAGTGTCGGAAAGCAAGCTCGATCGTCGTGGTTTCCTAGCCGGCGCGGCCGGTCTGACCGGGGTGGCGCTTGCCGTCGGCGCCTGGAAGCCCGTGTTCGCCATGGAACGAGAATCGGCTACCGCCCCTCGAGATCTTGTGCCGGCCGTGCAGAAGGTCGGGCACATTCAGCTCACCCTGGGTGAGTCAGCGGCAGGCTTCATCTCCTCCGCCGAGGGCGGCAACGCGACCGGGGACGTGGTGGTCGAGAAGGTCGGCCCCGACTTCGTCGCCCGGAAGCACCTCGCCGGCGTGAAGTACGAGGACATCACGATCACCGCCGGCACCGGCATGAGCAAGGCCTTCTACGGCTGGATCAAGGAGGCGTTCAGCGGCCAGCCGGTAGCCATGAGTGGCTCGATCGCCGGCGCCAATGAGAACTTCAAGCTGTTCACCAAGACGGATTTCTCCGGCGCAGTCATCACCGAGGTGGGCTTCCCGGCGCTCGACGCCGCGTCGAAGGAAGTGGCCAAGATAACAATCAAGTTCCAGCCCGAGCTCACCCGGCGGTCCACCACCACCGGCTCGCTCATCCCGCCCGGCCCAAACGTTTTTCAGGGCAAGTTGCTGGTCAGCAACTTCAAGCTCACGCTCAATGGTGTGAACACCAACTTCGTAACGAGCATCGACCCGATCAACTCCAAGTGGGACTTCGCGACGCAGGAGACAGATATCGGAGCCTCCAGGCCAGAGCTGGTCAAGATCGACATTCCCAATCTCAAGTTGAGGGTCGTGGAATCGCAGTCCAAAGACTTCTTCCTCTGGCACGAGGACTTCGTCATCAAGGGCAACAACGGGCCGGACAACGAGAAGCGAGGCAGCCTTTCGTTCCTGGCTTCAGACCAGAAGACCGAGCTGTTCCGGCTGGACCTTTCCGGGGTTGGCATCTTCGCGCTGGATCCCGACGCTCTCACACTCAGCAGCAGCACCGTGCGACACGTGACCGCCCAGCTCTACTGCGACCAGATGGTCTTCAACTTCAAGGTCTAGCCGCTTACCTGTGCGTCCACGGACGCTCCTCGCCCCTCTCGCACTCGCAGCACTCCTGTGCTTGGTGTCTACGCCCGCGTCCGCGCGCTCAGAAGTCGCGGCCACGAAAACGCCCGCGATCTTTGTGCGCGTCATCGATGCGGCGACAGAGGGGCCTGTCCCGGGCGCCGAGGTTAGCGTGAACTTTGTCGAGGGTGATCCCGACAAGCCCATCGTGACGGGCGTCGTCTACCGCGCCGTCACCAACGGCGGCGGCCACGCGTTCTTCTCCGGCCTGCAGTCGGGCGGCTACATAGTTTCAGTGCGCGCCGACGGCTATGTCTCTTTTGGAGATGGAGCGCATGGCGATCGGCCGCCCACCGGCGAGCGGGTGGTTGTTCGTTTCCGCTTCGGCGCCGGCGCGGCCGGCAACGTTCCGGTCCACGTGCTGGTGAGGCTTGTTCCGATCTGCCCCACCTGTCTCGACTAGCGGGTCAGACGTCGAGCGAACAGCGAGACTCCCGCCGCCAAGAGCGCCGCCACGGCATAAGCGGCGAACGCCGCCTGGATCCCGGCGATCGACCAAGCGATGCCGCCGATCACCGGTCCGAGAAACATGCCCAGGTTCTCGAACTCGCCGAAGAGCGCCATCACCAGCGCATGCCGGCGCCGAGGTGAGGCTTCGGAGATCCACGCGGTGGCGGCCGGCCAGATGAGCGACGAGCCCACCGCGCGCAGCGCCGCGGCCGCGATGACGACGCCGAAAATGCCGGCGATCGCGTAGAGCGCGAACGCGACCGCGGACAGGACGGCGCCGGCCACCATGGCCGCGCCCCGGCCCCAGCGATCGGAGGCGAGGCCGCCGGGCACCAGCGTCAGGCCGCCGAAGACTCCCGCGGCGAACAGCGCAGTGCCGGCCGTCGCCGCCGACAGGTTCAGGTGGGTCGTGACCAGGAGCGGCAGGAACGCGGTCTCGCCCGCGAACCCGATCTGGAACAGGATCATGATCGCGGCGGTCACGAGCAGCACGCGGACCACGCCTGGCCCGGTGCGCTCATGTTCGACCCGCACGTCCTCATCGGTCCAGGTGCTCCGCCCATGCGTCTCGCTGTATCCGCGGAACACGAGCACCAGCAGGCCGGCCGATATGAGCGGCAGGACCGACGCCATGTAGAGCACGTCGCGGGTCGGCACGTGCTCGAGGAGCAAACCTCCGGCGCCGGCGCCGATCGCGTCGCCCAGGAGCCACTCCGCCGAGAGGACTGCGAGCCCCGTGGCGCGCAGGTTCGGCGGAAGCGACGTGCCGAGAAATGACCGGCCGACGGGTCCGACCGAAACGAGCATCCCGGACGTGAGCAGGTAGCTGGCGGCGATGAAGGGCACGGTGGTCGACCGTGCCAGAAGGAAGACGCCGCCTCCGAACAGAACCATGGAGACGATGAGAGGCCACTGATAGCCCACCCGATCGGCGATCGCCCCCCAGACCCACTCGAACAGAAAGGTTCCGAGCCCGAACATCGCCAGCGTGATGCCGATGTCGCGCGGGCTCGCATGCAGGGCGCGCAGCTCGAGCGGTATCGCGATGAACATGACACCGGTCGCGACCGTGGACACCGAGAGCGCACCGAGGAGGGCGCCGCTGCGGCTGCGGACGAGGGTCGTCACCCGGTGAGAAAGTACGCCGTGATCGCGAT
The DNA here is from genome assembly GCA_035934385.1 of Candidatus Dormiibacterota bacterium. Taxonomy (GTDB): domain Bacteria; phylum Chloroflexota; class Dormibacteria; order Dormibacterales; family Dormibacteraceae; genus CF-118. Next base: position 26,211 of record DASYXY010000054.1, read on the forward strand.
CACCAGGTAGGCGCCGAGCAACTGGACGCCTTCGAGCCAGTTGGTCCGGCCGTCGATGGTGACGAGCGTCACGATGAGTGTGGCGAGCGCCACGATCGTGATCTCGAAACCGCTGAAGATGAAGTCCATCGGCCGCCCCAGCAGGAGGCTGATGAAGATCAGCAGCGGCGCCACGAACAGCGCGACCTGGGTGGACGAGCCGAACGCGATCTCGATCGTGATGTCGAGCCGATTCTTGACGGCGAAGAAGACCGCGGCCGCATTCTCGGCGACGTTTCCCGCCACGGGGATCAGGATCAGGCCGACGAACAACGTGGGGATCCCCAGCGCCTTGATCGCCGGGCGCAGGGAGCTCACGAGAAGGTCAGACTCCAGCGCAACGACGCCGGCGGCGATCGCGAGCAGGACCAGCGCCAGCAGGGCCGACCACCGTGCAGTCTCCTCTCGCGCCGGCACGTGGAAGAGATGCGAGTGGGTGATCTGCATGAAGGCGAGAGCCGCCAAGTACATGACGACAAGCACCCCGGCGACCGCGATGCTCACCGCTTCGCGCTGGTTGAAGCTCACGGTCGGAGTGCCGACGACGAGCAGAGCAGGCACGAGCAGGCCGGCCACGGCCAGGAGGAGTGACGACGAATGGACGCTCGCGGCGTCGGCGCTGAACGACATGCTCTTGTGCCGGCTGCCTCCTACAGCGAAGGACGCGCCGAGCACCAGGAGCGCATTGCCGATGATGGAGCCGATCAGCGTCGCCTTGACGATCGTGAATTCGCCGGCGCCGATCAGAAACACGCCCACTATCAGCTCGGTCAGATTGCTGAGGGTTGCGTTCAGAAGGCCGCCGCGCTGGGGGCCGATGTGGATGGCAAGCTGCTCGGTCGCGGACCCGATCAGCGCCGCCAGCGGGATGAGCGATATGGCGGCCGTGATGAAGGTTGCCGTCTGCTGGTGCGCGATCGCCAAACCGGCCGAAAC
>DASYXY010000076.1:0-13415 GCA_035934385.1 Candidatus Dormiibacterota bacterium
GCGCTGCCGTGCGCCTGCGCGGTGGTGGCGCCGTCCTCGCTGCGGGCGGCGGTCCACGTCGCGGACCTCTTGAGGCGCCATGCGACGAGCGCGATCAGCACCTCTTCCGGGAAGACCATGCCTTTGGCGCCGAACCCACCGCCCACGTCCTCGGCGATGACGCGAACCTTCTCCTCGGGCAACCCCGCGATCGACGCGATGGCGTTGCGGACGCCGAAGATGGTCTGCGTTGACGTCCAGACTTTCAGACCTTCGGTTTTGGCGTCGTAAGAGGCGGTGACGCAGCGCGGCTCCATCGCGGCACCGGCGACGCGATCGGTCTTGAGGCTCACTTTCGCGACGACCGAATCGGACGCGAACGCCCCTTTGACGTCTCCGAACTGGGTCGGCGATGAGTTGGCCATGTTGCTCTTCATGTCGCCGTGGACGAGGGGCGCGCCGTCGGCGATCGCGTTCAGCCCGCCGGCCACCCCAGGCAGCGGTTCAAGCTCTGCCAGCACGGCCTCGGCGGCGTCCTGCGCGCCGTAGCTGGTCTCGGCCACCACGAGTGCGTACGCCTCGCCTGCGTAGTTGACCTCGTCCCGGTTCAGGATCGGCCGGCCGCGCTGCTCGAGACCGGGCGGGCCGAAATCACTGAGACCGGCGGCGATCTCGGGCAGGTCCTCGGCGGTCCAGACCGCTACGACGCCCGGCAGCTCGGTCGCTCCGCTGCGATCAACGGCGCGGATGCGCGCGTGCGGCACGGGCGAGCGGCAGAACGCGACGTGGAGTGCGCCGTCGGGCCTGATGTCGTTGGCGTATCGCCCTTGCCCGGTGACGAGGCGCCGGTCCTCGACGCGGCGCATGCTGCGACCGATGTATTCGGGCACCGCCACTTAGAATATTGATTCCGCAGCACGCGCTCGGAGAGCCGCGGACGTGCTCGCCACGGGCGGCTAGCTCAGTTGGAAGAGCGCCAGCTTGACATGCTGGAGGTCGGGGGTTCGAAACCCTCGCCGCCCACCATCCAATCTGCGTTCCGGCACAATCGTTCAGGCCCGGCCCGTTCGTCTAGTGGACTAGGACGCCGGCCTTTCAAGCCGGAGATCACGGGTTCGAAGCCCGTACGGGCCACTCCTGCTTGCCAGGCCGGAGAAGCCTTGAGACAGGGCCGATGCTCCTATGATTCGCTTGCCGAGCTCGACCTCCAAGATGCCAGACCGGGAGGACCGTCAGAGTCATACGCCCGAGATTGGGACGCCCTGGTTGCCCGAATCGGAGCTCGGTCGGCCAGAGCCGCATGCGTGGTCACCTACGCTGCCACCCACACTACGGTCACGAAGAGCCGAGCCCGCATCAACGGGCCGCTTAGGCAGCGTCCTGAGCCATCTGCCGGAGATCTGGCTTTGGGTGGCAGCCGGCCTGTCGCTGCTGGTCGCGACAGGAATCGCGAGCCTCGCTCGATCTCTATTGCTGGTGCCGCTGATACCGATGGTCGTGCTCCTGGCAATGACGGGTGTCGTCCGAATGGTGCTGTCGATCCTGCTCTCGGACGGGACGGAATCGGAGACACCAGGGGTCGTCGTCGGAGTGCTCGCGCTTCTCTTCGGCTGGCTCCTGGGCGCCTGGATGCTCGCGATGATCCCTGCCAGCGTCAAGCTCTTGTCCACCAAGCCCGGTATCGGTGTGGCTCTGGTGTTCGCAGCTGCTCTTGGAGCTTTGACTCTGCCGGCCCTGGCCATTGCGCTCGGCCTGCGCTCCAGAGTGCCGGGATCTGATGCGTGGCTTGCCGTGCGCCTTGGTGCTATCGCCGGCATATTGTCAGTGGTCGTCTCGCCGATCTTCGCGGTCGTCATGAATTCGGGATAGTTACCAGGCGGGTCCGGATTGCTGGCCCTGCATGTAAGCCCGTACGGGCCACCGTCCAGATTCGTGCGGGACGGCCATATCCTTGTCGACGTGAAGGAGGGGCCGCCTCCGTCGCTCGACGAGCTCACCGCGGACGAGCGCGGGCGCTATGTCGTCCACTCCGAGTGGGTCAACCAGGCAACCCTCGTCAACGTGGGCTTGATCGTGCTCTGCATCTACCTTGTTGCGACACTAGTCGGCGCCGGTGCGAACGACGTTCCTTCACGGATCGCCCTCGTCGCCCTCGTCATCGCCATGCCGCTGCTCGCGGTCCTGAGCATGCTGACCGAGCTTCAGCGTGGGCGCCGCTACGCGTCCGCCCCGTGGTACTTCGTCATGGCCGGGGCTGTCGGTCAAGGCAGCGCAGTGATCGGATTCGGCGCCGCGCTCTGGCATGTCTGGTTTGTCGCGACCATCGTGGTGGTTGTCAGTGGCCTGGCCGGCCTCTTCCTATACCAGGCCTACAGCCGGCGGCTCGAGAAAGACAACCTTCCCGAACGGTCGCGCCGACGCAAGGCCTAGCCGGGCGTTTTCGCTAGCCTTGCTTGGGATCCGAGCGTCGAGTCACCAGGCGCCAAACGCGGGCGTAGCACAATGGCAGTGCGCCAGCCTTCCAAGCTGGTTACGTGGGTTCGATTCCCATCGCCCGCTCCAAAAACCCTGGGTTGAAGATCCTTAGGACTGGATCCAACCGTGGCCGTTGCCGTTGGCATCCGCGTAGAGACCCCCAATCCCGCCTTCTGGGTTGGTGGCGAACACGATCGTATCGATCGATCCCGGGAAGTCGACGGTTGTTACTGAACCCGACGCGAGCACAAAACCGTGCTCAACTCCGTCGGCGCTTATGTAAGAGCCAACGATCGCATCGGACGCATTGATCCCATAAGCATCGGTTTCGATGGCTCCTGGGATCGCGATCGACGAAAGGCCGTCCTTGGTTCGCAAGAAGCTGTGGAAATTGCCAGCTGCATCCATGTAAAGGCCGACGACATCACCTTGCGGATTGATTCCAAACGCCCAGGTCAAGACCGAGCCGGGGTAGTCGATCGCGTTCACCTGGCCGCCATCGAGCACGAATGCGTGGCGCTTGCCATCAGGGCTGTCGTATGCGCCGACGACAACCCCGCTGGAGTTGATCCCCGTCGGGAGGGTGAGGATGGCGCCTGGGACATCGATCGTGGTGAAGCTGCCATTCCTCAGCAAGAACCCGTGCTTCTTCCGGTCGGAGGACTTGTAGCTGCCGACGATGTCGCCCGTCGGGCTGATGCCGTTGGCGTTGGTGAATATCGAGCCGGGGTAGTCGATCGTCGTGAATACGCCGTCGTGCAGCAGGAAACCGTGACGCACTCCATCCACCGAGGTGAATTCGCCGATGACATCCCCCGTAGGACTTATCCCGTGGACGTTGGTGAACACGGCGCCCGGGACATCGATGGAGTTGAACGTACCGCCCTGCGCGGCCGCCACCGGGTTCGCACCGACAGCCAATAAGGCAACCGTGGACAGCAGTACTCCAAGGAAACGGCTTCTCATGACACCCTCCTAGCCGAATACGTCGGAACTGCCATCCCAGGTTCCATGGCTGCCCACGTCGCCTGTATTGAGCCCAGGTGCCATCTGATATGGAACGGCAATCTCCGTCCGACGAGGTCTTCGACCGTCGTCGACCCGTTGATGAACGCTCCTCCTGCGGCCAGCTCGGAGTCGCTCAAACCGCCGATGAAGCCGTGCAGGGCTGTTGCTTCCCCTTCCAGGAAACGAAGTGTCTCGACCTGGTCCGGGTCTGGATGGTCGGCGGCGTGGCGCCGATTCGTCTCGGGTCCAGGCGGCTCGAGGTCCCTGCCGTTGATCCAGGCCTCGCAGCGGAGTCGATTGTTCAGGTAACCAGAGGCGACATGGTGCACGATCACCCCGACCGGGCGCCCCTCGTCCTCGTTTCCGACCCTGATCTTCGGGTGGTTGATGCCCTTGACGCGCCACTGCTCCGGGGAGGCGCCTTTCACAAACTCGAAGAACTCCGCGTGAGCGGTGAAAAAGTGATCGGCCAACTCGCTCGAACGTGCCATGCCGGCGATCTCCTTGACTTGAAGGGCGGCGGTGTCGCAGGGAGTCTTAGTAAGCCTCCTGACCATCCGGCAGATAGTAAGGAGACTGACTATAATCTGTCAAGCGTGTCCCAGAGCGGGCCCGACCGACGAATGCTGGGTGTGCTGCTCCGGCAACCACTGCAGGCGTTGGCGGCCGAGGTCAACCAGCTCATGGTGGCTGACGGTTTTGCTGATTTACGGCCGGCTCACTCGGCTGTGTTCATGGGCTTGGGCTCGGAGAGCGTTCGAATCAGCGAGCTGGCCGAGCGCGCCGGCATGACCAAGCAGTCAATGGGCGCCCTTGTCAGCTACTTGCAACAACACGGCTACGTGACCGTGACGCCCGACCCGCGGGACGGTCGAGCCAAGATCGTGCGGCGAACCAAAAAGGCGCTGGATTCCGAAGTGCCTGCTCGTCGCAATGTCGCGCGCGTCCAGGAGAGGTGGAGCCGGCTGCTCAGCCGAGGCGAGATGGAGGAGCTTATGCGGCTGCTCCGTAAGCTCAACGATCGCCTGACGGACGGGCAAGCGCCTTAACTGACCTTGCCAATCGCGAGCACCGGCACGCTCCTGCCCAGCCACCCGGCCGGCTTCACCGCCACGACGACGAGGCCGTTGGCGGCCAGCAACGCATCGAGGCGGCCGCGATCGAAGAATCGGTGCATCCGCAAGAGCTGGGTCACCCGCCTGACGACGCCCTTGCCGATGAAGTCTGCGAGCAGCCACCGGCCATCGGGCGAAAGCACACGCGCAACCTCGCTCACACCTTTCGGCTGGTCGGCCCAGTGGTGGAAGGTCATGGTGCTGAACACGAGGTCGAACTGGCCGTCTGGGAAGGGAAGCGATTCTGCTGTCCCCTCCTGGACGTTGATAGACGAGCCGGGCGACAGCATGTGTATCGCCGTGCGGACCATCTGCGGCGCGGCATCTACGCCTTCCAAGCGGGCGGCGGGGAATCGCTGCGCCGTGGTCCGCAGCAGCTTGCCCGTGCCGCAGCCGACATCCAGAATCGCGCGCGGCCGTGGCACCTCGGCCGCGGCCAGGTCGAGCAGGGTTTTCTGGACCGGGTCGAAGATAAGCCGTTGCATCCAGTGCCGCTCGTAGGTCGGCGCCCATTCGTCGAACCGCCCAACGTCGCCGTGCGAGTGCTGGTGGTGCATCGTCCTTAAGGATGACGCGGAAGATCACCACGCGTTATGACGACGGCGAGTCCCCCGGACCATAGGTTGCAACCATGAAAAAGTTGCTTCTCTACGCTGGAGTCGTCGGACCCCTGCTGTTCATCGTCGTGTTCCTTGTCGAGGGCTTCACCCGACCGGGCTACAGCCAGTGGCGGCATTACGTGAGCCAGCTCGCCACCGGCCCCGGCGGCTGGGTGCAGGTGGTCAACTTCCTGGCGTGCGGGACCCTGGTGCTGGCGTTCGCGTTCGGGTTGCGGCTCGCCACCCGCTCGGTTGCCGCACCGATCCTGCTCACGCTCTTTGGAACCGCGCTCGTGGTGGCCGGCATCTTCTCGACCGATCCGGCGCTCGGTTATCCGCCAAGCGCGCCGATCGTGCACACCGCACATGGCATGGTCCACGGCTTCGCGGGCCTGGTCGCATTCAGCACGCTGCCGGCCGCCGCTTTCGTGATGGCGGCGTGGTTCGCGCGCCGGCGATCGCCTCGCTGGTCCTGGTACTCGCTTGGCGTCGGGTTGCTCATGATCGTCACGTTCATCGCAAGCACCACGTTCTCGGCCATGGACGCGGCCGGTGCCATGCCGAACGCCCCGACCGGCTTCTTCCAGCGCATCGCGATCATCGCCGGCTGGACGTGGATTGCGATGGTGGCCTGGCACCTCATCCGCAGGGATGAGGCCAAAGTTCAGCCTTCCTGCTGACGACGGCCAGAGCGACGAAACCTAGCGTGAACGTCATGGAAAACACCACCATCGTCGGATGGTGTGCGACTTTCCTACAGGCGCAACCTATGACTGAGGTCGCTCGGACCGCCCGACCAGATCTGTCGGCGGCTCGTCCTCATCAAACGTAAGGGGAATCGCCGCGGCGTCGGATAGCGTCGGGGAGTAGGGTCGAGCCGAAACCGGAGCTCCGGACGCTCCAGGGTCGTCGCCAGATCCAGCTTCGACCGGCTCGACAGGGTGCGTCCAAGCCTTGGCGATGGGCAGTCGAAGATGAATCCAACCGTTGCCGACGTAAGACAAGTCGTCGCCGCAGTTGCGGCAAATGATTCGGCTCACAAAGAACCTGCCTTATAACCGTGAGAACAGTTTCGGTTAGTCCTCCGATGTCCTTCGCGGCCTAGCGGACGGATCGAAAAACTTGGGTGCGTTCCTCAGGTCGGGACGTAGGCTGCGCGGTCTATAAGGCGGACTCGTTCTGAACCCTCCTGTCCGGGCAATCGCAGTGAACTGGCAAAGGCGCGAGCAGTACGGCGACCGCCGAACCGTATACGGATTCGGTTGCCACTGAGTGCCACAAATCGGGCACGTTTGAGTGGTGGCCTGACCGCGATATTTCTGTCGGGGCGCTCGTTTCATGGGAGACCGCATCCTACCGCCGCGTCGCTCTCAAGGATGACCTGAAAAATCGGCCGCGCGGCCGACGACGCCGCGCCTGGCGCGGCCTAGCTTGATCGTCATGGAAAACACCACGATCGTCGAGACCCACAGTCTCACCAAGAAATATGGCAGCGGAGTCCTGGCCGTCGACTCCGTTGACATGAGCGTGCGACGTGGCGAGGTCTACGGCTTCCTTGGCCCCAACGGCGCCGGGAAGACCACGACCCTGCGCATGCTCGTCGGCCTCATCCGGCCGACCTCAGGCACGGCGACCGTCGCGGGCCACGCACCAGGCGACCCGCGGAGCCTGGCTCGCATCGGCTCGCTCATCGAGTCGCCCGGGTTCTATCCGTACCTGTCGGGCCGCGAGAACCTCATGGTCGTGGCCGACATGGCGAATGTCGCCCACAAACGCGTGGACGAGGTGCTCGACATCGTCGAGCTCGCGTCCAGGGCCGGGCGCAAGTTCGGCACCTACTCGACGGGCATGAAGCAACGGCTCGGGGTCGCCGCCGCTCTGCTCAAGGACCCCGATCTTCTGATCCTCGACGAGCCGACCAACGGCCTCGACCCGCAAGGCATGGCCGAGATGCGCAGGCTCATCAAAGAGATCGGACACGGCGACCGCACGGTCCTGCTCTCGAGCCACCTCCTCGGTGAGGTCGAGCAGATCTGTGACCGCGTCAGCGTGATCAGCAACGGCAGGCTCGTCCGCCAGTCGACGGTTCAGGACTTGCTCGGCGAGGAAGGCGTGCTGGTTCGCGCGCAGCCGATGGCGGCGGCGCAAGAGCTGCTGACGCGCATGTTCGGTCCGGAAGTCGTGAGCAGCCGCGACGGCGCGCTTTACCTCAAGACACAGCCCGACCGGTCCGTCGAAATCAACAGGACGCTCATGAACGCCGGCGTGGGCGTCAGCGAGCTGCGGCCCTACGAGAGATCGCTGGAGGAAGTCTTCTTCCAGCTGACAGGAGAGAAGCAAGGATCATGATCGCAACCATCAAGTCGGAACTGCGGAAGACCATTCGGAGACCGGCGCTTCAAGTCGGCTCGGGACTCGTCGGCGGTGTGGTCGTGCTCGTTTACAGCGTGCTGTGGTATCAGGCGACCCACCCGGGCAGCGCTGATCGCCCGGTTTCAATCGCCATGTTGTACCCGGACAATTTCGTCAACAACGTTCTCGGCGCCGGCTATCCGCTCGGGGCAGCGCTGATGATCGTGCTCGGCGCCCTGATCGCCGGGTCCGAATACTCGTGGGGCACCATGAAGACCCTGTTCACGCAGGGCCCAAGCCGGCTGACAGTCTGGGCGGGGCGCACGATCGTGTTTGCCGCCTGGGCGGCGTTCATGACGCTGATCCTCTTCGCGGTCGGCGCCGTCAGCAGCCTGGTCGTCGCGTCCTTCGAGGGACACGCCGTCTCATGGCCGGCGATCATCGACATCGCGAAAGGCGCCGGCGCGATCTGGCTCATCTTCGCTGCCAACGGTGCCCTTGGGCTCGCGCTTGGAACCCTCGTCAGGCAGTCGGCGGCCGCGCTCGGCGTGGGCATCGTGTACCTGCTGGGCGTGGAGATCATCGTGGTCAGGTTCGTCGACGGGCTCAACAACGGCGCGTACAAGTGGTTCGGCGACCTCTTCATGGGCCAGAACTCGATCGCGCTGCTCCAATCGTTCTCTCCACACCCGTCCCTCACCATCGGTACCGAGCAGTCCGTGGGCGTGCTTCTGGCTTACGTGGTTGGTCTGCTTGTCGTCGCCGCCGGCCTCCAGTGGCGGAGGGACGTCACATAGGGACGCGTCCTCCCCGACAGGCGTTGCGCGGCCGGCCGTGGTCCTGGATCACCGGCCGGCCGCGGCTCGTGGACGGGTTCCTCGTCGCGATCACGCTCGTGCCCGGGCTGCTCACCATCCTGGTGGGCGGCGAAGGGCGGCTCGGCGCCCCGTTGTTGGCGCTCGCCATCGTGCTGGTCGGGCTCAAGTCCATCCCGCTTTGGTGGCGCCGCCACGCGCCGCTCGCGGTCGTCGCCATCGTCGCCGCAGCGGTGCTCGTGAGCGACAGCCTGGGGGTTGCGCAGTCCGCTTCCGACGGAGCGATCATCCTGGCCGTATACGCGGTGTCGGCGTACGGCGGCGGCGGCGCACGTATGTGGGTCCTGGTCCTCGTCGCGTTCGTGACCGTGGCCACCTTTGGCAGCGCGCTCTTTGCGGTCACCAACCTGCGAGAGTCGCCGCTGACTCTCGGACCACCCGCGCTGGTGGCGTGGGTCGTCGGCGACTTCATGCGCTCGCGACGACAGGCTATGGCCGACCTGGTGGCCAGGCACCGCATGGAGCGGGAGCAGGCGGCGGAGGACGAGAGGCTGCGGATCGCCCGCGAGCTGCACGACGTGGTGGCTCACAACGTGAGCCTGATCGCGATCCAGGCCGGAGCGGCGAGGATGTCTGGCGACTCGAGTGGAAGCGCGCTCGCATCGATCGAAGGCACGGCCCGCGACACACTGGCTGAGCTGAACCGGCTGCTGGGCGTGCTGCGCAAGGATCCGGAAGGTGCCGCGCGGGAGCCGCAGCCCGGCCTTTCTCAGGTTGATGGGTTGATTCAGCCCGCGCGCGACGCCGGCCTTGACGTTGCCGTGAAGGTGAGCGGCGACGTACGGCCCCTGCCGGCCGCCCTCGATCTCTCCGCCTACCGCATCGTCCAGGAGGCGATCACCAACGTGCTGAAGCACGCCAACGCGTCGCGAGTCGAGGTCGTGATCGACTACCAGCCGGAGGCCATGGTGCTGACAGTGACCGACAACGGCGCGGGACCGATGCAGACCGCCGAAGGCTCGAGCGGCCACGGCCTCATCGGGATGCGCGAGCGCGTCGAGCTGTTCGGCGGCGAGCTGGGAGCGGGATCGTCGTCGCTCGGCGGTTTCACAGTGCGCGCGCGGCTACCCGTGACATGACGATTCGAGTCGGTATCGCCGACGACCAGGCGTTGGTGCGGGCCGGGTTGCGAATGATCGTCGAGTCGCAGCCCGACATTGAGGTCGTAGCCGAGGCCGGTGATGGGATGGAGGCGGTGCGCATGGCCGGCCGCGACAAGCCCGACGTGATCCTGATGGACATCCGCATGCCGAACATGAACGGGATCGAGGCGACGCGCCAGATCTCCTCCTCGACTCGCGTCGTGATCCTCACCACCTACGAGCTGGACGAGTACGTCTTCGACGCTCTGGCGGCCGGTGCGTCGGCCTTCCTTCTCAAGGCTGCGCCGCCGGAGGAGCTGATACGCGCCGTCCGGGTGGTCGCCACCGGTGATGCCCTGCTTGCACCCTCAGTGACGAGAAGGCTGATCGACGAGTTTGCGCACCGACCCGACCGCGCCGCTCGTGGCGCGCGACGCGTCGAGGGCCTGACCGCGCGCGAGCTCGAAGTGCTGATGGAGGTCGCCCGCGGCCAGACCAACGCCGAGATCGCGGCCAAGCTCCACGTCGCCGAGACCACGGTGAAGACGCATGTGGCACATGTTCTCGACAAGCTGGAGCTGCGCGATCGCGTGCAGGCCGTGATCCTGGCCTATGAGGCGGGATTGATCGAGCGCTAAGCTCGGGGGCAACACCGTGTTGCCTGGCAACGCAGCCGTTTTGCAGGCGGTCGGGAGTATCCTGATCTTTCGGTCTGAGGCGGAGGACCACTAACTACGGGGGGTTGTTGATGGACACGCAGCACGCGGTCGCCGACACCGCGCCAATCGAAGCCAGTGGAGACGGCGTGGAGTCACGCCGCGACGGCGCCAACAAGATCACCTTGGCGCCCGGCGACAGCCTCGAAGGCAAGCTCACCTACAACGGCCACCTCAACGTGCAGGGGCGCGCCGAGGGTGAGTTCCGGATCACCGGCAACTTCGATGTTGCCAACGGCGCGACCGTGAAGGCGCTCATCGAGGGCGCGAACGTGACCATCAAGGGCGATGTCGAAGGTGTGCTGACCGCTCGTGAGAAGCTCACTCTCGGCAAGTCCGGCAAGTGGAGCGGCGACGTGACGGTCAAGAGGCTGCAGATCGACGACGGCGCCAGCTTCAACGGCCACGTCCGGATGGAAGGCTTTGAGCAGTCAGGCGGCTAGGCCAACGCCCAAGCAGCAAGACACTGGAGCGAAGTCAATGACCGAAAACGAGACCAGCGTTGTCATGCTCGGACCGCGCGACCGGCTCATCGGTGAGCTGTACATCGAGGGCAACCTGCGCGTGAGCGGGACTCTTGAAGGCCAGATCGAAGCCACGGGCGACGTCGATGTGACCGAGGCGGCGACCGTGAAGGCCACGGTGGCGGGCCGCGAGGTGAACGTCAGCGGCCAGGTCAACGGCGCGGTCACTGCGTCGAAGAAGCTTGTCATCGGCCGCAGCGGATCGATCGTCGGCGATGTCCGAGTGCCGCGCCTGATCATGCAGGACGGTGCCAGCCTCAGCGGCAACGTGTCGATGGGGCCGAAGGTGGCTGCGGAGATGGCGCAGGCAGCGGCCACGGCGGAGACCGCCGCCCCGGTCGAAGTGGCTGCTGTGGTGGTACAGTCCGCGGCCGACGGCGAAACCGCCCAGGAGAAGTCGAAGCCGAAGAAGCGCTAGCTCAGCGCTTCCTTTTTGCGGCGGCGGTCGGTTTCTTGGCCTTTGCGGGCATGGCCCGCGTGAGCGTCAGCGCCCGCGTGATGTGCGCGCGAATCGCGTCGGGCTTCTTCTGCCAGCCTGTCGCCACCATCACGTAGCCCGACATGGCGTGGCCTGCCACCGGCTCGAAAGGGCGTCCGCCGGATTTCATGATCGGCTGAGCCTCCGCGACGGGCAAGCGCACGAACAGGTCGTCACCGAACAGCCCGGCGAACATGTTGCCGTTCACGAAGGCGGCCAGGTTGCCGAACATCGGCCGGAGCGTGATCGCCGGGTCTCCCGGCACGAGCGTCGTGAAGGCGGCCTTCGCCTGTTCGGAAGGCTTCGGCATCCTCATCGGCGGACGCGCCACGCCACTAATCTTGCGCTGTGGCCGCCGTCCGCGTCGTGTTTGAGAACGGATCGAAGAGGACGTTCGCCAGTGCGGTGGACTGGCCGGGCTGGTGCAGGGCTGGCAAGGATGAGCAACTGGCCCTCGAGTCGCTGATCGCCTACGCGCCTCGCTATGCCGCCGTCCCCAAAGCGGCCGGAGTGCCGTTCACGCTCGGCCGCTGGAACTTCGACGTCCTCGACCATCTCCGCGGTGACGCCACCACCGACTTCGGCGCGCCCGGCGCCATGGCCAGGATCGAGCTCCAGCCGATGTCGAAGGCCGAGGTCGAGCGGATGTGCTCGCTCGTCGAGGCGACGTGGAAGGTGTTCGACGGCATCGTCAAGAAAGCGCCCGCCTCACTGCGCAAGGGTCCGCGGGGTGGCGGACGCGATCGGGACAAGATCGTCGAGCACGTCCTGGGCGCCGAGGCAGGATACGGGTCCAGCTTCGCTCTCAAGTTGAACCAGCCAGCGGTCGGGGACCTCAAGGCGATCAGGGCGCTGCGAGAGGCCTGGCTCGAGGCCTTTCGCGCCGGCGCGGACGGAAAGCCGAGGCGCGAGGGCGGCCGCTCGGCGCGATACATGGCGCGGCGTATCGCGTGGCACGCGATGGACCACGCGTGGGAGATAGAAGACCGCTCGGAAAGCTAGCCGCCGAAAGTGAGGCGGTGGTGGTTCGGGCTGATCGTGTAGTCGCCCCCATTCGTCTTGACCACGAACTTGAATGAGAAGTCGCCCCATGTTTCGGCGCCTGCGCCCGAGTTGGTGCACTCGAACGAGAGCACGAACCTGATCGTTGCTCCCACGCCAGGGCCGATGCTCCCGGGCGAAAACCTGGTGATCGACACAGTTCCGTACGCGCCTTTGGTGCCCGTCCAGTTGCCGTGGGCCGCGATGTTCATCCAGGTTTCTTCGATGGACCGGAGCTGTAGGGAGATGATGCCGCTGGTGTTTTTCGCGTCGATGCTCGCGTGAATGTCGTAGGGCAGGTTGTTCGCCGGATATGGACAGCTGTAGCTCGGATCGACGCGGGCGTTGCTGAGCGAGAGGCTCGCGCCGAACCCGCAGATTGGGCCGCAGGCGACCAGCGCCGCCAGGGCCGAGGCCAGCAGCGCAAGACGCGCAATGCCGCGCATTTGCCGCGAATTTAAGTTGCCGCCGGCACGACGGTCAACTGTTACCGGGAGGCCGCGTGCGTCGGGTAAGCTTCCCGAGGTCGTGTCCACCCAGCCGTCGCCGTCTGACACCGCCAGTCAACCGCTCGAGACTCCATTTGCAGACGCCGCCTCGCCCTTCAAGAGGACCGAGGCGCCGCTTCCCGTCTTCGCCGGACCGCCGCCGCAGGCTCCGCTGCCACCGGCGACGCAGTCGTCATGGGTCATCTACCGGACACAGATCAACATTGGGCTCGCCGGCCTCGCGTACCTCATGGTGTTGGTGGGCGCGACGACCGTGATCCAGGCCAACCCTGGCGCCGCCTGGCGGTATTACGTGGCGGCGCTTCCGATCGCGCCGGCCGCCATCGCCCTGGTCGTGTTCGTGCGCGCGTTGACGCGCCTCGACGATCTTCAGGCGCGGATTCAGCTGCTGGCCTTCGGTTCGGCGCTCGGCGCGACGGCACTGCTGACCTTTGGCTATGCATTCTTCGAGGGCGTGGGCATGCCGCATCTGGCGCCGGCGTACGTTCTGCCGGTGATGGGGATTCTGTGGGGGCTCTCGACGGCGTTCTTCACGTGGAGGTACAAATGGAGGTACCGGCGCTAGCCGGGTAAAATCTCCTTCCTGACCGAGCGGGAGTAGCTCACTTGGTAGAGCGCGACCTTGCCAAGGTCGAGGTAGCGGGTTCGAAGCCCGTCTCCCG
>DASYXY010000051.1:0-38837 GCA_035934385.1 Candidatus Dormiibacterota bacterium
CGCCCTGCCCGCCGTACTCGGGCGGATAGCGCAGGCCGAGGAAGCCCAGCTCGCCAAACCTCCGGAAGATCGAGTCGGGGAAGGTCACCTCCTCCCATTCCTCGAGATGCGGCTTCACCTCCTTCTCCAGGAACCTGCGAATGTGCAGGCGCAGCTCTTCGTGAGCGTCGGTGAAATACATCGGGTTCGAGTTTAGGCCCGGAACGGGCGCCGAGCGGCTTACGGTATGATCGCCAAGCCTTAGGGCGAACCGGTCACCTCGACCGTAAAAACACGTCTAGGAGCTGGGTTGGGTTCGGTAATCAAGAAGCGGCGCAAGAAGATGCGCAAGCACAAGCACAAGAAAATGCTCAAGAAGACCCGTTGGCAGCGACGGGCGCACGCCTGAGCTATTAGGAGGACGAGATGGGGATCGGTGGCTGGATTGTCATCGCGGTCATCGTCGTCCTGGTCCTCTGGTTCGTCTTCACATACAACCGGCTGGTCACCAATCGAAACCGGACCCAGGAAGCATGGTCCGAGATCGACGTCGAGCTGAAGCGCAGGCACGACCTCATCCCCAACCTCGTAAACACCGTGCAGGGCTACATGGGTCACGAGCGCGGCACGCTCGAAGCGGTGACCAACGCACGGGCGGCGGCCGTGGCCGCGGGCGCGACCGGAGACCCGGCCAAGATCGGCCAGGCCGAGAACATGCTGAGCCAGAGCCTGCGCAGCCTGTTCGCGGTGTCGGAGAACTACCCCGACCTGAAGGCGATCGCGGCGTTCACCAACCTGCAGGAAACGCTGACCGCGACAGAAGACAAGATCGAGTTCTCACGGCGCTTCTACAACGGCAACGTGCGCGACTACAACATCTCGCTCCAGACGCTTCCCACCTCCCTGATCGCCGGTGCGCTCGGCTTCAAGCCGTTCGCCTTCTTCCAGGCGGACGAAGGCGACCGCGCGGTGCCCGTGGTGAGCTTCAACCAGGGCCCCGCCGCCGGCGGCCCGCCGCCTGCTTCTGAGGCTTCCGGTCCTCCGCCGATGGGCGGATCGTCAGGCCCTCCGACCCAGTAGCCCTATCGGCGTTCGGTTTGCCGATGGGCCGCGGAGAATAGCCACAGCCCGCGCGCGACGGGCGTAGCCAAAGGAGTGGAAACATGTCGTCCGCGTCCGTACTTCCGCGTGTCCGTTTCGTCGCCGCAGCGCTCGCCGCCGCCCTGCTGGCCGTGCTTGCATTGCAGGTGGTCGGCCTGAGGCAGGCGAGCAATGCCCGCGCCGCCACCGCCGGCATCGTCCAAATCACGATGACGGTGAAGGGGCACAAGCAGGGCTTCTTCAAAGGCGACAACCCGGCATCGAAGGCCGGAGCCAACACAATCGTGGTGGTCGCGTATCAATACTCGGTGATCTCACCTCGCGATCCCCAAAGCGGGCTGCCTACTGGCCAGCGGCAGCACCACCCCGTAGTCATTACGCATGAGCTTGGTGCCTCGTCGCCGCAGTTCTTCACGGCCGTCGTCACCAATGAGACCCTCGACTCGGTCGTCATCTCGTTCTCCAAGACCCAGACCAACGGCAGGGAGACCGTCTTCTACGTTGTCACCCTGACCGATGCGACGATCTCTGAGCTCCATCAGTACTCATCAGGGAGCACTGTGCTGGAAGACATCTCGTTCACGTTCCGGAAGATCGAGCAGCTGGACAAGCTCGCCGGCACCCAAGGCTCGGACGACTGGGCGGCGCGCGTCTAGTCGGGCGAGCGGGCCCAATCGAGACTGAACCGGGACCCGTAGGCGGCTACCGCCTGCGGGTCCTGGGTTTCGATGTCCAGCTCGTGGTTGACGTCGAGCCCGCTATACGTCCAGTTGGCCGACCCGAGCAGGAGCTCAGAGTCGAACAGGCCGATCTTGGCGTGGAGCAGGGTCCCTGGCGGCGCCGGGTACCAGCGCACCGGCACTCCGGCTGACCGCAAGCCTTCGAAGCTGCGGATGTTGTAGGGCTGGCTCGGATCGAGCAGCACCTTCACGTCGACGCCGCGCATATGCGCCGAGACCAGCGCGAGCAGCACATCGGGATCGGTGAGCGTGTAGACCTCGGCCCAGAGCCGCGCTTGCGCTCTTCTCAGCGCGGCCGCGAGCATGCTTCGGATCTCTTCACCCGGAGCGGTCTGTGCGACATTCGACGCAGGCTCGGCGGCCACCAGTCGCGCCTCGCCTCCCGCCAGCGACCAGTCCTGCTCGAAGATCCGGACCAACCGGTCGACCTCGGAGGCAACTTCCGTCTGGAGCACGTAGTCGTGGTTGCGGTCGCTGTGCGCGCCCCAGTTCATGCCGCCGACGATGGCCTCGTCATCGGCGATCAGGAGCTTCACGTGATCGATCTGGCGGGCGGCGTCGTCGACCGGATAGAAGCGCGCCGCGACACCTGATTCTCGTAATACGTCGAGCGAGTCACGACTGGCGTTGACCGTTGGGTCCGTGACCACACGCACGTCCGCGCCACCGAGCCGATCTCCCGCCAGCCCGTTCAGGATGTCGCGACGGCCCAGCTCATACATCTCGACATAGACACGCCGTTTGGCGTGGGCGATCAGACCGCCGACGAGCTGAAAGATGGACGCGTCTTGCCACAGCCGCACGGGCTCTGAGGGCTGGAATTGGGTCGCTGCCACGACTGCGACCGTAGCCTGAGCGGGTAGGGCCGGGCCCGAGCAGGCCGCAATGCATAAGGGAATGAGCAAGGCCCCGCCACAGCGGAGGCCTCGCCTGGGGGAGTGGAAGACCCTAAGCATGCAAGCCGCTCGAACCACAGCAGGCGACACGCTACGGAGGCCACGCGAACAAACCAACCCAGCCTGTTAAGGCGCGGCTAGAGAAGCTCCACTGCCATACCGGCGCGAGCTCCGAGCATGCGGTCGGCCCGCTGCTCGCGAACCCCGATCTCCAGGTAGCCCATGCTCCCGAGGTAGACGAACGGCTCGTTGGGCCGTGCCTCCGCATACGTCATCGCTGACGCGGTGACGTAGTGGTTGTGGACCTTCATCGGCCGGATCGGCGGCTTCAAGTTGGTGACCAGGTTGCCGAAACCGTCGACCCACAGGATCCTGGGCGACGAGTTGTCGAGCATGGTGGGCGGGTCGGTGTGCGGGCCAAGCGACTCGAGCGGCACACCTGACGCGAGCGCCGCAGCGGCAGGCGCGAAAACGTCGCGACCCTCGAATGTCGGCGCGCCACTTGGGCGCGGCGCAAGCTCCACCACCTGCTGCAGCCCAACCTCCTCGATGACGATGCCGAACAGGCCGTTGTCTGGTCCGACGTAGTAGCGGCCGCCCGCGCGCAGGGCGAGGCGCCGCCGGGTGCTGCCGACGCCCGGGTCCACAACCACGAGGTGAACCGAATCCCCGCCGAAGTGGCGGGTGCCCGCGAAGAGCATGAACGCGCCGGCGGAGACGTCGAAACGCGGCACCTCGTGGCTGACGTCGACGAGCACCGCATTTGGACAGCCGGAGAGGACAACCGCCTTCATAGCAGCTACCAGGGGAGAGCCCGAACCGAAGTCGCTGGTGAAAGTGACGAGAGGCGAGCCGGCGGTCAGGCCGCGGCTACCAGTAGCGTGTCTCCTTCCAGGGATCGGCTTCGTCGTGGTACCCACGCTGCTCCCAGAATCCAAGCCTGTTGCGCTCCATGAACTCTAGCCCGCGAAGCCACTTGGCCGACTTCCAGAGGTACTTCGAAGGCACGAACAGCCGAAGCGGCCATCCGTGCTCGGGGGTCAGGTCTTCGCCGTTCCATCCGTAGCAGAGCAGGTTCTCGTCGGAGTCCAGCACGTCGAGCGGGACGGAGGTCGTGTAGCCGTACTCGGAGTGGGCCATCACGTATTTCGCTTCCGGCTTCGGCTTGACCCGGTCAAGGATTTCTTTGATCGGCACCCCCGTCCAGGTGTCGCCCAACCGGCTCCACGCGGTCACGCAGTGGATGTCGGCGACAACGTCTTTGGAGGGAAGGGCGCGCAGCTCGCCGTAGTCGAGCCGCAGCTCGTGCTCGACCGCGCCGAACACCTTCAGGTCCCACTTCGCGATGTCCGTCTTCGGGACCGGGCCGAAATGCAGGAGCGGCCACCGGTCCGGCGCGGTCAGCGTCTGGCCGGGCGGGATGCGCGAGGGATCCACGCCCTCGGGCAGCTTCTTACTCTTGAATAGGAACGCCATCGTCGCGAGTATATGAACCGACTGCCACGGGCCGGCTGTTCCGTGCGGGGTGGCATACTGGCGATTCCTCTTGGCGTGGGCCCGTAGCTCAGTTGGGAGAGCGCGTGAATCGCACTCACGAGGCCAGGGGTTCGAATCCCCTCGGGTCCACCATTGCCGTGGCTCTGGGTGAGCATGACGCGCATCGCGTTCGTTTCAGATCCGCACGGTGACCTCGACGCTTTCGAGTGCGTCATCGCGGATCTCGAGCGCAACGGACCGTTCGACGAAATCCTCCTTGGCGGCGATCTCGCCCAGGGCGGACCGCAGCCCGTCCAGACGATCGACCGCATACGGGAGCTCGGCTGGCCGTCGGTGCGCGGCAACAGCGACGACTTTCTCGTCGGCATCGCAGGCGGGGCGCTCACCGAGGAGGTGCCAGAGAACGTCCGCGCACGCGGCGAGTGGTCGGTCGAGCAGCTCGGCCCGGAGCGACTGGACTACCTGAAGAGGCTGCCCACCTCTATCGAGCGCGGACCGTTTCCGATCGGTCGCGTCGTGCTCGTGCACGCGACTCCGTGGAGCACCGAGGAGGTGGTGCTGCCCGATGCAGACGAGACCGTCGCCCAGCGGATGATCGATGAGGCGCATGCGGGGCTCGTGGCCTACGGACACATTCACATGGCCTATCAACGCCGGGTCGCGGCAGCGGTGCTGATGAGCGTCGGCGCGGTCCACGGTTCCAACGACACCGACCCTCGGCCGGCCTACACGGTGGTGGACCTGGGCGAGGTGACGTCGGTGCGAGTTGTGAGGGTCGATTGTCCAACGGCCAGGCTCCGCGATCCTGGGTCATTTCCGGTCCGCAGCCGGCCGGGGGTCACCCTCGTCGTTTGGCCGTGACGCGGCCGTTCCCGACCCCTGACGCGGACCTGAGCACCGTCCTGGTGAAAGCGCCCGGTTCGCAGCCGGGATGCTGGGCGGGCGCTTCGACCGCGGCCCTGGATGACGACGGTGAATTCCTGATCGCCTACCGTTTGCGCACGCCCGATCGCCGGGGTTCGCAGGTCGCCGTCGCGAAGATGAATCGCGCTCTGCGGCTGCGGACTGTATGCACGCTAGAGAAGGAAAGGTTCGCAGCCGAGTCGCTCGAGCGTCCGGCGCTGGTGCGGGCAGACCATGGATGGCGGCTTTACGTCTCCTGCGCCACGCCGGGGACCAAGCACTGGCGAGTCGACGCCCTCGAGGCAGCGGATCCAGCGGCTCTCGGCGCGGCCCAGCCGACAACCGTCTTTCCGGGCTCAGCACAAGTGGGCGTCAAGGACCCGGTCGTGCGGCGTACGAAGTACGGATGGGAGGCCTGGGTGTGCTGCCATCCGCTGGACGAGCCAGGCGAGGAGGACCGCATGACGACTGCTTACGCGACCAGCGACGACGGGCTCAGGTGGCGGTGGCACGGAGCCGATCTGGCCGGGCGGCCTGGAGCGTGGGATGCCCGCGGCGCGCGCGTGACGGCGGTGTTGCCGGATGGCCGCGCCAGCTACGACGGTCGCGCGAGCAAAGAGGAGAACTTTTTGGAGCGCACGGGCGTTGCCGAGCCGGGCGCGGCCGGTGCCCTACTCGCCCGTGACGGGGGACCAGTCGCCAACGTTCGGTATCTGGACGTGGTCACCACGCCCGACGCCTACGTGCTCTTCTTCGAGCAGCCCAGAGTCGACGGCACCCACGACCTGTGCATTCAGCGCGTGCCTAGATAGCCTCGGGGTAGGCGGCCGCGACCTTCTTCGGCACCACCATCCTCCACGCGTCGAGAACGAGCTCGCGCATCTCCTTCTGGTCGAGCTTGTCCATCCGCGCGAGCACCCAGTGGTAGCGCAGGTCACCGCCCTCCGGCAGCATGAACTTGTCGGGCGAGCCACCGACCAGCCAGTCGCGCTGGTCCTTCGGAAAGCCGAACCCCATCACCGTCCCGTCGCGCGACAAAGACACATAGACGATCTGGCCGACATAGAACTTCACCCGGCCGCCGACGAAGCCCTCGGTCGTGCGAGGCAGCGTCATGGCGAATCGCCGCACGTCGTCGACGGTCAGCACGTCATAGATAGGTTCAAGGCATCCTCAGCTTCGACCTCAAAGCCGAGGCGCGCATAGAAGCTGATGGCTCGCGGATTGTCGCGCCTGACGGTCAGGCGAACGACTCTTCCCGACGTGTGCGCGTCTGCCATCACCGACCTCATCAGCGTGGTGCCCAGTCCCTCGGAGCGGTGTACCGGCATGATCGCAACGTCGAGTACGCGGATCTCGTCCTCGTTCGTGCACAGCCACAGCCGGCCGACCGGCTTCTCGCCGACCAGCACAACGTGATCTTGGGCGCCGGGAAAGCGCTCCTCGTAGTGGGACCGTTGCGCCTTCAGCTGCATCTCGAGGAAACCATGGCTCTGGCCTTCGTCGAGGCCCAGCGCTGCCAGGTCGTGTTCGCGGGTGCTTGCGTAGAGCTCGAGCAGGAAGTCGCGGTCGGTCGTGGTTGCGGGCCGGACGACCGGCGGCTGTGGAGTCGTGAAGCTCAGCTCCGCGAGGGGAAGATACCCTGCAGCGCGATGATGAAGTTCACCGTCAGAGACGGCTGCATGTTGTCGTGCGCTCCGCCCCCGCCTGTGGTCGCGATCGCGGCCGGGTTCATCGCCACGGGCGGCGACGCTGGGCCGGAGTAAGTCTTGGCCTTAGGAGCCGCGAGGACCTCGCCGGCGGGGTGCCTTGTCGTGGCATTGCCTGGATTGGCCTCCAGCGTGTGCGTGTGTGACGGCATTTGAGCGCTGGTCAGGGTGATCGTCTCCGCGCCTGACGCCGCGCCGAGGTCCCGCAGCGTCAGCCCAGGACCCTGGCCCATGTGGATTGGCGCTCGGCCCCGCAGGTCTGGCAGGGCGAAGGTCGTCTTGCCGTCCCCGCCGAAGGTGGTGCCCAGGAGTGAGAACAGCGCAGTGTTCTGGCTGATGGGCAGGGTGTGGCCGTCGCACGTCGCCCAACCCTGGGGCGCGAAATTGAAGCCGACCATCCTGATCTCGCCGAGGAACGGTTCCGACATGATGCCTCCCCTCTATCCAGTGCGCCGGTTGATGATCGCTTCGTAGTCTTGCCGCGCGGCCGCCCGCCCGACGGGCATCACAGCCAGCTGGAAAACGCCCAGCTCGCCCTGCTCCACAGCAAGGCTCGGATGTTGGATATATGGGCCGGCTGGTCCCTCGAACCGGAGCGCAAACGTGCCTTCACCAGATATGGCCGGGCGGGCCAGATCGCGTACGTCGATCAAGGTCAGGGGCATTCTCTCCCCGTCGTCCTGCACCACGGCGAACGATTGCCCCACAAGCTGCGTGTAGCTCGAGCGCCTCAGATGCGAATCGCTCCGGGCCATAAGCGCGCCCAGGAACGAGACCAGGTTGAACGAGCCTGACACCAGCGCGGCGAAGCTCGCAAGCACCCCAACCTGGAGGATTCGCCGGCGGCTGATCCCGTGCTCCATGGTCCCTCCCGAAATCTGAGACGTTTCCAAATGTTGTGCCGCTTATTGGACACTGTCAAGCATGGTGCACCCTGTTGTCGCCCAGCTCCGGTTCACGCGCGGAGAGTGGCGCCGCGGGCTGACGAGCCTGACCGAAAAAGAGGGCGCCAGGCACTTCGGGCAGATGAACTCGATCGGCTGGATCGTCGGCCACCTCGCCTGGCATGAGCAGCGGGTCCTCCTGTATCGACCGCAGGGAATCCTGCTGCTGCCCGAGCTGCAAGAGGAGTTCTATTCCGGAGCCCCGATGAGCACGCCCTCGCTCGCAAAGATGCTCGGGCTCTGGCGGAGGGTGACCAAAGCCTCAGAACCGTTCCTCGACAAGCTCAGCACGAAAGACCTGCTGAAGGATCTGCCCATCAATGGCAAATCGGTCGGGCAGACACAGGGCGACGCTCTCAAGCGGATGACATATCACTACTGGTTCCACATCGGCGAGATCCAGTCGATCCGCCAGATGCTCGGTCACAAGAAGCTGCCGATCTACGTCGGCAGCCTCGAGGCGAAGGCTCCGTACACGCCCGAGCCGGGAGCTGGCTAACCCCTCCCCACCACCACGCGCAGCTGCGCAGGGCTGATGTTCGCGCCCGAGCAAATGAGCGCAACGCGCTTGCCGTGAAGCCGATTGCGCAGCGTGGGCGACAGCAGCGCGGCGAGTGGTGCGGCACCCGCGGGTTCGACCAGCGTTCGCGTTTTCTCGATCATGATCGCGACCGCATCGAGGATCGACTCGTCGCTCATCAGGACGAAGTCGTCGAGCAGCTCACGCAGGATGCGCTGAGGCAGCTCGAACGCGGTCCGCGTCGAAAGGCCCTCGGCGACTGTCGTGTTCGGCCGCTCGACCGGCCTTCCGTCCCGCCATGAGTCGTGGGCGGTCGGCGCCTGGGCGGACTGCACCCCGATGACCTCGATGCCTGGACGCTTCGCCTTGGCCACGACGGACGCACCCGCGGCGCCGCTGCCGCCACCGATCGGGACGATCACGGCGTCGATGTCGGGATGCTCGTCAAGGATCTCGAGCGTGTGCGTGCCGACGCCCGCGATCAGGTGCGGTTCGTCTCCGGAGTGGATGTATCGATAGCCGTGCCGAGCCGCCAGCTGCTCGCAGTGTTCGCGTGCGTCATCAAAGTCACGTCCCTGCAGCAGCACCTCGGCGCCGAAATCGCGCATCGCCTCGACCTTCACCGGGTTCGCGCCCTCGGGCGCGACCACTGTGGCGCGAACGCCAAACAGCCGCGACGCAAAGGCGACGGACTGGCCGTGATTGCCGGTCGAGGCCGCGATCACTCCGCGCGACCTCGTCGCGGCGTCCATCTGGGAAATCAGGTTCACGCCCCCACGAACCTTGAACGCGCCGGTCGGGAGCAGATTGTCGTGCTTCACCCACACCTCGGCGCCAGTAAGCCGATCGAGGGACGGGTAGTTGCGCAGCGGAGTCGGTGCGAGGTACGGCCGGATCCGATCGCGCGCCGCGACCACGTCATCCAGGGTCGGCGCCTGCAGCGCGACGTTCGCCATCGCCTTATTCTGGCTTTCTCGATCAGTTAACGTGCCGGCGTAAGACTGTCCTTGCAACGAAGCCGGTGCGGGTCGAAAATCAAAGCGGACCTGCGCTCTTGCCGGTCCCGGTTTGAAAACGGAGGGCGTGGATGAAAGCCAGTCTCTGTCGCAAGCTGTCCAACGTCGCCGCTGTGGCGAGCGTGGTCGCGGCGGCGTTTGCCGCGGCTCCGGCGGTGACCGCAACCGCGTCGAGTGGCTCCGGTGAATGCCAGCTCAACTCGGCCCATGGTCAGATCCAGCACGTCATCTACATCCAGTTCGACAATACGCATTTCACCCGCGACAACCCGAACGTACCGTCCGACCTCGAGCAGATGCCGAACCTGCTCAACTTCATCACCGGCAACGGAGTCCTGTCGCCCAACCACCACACGCCGCTCATCTCGCACACCGCGACGGACATCCTCACTTCGTTCACGGGGGTGTACGGCGATCGCATGGGCGTGCCCGTGGCCAACAGCTTCCGGTACTTCAACCCGAGTGGGACGACCAACCTCGGGGTGTCGTTCGCGTACTGGACCGACCCGATCTTCGACCCGACCACGTCGACGCCGACCGACACCCAGTTCAACATGCTCGGCGCCAACGGCAAGAACGCACCGGCGCCGTGGGTTCCGTTCACGCGAGCCGGCTGCGACGTCGGCCAGGTCGCGACCGCGAACACCGTGCTCGAGAACGTCGCCACCGATATTCCGACGGTCTTTGGGGCCGGGTCGCCGCAGGCCGCGGAGGTCACGCCTGACTGCTTCGCGAGCGGCGCTCTCCCCTGCCAGGCGTTCGCCGACTTCGTCGGCCTCGGCGTCCATTGCGCGCTGGGCAACTCCCTTTGCTCGGCCACCAACGGCGGCGAAGCCGACAAGCTCCCTGACGAGAGCGGCGGCTACAACGGCTTCAATGCACTCTTCGGAGCGAAGTACGTGCTTCCCGCCATCGATGACGGGAACCCGTTTACCGACCTGAACGGCAGCGTGATCAAGGACGAAGCCGGCCATGTCGGCTTCCCCGGTTTCGACGGCATGTCGGCCGCGGTCTCGCTGTCTTACGTCGCGGCCATGCAGGAGCACGGCATACCGATCACGTATGCATACATCTCGGACGCACACGACAAGCACCTGCACGGACCGGCGTACGGACCGGGGCAGGCCGGCTACGTCGCGGCTTTGAAGGCATATGACGCAGCGTTCGGCAAATTTTTCACCCGGCTCGCGAACGACGGCATCGACCAGAGCAACACACTCTTCGTCTTCACAGCTGACGAGGGCGATCACTTCGCGGGCGGCCCGGCCAGCCCCGCGGGCTGCGACGGCGTGACCGTTCCGTGCACGTACAGCAAGATCGGCGAGGTCAGCACCAACCTGACCGGCCTGCTCGCGACCGAGCAGGGCGTCACGACTCCGTTCAACGTGCACAGCGACGACGCGCCAACCGTCTACCTGACCGGCAACCCGGCGCGCAACGCGTCCGTCACACGCACCTTCGAGCGGGCGAGCGCGGCTTTGACAGCTGTCAACCCCATCACGGGAAACACGGACACGATCACGCAGTTCCTTGCCGACCCGGTCGAGGAAAACATCCTGCACATGGTCACGGACGACCCTGCGCGCACCCCGACCTTCACGCTGTTCGGCAATCCCGACTATTTCATCTTCCACGGCGCACCCAACTGCAGCTTCCCGTGCGTGGCCGAGAGTCCCGGGTTCGCCTGGAACCACGGTGACGTCCAGCCCGAGATCACCACCACGTGGCTCGGCATGGTCGGGCCCGGAGTGACCAACCTCGGTGTCGACGGCAGCACGTGGTCGGACCACACCGACATCCGCCCGACGATCATGGCCCTCACCGGCCTGCAGGACGACTACTCGCACGACGGCCGGGTGCTCACCGAGGACCTGGACGGGTGGGCCCGTCCCGCGGCCACGCGCCTGAACGGCGGGTTCGCCAAGCTGGCCGTCATCTACAAGCAGATCGACGCTTCGGTCGGCCAGTTCGCACTGGCAACGCTTGCGGCGTCGACGCAGGCAATCGAAAGCGGCAGCGCATCGGACGACAGCCGCTACGTGAGCCTCGAGAACGAGCTCGTCTCCCTCAACAACCAGCGCAACGACCTGGCGGCGCAGATGATCGCGCTGTTGGAGGGCGCCGAGTTCAACGGGCAGGCCATCACTGAGCAGCAGGCGCAGCCCCTGGTTGCGCAGGGACAGGCTCTGCTCGCGCAGGCCGACTCCCTGCTTTCGTAAGCAAGTCAATTTTGGGGCGGACCCGAGTAGGTCCGCCCCGCCCTTCTTAGCGCAGCTCGAACACGGGCCGGTTCGCTGCCGAGCCCGCCGGATCACTCACTGCGTCGCTTGCGCCGAGCAGGGCGAGCAGCCACCGCTTGACCCGGGAATTCCCCACGTACGCAACGACGACATTGGCGAAGAAGTCCGCCGCCTCGGCCTGCGTGAGCTCGATCGCGCGCACGTTCTCCCGGCGGCGGCCGGTGCACAGCACCGCCTCGCCGCTGGTGCGCAGGTTCCGCACCCAGTTGACGTCGCCAAACGTGCCGATCACCCAGCGCCGGCCCCCGTAGGCCAGCACCGCGACCGCGTTCGTGCGCATCACGCCCGACTTGCGCCCGCGCACCGTCAGTAGCGCGTTTGGTCCCAGCGGAACGCCCATCCGGATGAGGCGCATGGCCAGCGGGCTGAACAAGGGAACGAAGGAAGGGATGCGTGCGCTGGATGCCGTCACCATGTACTCACCTCGAGAGTCAATCATTTGATTGACCGTCACGATAGCACGCCGGTCAATCAGTTGCTTGAACGCTTCCTGGCGGGCCCTCGAGCCGTTACATCCACCCCCAGCCACCGCTCCAGCTGCCGAAGCGCCTTGTCGCCGTGCGCGCCGTTCGCCGCCACAGGCAGTGTCAGGTTGCGCAGCGTCGCGACCACCATTGCGGCGACGTCGTCGGTGTCCATCTCCGGACGGAGGTTCCCCTCCTTGGCCGCCCGGCGCAGCAGGCCCCGCACGATGCGGTGCCAGGCCTCATTGGCTTCGCGCATGATCTGTGCGATCGCGGGGTCCCTCGCCGACCGGAGCGCAAGCTCGCCCATCACGATGCCCAGCTGCGGCTCCTCTTGGACGAGCCGGCTGACCGAGCGAAGATGGTTACGCAGCTGGTCAGAGGGCGAGCCGTGCGGGGCGAGCGTCGTCCGGAATCGCTCCATAGCGTGCTCGACCATTCCCTCGATCAACTTCTCCTTGGTCGGGAAGTAGTAATGCAATGTGGCGATGTTCACGCCTGCCTCGCGGGCAACCTCGCGGGTGCGCAGGCCCTCGAATCCGCGTTCGGCGATCTGGTTGTATGCAGCGCGCACGAGGGCGCCTCGGCGATCCTTCTGCGCAACGTCGGCCATCGGGCCCAATTAAACACTCGATCGAACAGGTGACCTGGGTCGCTAAGCCCTTATGTCCTTGCGCGCGAACCGCAGCGAGGCCAGTACCAGCGCGATCGCGCCGACCCCGAGGAGAAGCGCGACGTCCCCGAACTGCAGGCCGTGGGTCAGGGGAGTCCCGTAGTAATAGAACGGTGACAGGCGGAGCGTGGCGTCCGGCCACTTCAGGTCGGGACCGACGAAGCTGATGAAGAACCACGCCGCCAGCAAAAAGCTGATGAGGCCTGTGTCGGCCGCGGTTCGCAGCCACCCGGACGCCAGATAGCCGATCCCGGCGATCAGCAAGCCCATCGGGATCATGCCCAGCGTGGCCTCGGCCAGGTTGGTGGTGTTCAAGGACAGATTGGCAAGCTGCGCCGCGATCGCTCCGGCCGCGAGTGTCACCACCCCCACGATGACCGTGGCGGTCGCGAGAGCGGCGAAGCGACCGAGCAAGACATTGATACGCGACTGAGGCGTGGAGAGCACGATTTCCAGCCGGCCCTCGTCCTCGTCGGCGGACCAGCGGTTGACCTGGGTCACGGCGAACGCCATCAGCAGCACCGGCATGAGCTCGAACATCGCGCCAAGCAGCAGGTCGTTGAGGCCGGTCCCGCCGCCGATGTTCTTGAGCACCGTGACGGCGAGTGAGCTCTGCGATGTGGCGAAGATCTGGCTCATCTTGTCTGCAAGCTGGTTCACGGCCACGACCATCCACGCGGCGAAGGCGGCAAAGCCGAGCGTCCACCAGAAGGTCGGCCAAGCGATCACCCCCAGGCTGCGCGCGTAAACAGACCGAAGCGACCAGTCGCCGAGCGGGACCGCGCGGCTCGGCGCCGATGACCTTTCGAACCGGCGCGCCAGCGGCACGTGGACTACGTCGCCGACGTCCCGGCGCATGAACAACCAGATCCCGGCTGCGGTCAGAGCGACCGCGAGCACCAGCAGGACGAGCATCCCCGAAACACTCGTGCCGTAACTGGGGATGAGCGGCTTGCTCTGGTTGTAGTAGTAGATCGGCGACAGGCGCGACAGCCAGTCCGTGTTGGTGAACACGCGATGGAACATGTCGACCACGATCGCGATCACCAGCACAGCGCCGGTCGTGCCCGCCGCGGGCCCGCGCTCGTGGGTGAACTGCGAGATCAGGAGCGCAACTCCGCCGAAGACCATGCAGATCAGCGCCAGGTCCAGCCCCCAAAGCAGGCCACCAGCGAAGTTGAACTCGGCCTTGAACGCCCGCCCGCCAAGGTCGGCGATGACGCCGGAGATCAGGCCGATGGCAAGCAGAGCCGTCCACATCGCCGCCACCTTCTGCACGGCGACCGTCACCCGTGTGCGCGGGGCCGACAGCAGGACGTCGAGCGACCCTTTGTCTTCCTCTCCGCGCAGCATCCTGCTGGCTGCGAGCAGCGGCCAGAGGCAGGCGATGAACACGAAAACGCCGATCTTGAACGTGGCGTACCCGCCCACGGTGTCGGCGGCCACGGCGTCCGCATTCCACGCGAACTGGGCAGCCAGCGAGGCGAGGGCGGCGCGCTGGGCCGGCGTGCTGATAAGGGTGGCGACGCTCGCCATCGGCGACACGATGGTCAGGCCCATGCCCACGCCCCAGCCGAGAATCGCGATCCGGTAGTCCCGAAGAGTCTTCAGGTAGACCGACCTAAACCACACGGGCGGCCTCCTTCGGCGACTCTCCGTCTGCTTCGTAGTAGCGAAGGAAGACGTCCTCGAGGCTCGGCTCGTAGCTGGTCAGCGAAACGACGGGGTGCTGCGCGGCGGCCTTGATCACCGCGTCGGCCGAACCCTGCATCGCCAGTTTGATGCCGACGCCGCTGTCCAGGAGCTCCGCCTTGGTGACGCCGTCGAGCCCGGCGAACGCTTCCACCGCCACCGGGTGCGCGAAAACGATCGTGATCTCGAAGCGCTTGATGTCGGTGAGCTCGTGGACTCCGCCGACCTTGACCAGCCGGCCTTCGCGGATGATGCCCACCCGCGTGCATGTCTTCTCCACCTCGCTGAGCACGTGAGACGAGAGAAACACTGTGCGACCTTCGCCGCGCGCTTCGTCGACCATGGAGTCGAACTCTTGCTGGTTGAGCGGATCGAGACCGCTGGTCGGCTCGTCCAGAACGAGCACCTTCGGCCGGTGCTGAAAGGCCTGAATGAGGACCACCTTCCGCTTGTTGCCGGTCGAGTACTGGCGGAACTTGCGGCTGGTGTCCAGCTGGAAGCGTTCGATGAGTTTCTTCTGATATGCGCGATCGACGCCGCCCCGAAGGTTGGCGAAGTACTCGAGGATCTGGCCGCCGGTCAGGCTGGGATCCAGGGACGGCTCGCCGGGCACGTAACCGATCTGCTTCTTGATCGCAACCGAGTCCTTCCAGCAGTCGAGCCCCGCGATCCTCGCCGCACCCGAGTCGGCGCGGAGCAGCGCCATGAGCACGCGAATCGTGGTCGTCTTGCCGGCGCCATTGGGTCCAAGGAACCCGAAGACCTCGCCCTCACCGACGTCGAAGGTCACGTCGATGATGCCCCGCTTGGAGCCGTAGCTCTTGGTCAGTTTCGAAACTTCGATGATCGATTTCATTCGATGCCCTCCTACCCGAACCACTCCTGGAGTGTTCGGTCGTCGACGATGGGGATTGACTCGGCTTTGGCGCCGAGGATTCGCTCGAATGCGCGCGCGAGGCTGCGCATCGTCTGCGCTGCCTCTACGTACGAGATCGTGTTCGCCTGGCGCGCCAGGAACAGGTCGGTTGCGCTGTCCTGAAACCCCAAGATGAGCGACATCAGGATCCAGGCCGTCTCTGAGGGAGAGTCGACGCTGAAGACTTCCTCGGCGACACCCTGCCTGACGATGCGCGCGAGTATCGGCGCGATCCTGTCCTGCATGGTGCGTCGGAGCCTGTCGCGCACCACCGCCATGTCGTCTGATTTCCATACATTTATGAACTCGAGCATCAGCGCCTTGCGGTCGGTCTTGAACTGGGCGATGCCGCCAAAGAACCCTTCGAGCTTTGGGATGGCAGCCAGCCCCGGATCGTCGACTATCGGTGCGACCAGGCCCAACGCCTGGTCGGCGATCCGGTCGACCATCGCGACCAGGAGCTCCTGCTTGGAATCGAAGTAGTGGTAAAACGCGCCTCGCGAGGCGTCGAGCTCGTCGAGGAGGTCCTGGATGGTCATCTGCTCGTAGCCCTTGCTCTGCATCAGGCGAAGCCCGGCGTCGACGAACGCCTCCCGCCTGACCGTATGGCGTTTCAGGTCCAGCGTCCTGGCCATGCCGCCATTATAACCGACCGACAGTCGGTCTATTAATCCGGTGGAGCTCAGCGCCTGGTCATGAGGTAAGTGGCGAAGCCCGGCGGAAAAGTGCTCCAGTCGAGGCCGCCAGCCAGCTTCTCCATGTCAAAGCCGCCACCGAACCTGAGCTCGACCTCGCCCGGCGCCATCGCCATCGCCATCGGAAACGCGCGCTCCCACCAGCGGAGCCTCCACTCGAAGCACCAGAGCAGGAACTGCCCGCCGACACGGGCCAGTGGCGTGACCTGCTCCACGTAGCGGTCCCGATCCCGGCCGCCGAGGTCGTCGAGGACTCCGTAGTCGACCAGGACATCGAACTGGCCGGTTAGATGCGTGAGGTGGGTCAAATCGTCCTGCACCCACTTGACGCGCGCGTTGTGTGCCTTGGCCAAAAGCTCGGCTTTCTCGAGTGCGGAGGCCGCGAAGTCCACGCCTGTGACCTCGAAGCCGTGCTCAGCGAGATAGACCGCGTTGGCCCCGCTGCCGCAGCCGAGGTCGACGGCTCGGCCCGGCTTGAGCCTGCCCGACTCGACGAGCTGCATTAGTTCGCTGCGAGGGCCGCCCTCCCACGGCATGGTGAAGTGGCGATAGCCGAGTTCGTAGAAGAGCTTCACTGACCAGGACGTAGTCTGAGCGACCGCCGGCATTGGCAGCCGGCAGGCGCATAATCCCCGCCACCGACGATGGCCCGCGGTCCCCTCCTGCCCTTCGACGTTCAGACCTCCTACCGAGAGCAGTACCGAGCGGCCCGACCAGGCTGGAGGTCGAGCGGCGAGCAGTTCGACGACCTGGTGCGGAAGCACCTCACCGCCACAAGCCTGGTGCTGGACGTGGGCTGCGGCCGCACCGGGGGCATCGAGCGTTTCTGGCGCGACGCGCGCCTGGCAGTCGGCGTCGACCCGGACCACGGCTCGCTGGTCGCTCGAGGACAGGGGATGGCCGTGCTGCAGAGCGGCGGCGAGCATCTCCCATTTGCGGACTCATCGTTCGACATGGCCGTGAGCGTCTGGGTGCTCGAGCATCTCGAGGCGCCCGGGAAGGTGTTCGCCGAGGTCGCGCGCGTGCTGAAGCCTGGCGGTCACTTCATCTTCCTCACGCCGAACGCGCTCAATCCGCTGGTTATGGGCAACCGCGTCGGCCAGCTCGCCCCGAGGCTGCAGAAGCAGCTCGTCTCTAACGTTTACGGTCGCGATGGCGCCGACACGTTCGCCGTGAAGTACCGCGCCAACACGAGCTCACGCATCAGGGACATCGCCGCTTCGACCGGCTTCGATGTGGCCGAGCTGAAGGTGATCGCCGACCCGACCTACGTCGCATTCAACGCGCTCCTGTTCAAAGCGGCGATGCTGAGCGACCGCATTCTGCCGGCCGGACTCGGCGTGCACATCCTTGGGGACCTGCAGAAGGCCCAGTAGCACCCCGGTACTCTTAAGGGTCCATTGCCAGCCACGAATTCGGTTCGAGACCGGTTGGACGATCTTTTCCGCCAGCGCATCGTCATCTTCGACGGGTCCGTCGGCGTGCTCATTCAGCGTAAGGGCCTCACCGAAGAGGAATTCCGCGGCCAGCGCTTCAAGGATCATCCACGGCCGCTGCGCAACAACCCCGACGTCTTGTGCCTGACACGACCGGACTTCGTCGCTCAGGTCCATCGCGACTACCTCGAGGCCGGCGCCGACCTCATCACCACCAACACCTTCACAGCGACTCCAATCTCGCAGGCTGACTACGGGCTCGAGCGCTACGTCTATGAGATGAACCGGCGCGGGGCCGAGATCGCGCGCGCGGAGACCGACCGGTTTGAGAACCGGTTCGTCGCAGGTTCGCTCGGCCCCACGAACGTCACGCTGTCGTTGTCGCCCAAGGTCGACGATCCGTCTTTCCGCGAGATCACCTTCGACGAGCTCCGCGACGGATACGCGGAGGCGGTGCGCGGCTTGCGCGACGGCGGCGCGGACTTCCTGCTGATCGAGACCGTCTTCGACACGCTCAACAGCAAAGCGGCCATCGCCGCGGCGAGGCAGGCGGCGCCCGAGCTGCCCATCTTCATCTCGGTCACGATCGTCGACCGAGCAGGCCGCAACCTGTCAGGCCAGACCGTCGAGGCGTTCTGGACCTCGGTCGAGCACGCCCAACCCTTCGCCGCCGGCGTGAACTGCTCGCTCGGCGCGACCGAGATGCGCCCGTACATCGCCGACATGTCACGCGTCGCGCCGGTTTACGTCTACTGCTATCCGAACGCCGGGCTGCCCAACGCGATGGGCGGTTACGACGAGAAGCCGCCCACGACGAGCCGCCTGCTGCGCGAGTTCGCAGAGAGCGGCTTCCTCAACGCCGCCGGTGGCTGCTGCGGCACCACTCCCGAGCACATCAGGCAGATCAAGGCGGTTATGGACGGCATCGCGCCGCGCGAGCTGCCGGCGCCTGCTCCCCACACGCGCTTCA
Source organism: Candidatus Dormiibacterota bacterium (assembly GCA_035934385.1). Taxonomy (GTDB): domain Bacteria; phylum Chloroflexota; class Dormibacteria; order Dormibacterales; family Dormibacteraceae; genus CF-118. Next base: position 18,452 of record DASYXY010000051.1, read on the forward strand.
GCGGTCTTGAGCCGTTCGAGATCACGCCGGACAGCGGGTTTGTGACCATCGGCGAGCGCACCAACATCACGGGCTCCCAGCGATTTCGCCGGCTGATCGAGTCGGGCGATTTCAGCGGCGCCGTGCAGGTCGCGCTCGACCAGGTGCGTGGCGGCGCCAACCTGCTCGACGTGAACATGGACGCCGACCTCCTCGACTCGGAGGCGGCGATGGTCAGGTTCTTGAACCTCATCGCCACCGAGCCGGAGATCGCTCGCATCCCGATCATGGTCGACTCCTCGAAATGGTCGGTTCTCGAGGCGGGCCTGAAGTGCCTTCAGGGTAGGGGCGTCTGCAACTCCATCAGCCTGAAGGAGGGCGAGGAGTCGTTCCTCGACAAGGCGCGCAAGGTGCGCGAGTACGGAGCCGCCGCCGTGGTGATGGCCTTCGACGAGACGGGCCAGGCTGACACTGTCGAGCGAAAGGTCGACATCAGCGTGCGGGCCTTCAAGCTGCTGACCGAGAAGGCCGGCTACCGCCCCGAGGACATCATCTTCGACCCGAACATCCTGGCCATCGCGACCGGCATGGAGGAGCACGCCGGCTATGCGAAAGCCTTCATCGAGGCCACGCGACAGATCAAGCGGCGCTGCCCAGGCGTGCGAATTTCGGGCGGCGTGTCGAACCTCTCGTTCTCGTTCCGCGGAAACGACCGCGTGCGCGAGGCCATCCACTCCGCGTTTCTGTACCACGCGATTCGCGCAGGGCTTGACATGGCGATCGTCAACGCCGGCCAGCTGGCTGTCTATCAAGACATTCCAAAGGACCTGCTCGAACTGGTCGAGGACATCATCTTCGACCGCAGGCCGGACGCGACGGAGCGGCTGATTGAGTTCGCGAAGACGGTCTCCGGCGAGGGCACGAAGCGCGAGGTCGACCTGACCTGGCGCGAAGGGACGGTGGAGGAGCGCCTCGCGTTCGCAGTGCTGCACGGAGAGGTCGCCTACATAGAAGCCGACGCTGAAGAAGCTCGAGTGAAGCTCGGCAAGCCGCTGAAGGTTATCGAGGGCCCGCTCATGGACGGCATGAGGGTCGTTGGCGACCTGTTTGGCGCCGGCAAGATGTTCCTGCCCCAGGTGGTGAAGAGCGCCCGCGCCATGAAGCGCGCGGTCGCCTATCTCGAGCCGTTCATGCTCGCGGAGAAAGAGGAGACCGGCGTCCAGACGGCACGCGGGAAGCTGGTCCTCGCCACCGTTAAGGGCGATGTGCACGACATCGGCAAGACGATCGTGGGAGTCGTGCTGGGCTGCAACAACTACGAGGTCGTCGACCTCGGCGTGATGGTCCCGGCGGACCGCATCCTTGACACTGCGGTCGAGATCGGCGCCAGCGCTGTGGGGCTGTCGGGCCTCATCACTCCGTCCCTGGACGAGATGGTCGAGGTGGCGAAGGAGATGACGAGGCGCGGGTTCACGCTCCCGCTGCTCATCGGCGGGGCCACGACCTCCAAGCAGCACACCGCAGTGCGCATCGCGCCTGCCTACAGCGGCTCGACTGTGCATGTGCTCGACGCATCACGTGTGATCGGCGTGGTCTCGGACTTGCTCGACGAAGGCAGGCGCCCCGGGTTCGACCGCGACAACCGCGCCCTGCAGGAGAAGCTGCGCGCTCAACACACGGCGTCGCGGCGCGAGCTGCTCTCGCTCGAGGCCGCGAGGGAGGGCCGGTGGCGTGTCGATTTCGATGACCTGCCGAAGCCACCCTTCACGGGCGTGCGCACCATCGAGCCTGACCTCAAGACTCTGCGCGAGTACATCGACTGGACCTTCTTTTTCCATGCGTGGGAGCTGAAGGGCAAGTACCCGGCCATCCTCGACAGCCCTTCTCACGGCGCCGCCGCGCGCGAGCTGTTCGGTCATGCCCAGGAGCTGATGGACGAGATCGAGTCGCATGACTTGCTGCGCGCGCGTGGTGTTTACGGTTTCTGGCCGGCCCGGGCCGACGGCGACGACGTCGTGCTCGACAACGGCGTGCGCTTCCCCATGCTGCGCCAGCAGGTCGACCACGGCGACGACAAGCCATATCTGTCGCTGGCGGACTTCGTCGCACCGGCCGCTGACCACCTCGGCGCGTTCGCGGTGACCGCCGGGCTCGGCGTCGATGAGCTGGCCGCGAGGTTTTCGGCGGAGCACGACGACTATCGCGCGATCATGGCCAAGGCATTGGCGGACCGGCTGGCCGAGGCGTTCGCCGAGTACCTGCACGAGAAGGTGAGGCGCGACTGGTACGAGGCCGGACCGGCGATGTCGAACGAGGATCTCATTCGCGAGCGGTATCGCGGCATCAGGCCGGCGTTCGGCTATCCCGCGTGCCCCGATCACACCGAGAAGCGCACCCTCTTCGACCTCCTGGGCGCGCGGTCGATCGGCATGGAGCTGACCGAGACGTGCGCGATGACGCCGACCGCGGCCGTGGCCGGCCTGTACTTCGCGCATCCGCAGTCGCGGTACTTCATGGTCGGCAAGATCGGCCGCGACCAGGTGGCCGACTACGCCCGCCGCAAGGGTATGACGGTCGCCGAGGCCGAGCGTTGGCTCCGCCCCAACCTGAGCTACGACTCGTAACCGGCCGGATCCTCGCGCTCGCTCTGGTGCTGGCGACCGCCGCGTGTGGCGGCTCGGCGGCCCACGCGTCGAAGCCATCGCCCTCGCCCTCGGCATCGCCGAGCGCAACCGTGACCGTGCTGCCGCCTTCGACACCGAGCGGGCCTGCCGATCTGCCGGTCACCCAGGTCGGGTTCACGTGCCGCCTGCCGGCCGTGGTCACGAGCGGCGGCGGCAACTCGGTGAGCTACCAGGGCGGCTTGCTCGGGTTTCCTGCGGCAACATTCGTGCCAGACGCAAACGGGGTGATCACCGCGGGGCTGTCGCCCCCGGAGGTATCGACCCAGGCGGGGCCGGTCCTGAGCGGCGTTCCCCAGGACGGCCCGACGTTCTACGACGCGGCCCTGCATCGGTGGGTCCCTGTCAGCTCGGTGCAGGCATCTCCCGACGGATCCTCCTACGCGTACGTGGGCAACCCTGCAGGACTTAGGGTCACGTTCCACATCGTCGAGGTCGCGACCGCTACTGAGAAGACGTTCACTGTCGCTGTGCCCAACATTGGCACCGCGAACGGTGTGCAGGTCATGGACTACGACGGCAGCGGCGTGTTTTTCGCGGTGACGCAAGTCCAGGCCGATCCGGTGGGCGTCTGGCGACTGGACGCACGCGCGGGAAGCGTCACAGCGCTCGCACGCGTCGCCAACGTCATGGCTGTGCGAGCGGGCTACGCCTGGGCAGGAGTGTTGGACCCGCACGACCCCAACCCGCCGACCGGAACCGCGAGCGGGCCGCTCTTCAACAGCATCGTGCAGGTCAACCTGTCCAACGGCGCGCAGACGGCGTGGTACTACTCACCGGGTCGCAGCCAGACACTCCTCGGACTGGCGTCGAGCCGGATCGTGATCAACATCGCGGATGCCCCCGACTTTTCGCCGGTCGGCGGCGAGGTCCGGCTGCTCGATCATCCGTCCACCGGCGCCGAGGACAGCGGGCAGCTCTTGTCCGGCGGAGGCGTCGAGCTGATCGATCCGCAGGCCGACGGCGACCGCGTGTGGTTCGGAAGCGATCGCGGCATCTACCTGTACACGCCTGACGGAGGCCTGCAGAAGGTATTTGCATTCGCCGGCTCGAGCGCGACCATCGCGCCGGCCGGCCCGTGCCGCTGACTTGCAGTGCAACCCCATCAGCGCATAAGCTCGAAGCGCAGGCTCTGGCCCGCGGGCATGCAGCGTGGAAGGGGGTTGGCGGGCGCCCTTTAGCCGAAGGGGGTGTTGCATTGGATCCGTCTCGTCTCATGCGCAGACTCGGACGGTTCATGGTGGCAGTCCTGGGATCGTCCGTCCTGGCGCTGCCCGGCCCAACCAGCGTGGTGGCCGCGGGCGTGGTCATGCACCCGACCGTGAGCGATTACGTCCAGGTGAGCACTTCGACCACTCCTCCAAAGGAGTCGGACTGCTTTTCGGTTGGAAGGCGCTGCTTCACGCCGCAGGCGATCCAGTCGGCCTATGACGTCGCCCCGCTTTACGCCGCTGGACTCGACGGCCGCGGCGAGACGATCGCCATCGTCGACTCGTACGGCAGCGACACCATCGCTCATGATCTGCACGTCTTCGACCAGGCCTTCGGCATCGCGCCGATGTGCGGCGAGGAGGGCGTTACCTGCACCACCGGCATGCCAACGTTCAGCCAGCTGCACCTGCAGGGCTCGCCCGCAACCTCAGCGCCGCCGTCCAGCTCCAACGGCCCTGGACTGGAGAACAAGGCTGGCTGGGCGCTCGAAGTCTCGCTTGACGTCGAGACCGCGCACGCCATGGCGCCGGGCGCCAACATCCTGCTCGTCACAACTCCGACCGCGGAGACCCTCGGACTTCAGGGCTTTCCCGACATGATGAATGCCGAGCAGTTCGTCGTCGACCACCACCTCGCCAACGTGATCTCCCAAAGCTTCGCGTCAGCCGAGGAGGCTTTCGGCAGCGTGCAATCGCTGCTCAACCTCCGACATGCCTTCATCTCAGCGGCAGCCAATGGCGTGACCGTGCTCGGCTCATCCGGCGACGGCGGCACTGCCAACGGCACCCTGCAGTCTCTGCTCGGCCCTGGTGCGAACGGCGTCGGCCCGAACCAGCTGATTCCGTTCCCGAGCGTTGAGTGGCCGGCCAGCGACCCGCTCGTCACGGGCGTTGGCGGCACGTACCTGTGCACCAACCCGACGGCGGCGTCAACCGACCCGCGAACAGTCGACAGCGCGGACCCGCCGACTCCGTGCAGCGCCCACCCAGGCGTTTCCGAGCGTGGGTGGATCGACGCGGGCGGCGGATTCAGCCACGTTTTTGCCCGCCCTTCGTACCAGGACGCACTACCCGCGGGCAGCACCCCCATCGGATCGATGCGTGGAGTGCCTGACATCGGTCTTCAGGCGAGCTCTCGCACCGGCGCCCTCATCTACGTCTCATTGCCACCGGACGGCTCCGGCGGCTTGAGCTGTGGCAGCGTGCCGTGCAGTAGCGGCTGGTACGACATCGGTGGCACCTCACTGAGCTGCCCACAGTGGGCGGCGCTGGTGGCAATCGCCGACCAGAAAGCGGGCCACGGTCTTGGCCTCATCAACCCGACGCTGTACAAGATCGCCAACGGCCCGAACTACGCCAACGACTTCTTCGATGTCACGACCGGCAACAACCAGACCGTGTCGACAATCCCGGGCTACCCGGCGACAACTGGCTGGGACCCGGTCACCGGGCTCGGTACGCCTAACGCGGCGAACCTGATCCCCGACCTCGCTTCGTAGTGACCTAACGGAGGGGCTTCCGAACCGGGAGCCCCTCTGCTTTTCCCGGCGGACCCGCGATCGCGGCCCCGAGCACGCATGACGCGGCAGGCACCCACGGGGCGAGCCCGAGGGTGAAGATCAGGATCAGAGTCCCGAGAAGGATGATCGCCACCACCGACGGCACTCGGGAGCCCGTCCTCGCCGAAAGCAGCGGAGCCATCGCGAGCACGGTCACAAAGCCGACCACGGCCACCCCAAACGCGTTCAGGTGGGCGACGTAAGCGGTGCCGTTCGGGCCGCCTGCGAACAACCCGTAAACAAGGACCACCGCGGAGTACACGCCCGCCAGCCAGGCCAGCACCACCCGCACGCGATAGACGGAGACGCCCACTATGCCCGCGACGGCGCCGAGCACCGGAAAGCCGCCCAGCCACAGCGCGAACAGCGTCACCGGCTGTTCGACCGCGCGTCCTGGATCGCCCCCCAGACCCGCATCGGATGCAGCGGCATGTCGAGATGGCGCACGCCGAGATGCGCGAGCGCGTCGATCACCGCGTTTTGCACCGCCGGCGTCGAGCCGATGGTGCCCGACTCGCCGACGCCCTTCGCGCCCAGCGGGTTGAGCGGTGTCGGGGTTTCCATCGTCACGGTCTCCACATGCGGGATCTCGCCGATCGAGGGGATGCCGTAGTCGACAAAGCTCGCGGTGAGCGGGTTGCCGTCGGCGTCGTATACGAATTCTTCGTACAGCGCCTGGCCTACACCCTGCGCGACCCCGCCGTGTATCTGGCCCTCGACGAGCATGTGGTTGAGAACGGTGCCGCAGTCGTCGACCGCGACGTGGCGCACCAGCCGCGCATCGCCTGTCTCCGTGTCGACCTCCACCACGGCGACATGGCAGCCGAACGGAAACGTCTGGTCGGCCTGCTCGAACTCCGTCTCGACGACAAGCGCTGCCTCGGCCGCCAGCTGTGACCAGGACAGGGCAGTCGCCGGCACACCCTTGACGCCGAACCGCCCGTCCTCGAAGCGCACTACGTCGTCGACGCTTGCCTCGAGCCTCCGCGCGGTTTCCTGCTTTGCCTTCTCCACGAGCTCGATGCAGGCCTTGCGCACCGCGCTGCCACCAACCTGCAGGGAGCGGGATCCGGACGTGCCGAAGCCGCCGCGGACCAGCCCCGTGTCGGACTGGACGACACGGATCGAATCCATCGTCACGCCGAGCAGCTGCGACGCAAGATGCGAGTAGGCGGTCTCATGGCCCTGCCCGCTGGCGGTCGTGCCGGTTGTGATCACGATCGAACCATCGGGCTGCGCGGTCGCGGTCGCTGCTTCGCCGGTGTAGAGGACGGCGGTCATCTCCACGTAGGAGGAGATGCCGATGCCGAGCTGCAGAGTCTGGTTGCGCTCGCGACGCGCCTTCTGCTCCCGCCTCAGCTCTTCGTAGCCGGCGGCTTGCAGCGCGAGCTCGAGCGCGCGTGCGTAGTCGCCTGAGTCGTAGTTGAGCCCCGTCGGCGTGGTGTGCGGAAATGGTCCGGCGATCAGGTTGCGGCGGCGAAGCGCGGCCGAGTCGATCTCCAGCTCGGCCGCAAGCATGTCCATCGCCCGCTCGACGATCGCGATGGCCTCCGGCCGGCCGGCGCCGCGGTAGGCCGATAGCACCGCGGTGTTGGTGAACATCGAGCGACCCGCGAAACGAACGTTGGGGATGTCGTACACGCTGGGGAGCAGCATCGACGTGAGCACGAGCTGCGGCGGCGCGAGGCCGGCGTACGCGCCGGCGTCGGCGACGGTGTTCACGTCGAGGCCGACGAGCTTGCCTTCCCGAGTGGCGCCGAGCGCCACGTCGGAGACCAGTGCCCGGCCCTGGCTCATGGCGACCATGTTCTCCGTCCGGTGCTCGAACCATCGCACCGGCCGCGCGAGCTTCATGGCGACCGCCGCGATGACACTCTGCTCGGGGTACGTCATGAGCTTGGCCCCGAACGCGCCTCCCACGTCGCCGGCGATCACTCGCACTTTCTCTTCCGGCAGCCCGAGCGCGGCCGCCACGACGCCGCGCACCCCGAAAGGCACCTGGGTGGAGACCCACAGGCGAATGCCGCCGTCTCCATCGGGTTCGGCCACGATCGCGTTGCCCTCGATGGGCGCGGCGGCGAGGCGCTGGTTCACGAATCGCCCGCGCACGATGACCTCGGCGCCGTTCAGCGCACCCTCGTCGCCGAGGTCGAACTCGAATGCGACGTTCTCGCTTTTCTCGGGATCCACGATGACCGGCAGCGGCTCGTAGTCGACCACCACCGCGGCCGCGGCGTCGACCGCGGCCTCGCGCGTCGAGCCCACTGCGACTGCGACCAGGTCGCCCACGAAGCTCACCTCGTCGGTGCACAGCCGGGGCCGCGCGGTCTCGGACTCGAATTTCAGGTCGGCCGCCACGTAAACGGCCTCGACACTGGGAATCTCGCGCGCCGCGCTGACGTCCACAGAGGCAAGGCGCGCATGCGCCATCGTCGAGCGCACGAACACCGCGTGCAGGCATTGCTCAGGCTGAACGTCGTCGGTGTACTTTCCCCTGCCGGTCACGAGCCGGGGATCCTCGCGTCGCCGCACCCGCGCTACAAGCGCGCTGCTCACCGCCACGATCAGCTACTCGCCTGTTTCCATTCCACCGTCACAACTTCAATCGGCGACGAGACGCCTTTGACCGCGACCTCGCGCGTCTGCGAAACCGCAAATCCGTACGGCACGGTGTCGCGGCTGACCAGGATCTCGTCCGGTCCAGCGATTGAGGCGATGCGCGAAGCCTCATGCACGCCGCGACCGCGATAGCTGCCGCCCGACTCGCTGACGCTCGCGGCGTGGACGCCGATCCGGATGCGTGGCGCAAAGCCGTGCTCCCGGCGATGGATGGCCAGCTTGCGCTGGATCGAGATGGCGCACTCCACGGCCGACCTCGAGTCCGGGAAGGCGACGAAGAAGCCATCGCCGGCGTGGTCGACCTCCTCGCCTCCATGCGACGCGAAGCACTCGCGCAAGGATCCATCGAGCCACGTCACCAGGTCCGACCAGGCGTGGTCGCCAATCGCTTCGATGAGCTGCGTGGAACCTACGATGTCGCTGAAGAGAAGCGTCCGCCGGGCGACTGTGGGCGCATGGGCCGCAGGTTCATTGCGCATCGACGTCGCCAGAGCCTCGGCCGGCTTGGCGCCTAGGGCTGCGAACGCGGCCATCGCCGCATCGATTTCGCGCCGCGCGCCTGCCTCGTCGCCTGTCACGCGGTGCGCCCGAGCCAGGAGCAGCCTCACCTCGGCCGCCTCGAATGGGGCGTTGATGGAGAGCCATTCCTTGAGGGCTCGATGCAGGGTCTCGTGCGCGGCCGACTCGCGCTTCGACAGCTGCACGGTGCCGGTTGACTGCACAGCGAGGACCCGAAGACCGGGCCCGGGATGGGAGGAGGCGATCTCCTCCGCCTCCTTCGCCGCCCGCTCGGCTACCGCGGTCTGGCCGAGATCGCACGCGATGGTGACGATCGCATTGAGATAGCGCATGCGTTCGAGCACGCCGACCTCTGCGATGGTGAAGCTGGTCGCCTCGAGTGATCGGAGCGCCGCCTCTTTCTGACCTTGCACAAAAAGCATGAGGGCAGCGCCAGGCTGAGGCTCGCGTCCAAGCTGGTGCGCACGAGCGAACGCGTCGTCCGCGCCCGCGTAATCGCCGATCCGCGTCCGGACCACGCCTATCTCGTAGTACGCCTCGCCGGCGAAGGTCGGAGTCGACACCTCGAGCTCGCCGGTCGCGAGCCGTGCCTCGCGCTCGGCGTCGGCGAGTGCGCCTCGTAGGCGCATGAACTCGGCGCGATGCACGCGGCAGATCCCCGAGAAGCCTGTGATGGATTCGCGCTTGCACCACCGGCTCGCGCTGTCGGACCACTTGATCCCGATCCCAAACTCGCCAGCATCGCGGTAGACGGCGATCGCGTTGCAGTAAACAACCCCTGTTGCGTAGGGACCCAGCTCGCCTCCGAGCGCGGCCGCGCACGCCTCGTCCATGCACGCATATCCCTCTTCGCTGTGTCCCTCGCCCACGAGGCAGCCGCCGAGCCAGGAGAGATTCATGGCGACGACGTTCTTGTTGCCGATGCGCGTCCCGAGGTCGATGGCCCTTTCGAACAGACGGCGGCCCTCGTCCCGTTTGCCTTCCCGGAACGCTTTTCGGCCCTGCACCCTCCATAGAAAACCCAGCTCGGCACACTCGGGCTCGTCTGCCAGCAGCCGCTCCGCCCTTTGCATCCACCCTCGCGCGGCGGCCGGATCGCCAAGCGCGTTGTTGTACTGGTGACGGATCATCAACGCCACTCCCGCGGCGCGACGTTTATCGCCGGCGGCGGTGAACGCGGCATAGGCGCGCTCGAAGGCGTCGATGGATCCGAGGGTGTCGCCACACCAGTCGCGCGCTTTGCCCAGCAGCCTCAGGCCCTCGCCGTCGAGCCCGCCGTCTTCAGCCTGGGCAACCTTTTCGGCGCCTTCGAGAAGCTTGCGCGCGGCCTCCCAGGTATGCCGCTGCAGCGCCTCTCGACCTGCCTCGACCATCGATTCAGAAGCCTGGGCCATCAGCAGCCGGATTCTAGGCGCGCGTGGAAACCGGCCAGTCGATACCCTGTTCGGCATGCAGATGGAGGTGACGTGTCGTTGCGGCTGGACGACACGCGGCACGAAGGCGCAGGTGGTCGCGAACGTGCAGGAGCACGGCCGGTCCGCGCACCAGACCGAGCTGACGTCAGCGGACGTGCGGGCGATCTGGCGCGCCGTCCCCGACGGCCCGTCGCGGGGAAGTGCCCAGAGCTAAGCAGCCATCCGGCGGCCGGCGCGGTCGCCAACGGCCCGCCGGCAGGCTGGCGACGCTCATGGAGACTCTAGGCCCGCCGCTTTCCACGACGGCCTGGGCGCCGGAGTTCGTCGCCCAGACGCTCGAGATCCTCCCGGTCTTAATGCGCGACGGCGACCTCTTCTGGCTGAAGCCGATCCACGGCGATTCCCTGCGCATCGGACTCGCCCCGTCATCGAGCCCGAACGACGAGGTGATCGCCGCGATGAGCTGGTACCCGCTGACGCCTCAGGTCGTGCACTCGACGTCATGGCGGAGCGAGGAGGGTCGCGTGATCCTCACCTACGTGGCGGTGGTCGGGGCGCCGGAAAAGATGCCGCCGGGATCGCTCGAGGAGCTCCCGGTGGGCCGCGCCGAGCTCGCGCGCGGCGAGGCGATGGCGGCACCGCGGGCGATCGGGGTCGCGGCCGTGCTCGAGCACGCGCTGCGCCACCTCGCCTGGCTCCTCCGCGACGACCCCGCCATCGCCGGTGCGCTGGCGGCGTGGCACGACGCGCTCGCGGTCTACGTCCCCGAACCCTTCCGCGCCCTATGAGGCGCGGGTGGAGGCCAGCGGCGAGAGATTCGGCGATCCAGGTGGCCCGAATGCGGGCGAAGCGACGAGCAGCGGAGGGAGCGCATCTCGTCGATGCGTAAGCGAGCAGCGCAGGAGCTGAGCCCGCAGGCGGGCCGCATGGGCGCCGAGGATCCGACGCTGGTCCTCCTGCCTGCGCCTCAAATCTGATGGGGGACGCGGCCGAGCGCTGGGGAGTCATCCCCCGATACACGGGGTACCAGGGGCACGCGGTCGAGTCGCCTGCCTCGACGATCGACGCGATCGTGAACGCCATGTCCGGCGGTCGCGCCGTGCCACCCGACCTCGAAACCCAGCAGGTCGACGTTGGCCGTTGCACACCTCCGCCCGATCGAGGATGGGGCTGGGCGATCCAGTTGTACGCAGCCCGGTCGAAAGCCAGCTGGGGCATCGGCGACCTCGCCGACCTGCGCCGCTTGGGCCGCTGGGCGCGATCCGCAGGCGCGTCCGTCGTGCAGATCAGCCCACTCGGTGCGCAGCCACCAACCAGGCCGTATCAGGCGTGCCCGTACTACTCGTCGTCACGAAGGTTCGGCAACATCACCTACCTGGCGGTCGAGGAGATCGAAGGCGCTGAACGTGCCGGCGCGGAGCTCGCGCCCCTAAAAGCGCAGGCCCTCGCGCTCAACAGCAAACGGCTCATCGACCATGACGCGGTCTTCGCGCTCAAGTCGCAAGCGCTCGATGCGATCTTTCACGCGGTCCCGCAACCGCGCGGGCTGGCGGCGTGGCAGCAAAGACAGGGCCGCGCGCTGGTCGACTTCGCGACGTTCGATGCGCTGGTCGAGCTGCACGGCGCGGCCTGGCGTAGCTGGCCGTCATCGCTTCAATCGCCGCGCGCCCGAGGCATCGAGCAGGCGCGCGCCGAGCTGGCCGAGCGTGTCGCCTTTCATCAGTGGGCGCAGTTCCACCTGCATCGGCAGCTCGCTCGGGCCTCGCGCGAGATAACGCTCACCGCCGACGTGCCTGTGGGCTTCGCCGCCGATGGCTTCGACGCCTGGCGGTGGCAGGACCTGCTCGCCCCGGACATGCGTGTGGGCGCGCCGCCCGACTACTTCTTTCCGGATGGGCAGGACTGGGGAATGCCGCCGTTCGACCCATGGAAGCTGCGCGCCGAGAATTTCGAGCCGTTCGTCGACGCGGTCAGGGCGACGACCGTTCACGCCAAGGGATTGCGCCTCGACCATGTGATGTCGCTGTTCCGCCTGTTCTGGATCCCCCAGGGAGGCGGCGCGGCGGCGGGCGCTTACGTCCGCTATCCATCTCAGGCGTTGCTCGCGGTGCTGGCGGCAGAGAGCCGGCGCTCCGGATCGTTCGTCATCGGCGAGGATCTCGGGCTCGTCGAGCCGTCGGTCAAGACGTCGCTGCAGCGGGCGGGCGCCCTCGGGTACCGCCTGCTCTGGTTCGAAGCGGAGCCGAGCGAGAGCTGGCCGCACCTTTCCGTGGCCGCGATCGGGACGCACGACCTGCCGACAGTCGCCGGCATCTGGCGCCGCACCGAGCCGGATCACCGGCAGCATCACCTCCGGAGCCGGCTCGTCGAGGCAACTGGCCTGGCGGACGGCGCGGAAGCACTCGACGTCGCCGTCGCCGCGTACCGGCGGCTGGCGAAGTCGAAGTCGTGCCTCGTGCTCGCATCGCTGGAAGATGCGCTGGCGGTCGACGAGCGACCGAACGTGCCCGGGACCACCACCGAGTGGCCAAACTGGCGTCTCGCGCTGCCCTTTCCGCTCGAGGAGATCGAGCGCGCGGATGGACCTGGGCGCATAGCCGAGGTGATGGCGGGAGCGGACAGGTCGTCGAAGTCGCGGCACTAACATTCGATCTGTGATCGCCGGCAAGCGGCTCGCGGGAACCGAGGTGGACTTCTATCCGCTGGCCGACCTTTCCAGAGCCGGCCTCGGCGACACGGCTGGACTGCCGGTCACGGTCAAGGTGCTGCTCGAAGGGCTCGTCCGAATGAGCCGGTCAGGTGTCACCGCCGAGGCCAACGTGCCGGCGCTTGCGGCCTGGCCCGCGCCGCGTTCCAAGGACGCAGAGCTGCCGTTCCTTCCGGCGCGCGTCCTCATGCAGGACTTCACCGGCGTGCCCGCGGTTGTGGACCTCGCGGCGATGCGCTCGGCGATGCAGCGCGGCCACAAGGATCCGGGCAAGGTCGACCCTCTCGTCCCGGTCGACCTGATAATCGACCATTCGGTCCAGGTCGATTCCTTCGGCCTGCGCGACTCGTACACGCGCAACATCCAGAAAGAGATCGAGCGCAACCGCGAGCGCTACGCGTTGCTTCGCTGGGCGCAGCAGGCGTTTCACAACTTCTCGCTGGTGCCACCGGGCATGGGCATCTGCCACCAGGTCAACCTCGAGTACGTCGCGAAAGTCGTGCAGGTGCGCGACATCGACGGACGCAAGGTCGCGATCCCTGACACGCTGATGGGCACCGACTCGCACACGACCATGGTGAACGGCCTCGGAGTGCTTGGATGGGGAGTCGGGGGCATCGAGGCCGAGGCGGCGATGCTTGGCCAGCCCGCATACCTCGCTTCGCCGATCGTGGTCGGCGTTCGCTTCAGCGGTGCGCTCCGCGCCGGGGCTACCGCCACCGACCTCGTGCTGACGCTCACGGAGATGCTGCGCAAGCACGGCGTCGTCGACAAGTTCGTCGAGTTCTGCGGCGACGGCCTTTCTACGCTTTCGGTGCCGGACCGCGCGACGCTCAGCAACATGTGTCCCGAGTACGGCGCGACTTCAGCGCTGTTTCCGGTCGACGCGCAGACGCTTCGCTACCTCGAGACCACCGGCCGCAGCGCCGACCACATCGCGCTGGTCGAGCGCTACTGCAAGGAGCAGGACCTGTTCCGCGTCGACGGCGCTGCCACGCCGCGGTTCACCGAGCTGCTCGAGCTGGACCTCGCCAGCGTCGAGCCCAGCCTCGCCGGCCCGAAGCGCCCGCAGGACCGGGTCGCCCTGCCCCACGTGTGGGAGAGCTTCACATCCGCCTTCAAGCACAGCCCGAAGCCCGAGGCGGACGCGATCTCCCGGCTCAACGAGGAAGGCGGCCCCATCAACGGCCGCGCCTCGGTGGCGGTGGCTCACGGACCTGCGGCCAAGGTTGAGGACGGATGCGTGGTGATCGCAGCGATCACCTCCTGCACGAACACCTCCAACCCGTCGGTCATGGTCGCCGCCGGGCTGCTCGCGCAGAAGGCCGTGGAGCGCGGTCTGACCGTGAATCCTTACGTGAAGACGAGCCTCGCACCCGGCTCACGCGTCGTGACCGACTACCTCAACACGGCCGGCCTGACCGAGCCGCTGGAGAAGCTTGGCTTCTACCTGGTGGGCTACGGCTGCACCACATGCATTGGCAACTCCGGGCCGCTCGCGACACCGGAGGTCGAGGCGACCGTGACCCGCGAGAACCTCAGCGTCGTCGCGGTGCTTTCGGGCAACCGCAACTTCGAGGCGCGCATCCACCCCCTGGTGAAGGCGAGCTACCTCGGGTCACCTCCGCTCGTGGTCGCCTACGCACTCGCCGGGACCGTGAACATCGACCTGACCAAGGACCCGATCGGCACTGACCGCGACGGCAAGCCCGTCAAGCTGTCGGAGCTCTGGCCGTCGCAGGAAGAAGTGAATGCGGTCATTCAGCGCTGCGTGCAGCAGGAGATGTTCAAGCGGGAGTATTCGCGCATCTTCGACGGCGACGAGCACTGGAAGACGATGTCTGCTCCGACCGGCCCGATCTTTCAGTGGGATCCGGAATCGACGTATGTGAAGGAGCCGCCGTATTTCGAGGGCTTCCGGGCCAAGCCCGCCCCGCTCACCGACATCGACGGGGCGCGTGTGCTTTGTGTCCTCGGCGATTCGGTCACGACCGACCACATCTCTCCCGCGGGGGCCATCCCGAGCGAGAGTCCGGCCGGCCGCTACCTGATCGAGCGTGGAGTCGATCGCGCTGACTTCAACAGCTTTGGCTCGCGCCGAGGCAACCACGAGGTGATGGTGCGCGGCACGTTCGGCAATATCCGGCTCCGCAACGCACTCGTCCAGCGTGAGGGTTACTGGACGCTCCACCTGCCATACAGCGCGGAGATGACCATCTACGAAGCGTCAGAGAGATACCGGAGCGAGCGCGTGCCGCTAGTGGTGCTTGCGGGCAAGGAGTACGGATCCGGCTCGTCACGCGACTGGGCCGCCAAGGGACCTCTGCTCCTGGGTGTGCGCGCGGTGATTGCGGAGAGCTTCGAGCGCATCCACCGCTCCAACCTCGTCGGCATGGGTGTGCTGCCGCTCGAGTTCGCGCCGGGCGAGAACCCCAAGAGCCTTGGGCTCACCGGGCACGAGAGCTTCACCATTCGCGGTCTCGACGGTCTTGCGCCCGGGCAGCCGGTCGACGTCGTCGCCACTGCGGACGATGGAAGCAGCACGACGTTCACCACGCGCGCGCGCGTCGACAACGACACCGAGGTCGGCTACATGCACAACGGCGGGATCCTGCCGCTGGTGCTCCGGGAGCTGATGGGCTAGAGCGCCCTAGGCTTCTCGCCGTTTCGCTCCGTTTTGTGCACAAAAGCGCGGAATTTGGGCCGCAAAACACGCGAATGTGCACAAA
This sequence comes from Candidatus Dormiibacterota bacterium, assembly GCA_035934385.1. GTDB lineage: Bacteria > Chloroflexota > Dormibacteria > Dormibacterales > Dormibacteraceae > CF-118. Next base: position 33,871 of record DASYXY010000051.1, read on the forward strand.
CGCGCGAAATCTGCAGGCATGTTGAACTGCACGGGCGCGGGCTACCCGGGCGCTCGAAGCAGCCGAACCGCTATGCCGCGGTGGTCGCCTCGATCGGCCGGCGCCGCTCGTAGCCGCACTCGGGACACTCGTACAGGCCGACCACCGTGTCCGGCCGCGACGAATCGGAGTGCATCGAGCGCAAGCGCATCGGCACCTTGTCCTCGTGGCGCTCGCAGTCCGGAGCGTCCTCGTGGTCCATGACGCAATTTTGCGCGCTGCGTGATGTGCGCCCATAGTGCCGGCGGCACAAGCCTCAACCAGATTTGCTTGTGCCCTGCCCACACAGCTAATCTCTCCTGAAGATGGCGCGGAGGGCACCGGAGGAGCTGGCGGAGCCGAAGCCCACCGTGCGCGAGGCGATGCGCATGAGCGAATTCGCCGGCGCGAAGCTTCTGGCAGGCGAGAACGGGCTGGATCGCCAGATCGAATGGGTGCGGCTGATGGAGACACCCGACATCCAGCCTCGGTCGGGCGACCTTCTGCTCACCACCGGCTTCCCGATCAAAGACGATCGGGCCGCGCAGATCAGGCTCATCGGCCGCATCGCCGAATCAGGCGGGGCCGGGCTCGTCGTCAAGCCGCACCCATACCTTCGCAAGCTGGCTCCCGAGATGCTCACTGAATCGGACAGGCTCGACGTGCCGTTGTTCACGGTGCCGGCGACCGTCCAGCTCGTCGACATCATGTCCCCGCTGCTCGAGCGGATCATCAACGCCGAGCACTCGCGCCTGAAGCGCTCGATCGAGATCCACCGCCGCTTCACCGAGCTGGTGCTCGACGGCAAGGGTGTCAACGAGATCTGCAAGACGCTGTCCGACCTCCTTGAGAGTGCCGTCGTGATCGAGGACGCCAGCTTTCACCTGCTCGCGCACGCCGGGGGTAGCGGCGATCCGCACCGCAAAGAGACGATCCAGCGGCAGGGCACGCCGCAGCGCGTGCTGTTCGACCCGCAGATCCAGCGGATGCTTCGGGAGATCGAAGCCAAACGCGGGCCCATCAAGGTTCCGCCGTTTCCGCACGTCGGCATGTCCAAAGAGCGACTGATCGCGCCGATCCTCGCGGCCAACCAGGTTCTGGGCTACATCTCGGTCATGGACAACCAGCCCCACAACGAAGAGCTCGCCTTTCTCGCGCTCGAGCAAGCATCGCTCGTGCTAGCGCTGTCCATCGCCAAGGAGCGGGAGCTGGCCGAGGTCGAAGGCCGAGTTCGTGGCGAGTTCCTCGGCGACCTCCTGTTCGGCACCTACGGCGACGATGCCGCGGCGCAGCGCCGCGCCCGACACCTCGGCTATCCGCTTCATGGGCAGCACATCGTGATGCTGGTCGACATCGACGACTTCCGAGGCTTCAACCGCGCGCGCCAGGTGTCAGAGGATGCGATCCAGGCTCTGAAGCGCGAGTTCCTGCGCCGGGTCACGGGTGTCGTTCGTGCCAGCTACCCTCGCGCGCTGGTCCAGGGACGGTCTGACAGCGTCGTGTCGCTGCTGCCGCTCGGCACCGAGCCCGGCGAGCACCAGTCGCGCGTGCAAGCGCTCGGCATACAGGTCAGGCAGTCCATCGCCGACTGGAAGCCAGGCTTCACAGTCTCGGTCGGGTTCAGCGGCCCGGTCGAAGCGCCCACAGGCGTTGCCGGCGCGCAGCGCGAGGTGACCTCGGTGATGGACTCACTCGCCCGGTTCAAGCGGTGGGGCCAGGTCGTGGCGGTGCCCGAGCTGGGACTTACCGGCCTTCTAGCGGCGGTCGCGGATGAGCGCCTGGTCGATTACGCGCAGCGGCTGCTGGGTCCGCTCGTGGAACACGATCGCTCGCGCAACGGCAGTCTCGTCGCGACGTTGCGCGCGTACCTCGAGACTGGCGAGCAGCAGGAGGCCGCGAAGCGCCTGCGTGTGCATCCCAACACGCTTCGCTACCGGCTCGACCGCATCCGCGAGATCGGCGGCTTCGACCTGGAGGAGGCGGAGACGCGCCTCAATCTCGCGGTCGCGCTGCGCGTGCAAGCGCTGCTGGGCATGTAACGGTGGCATAACCAACCGGGTACTTCTTTGTCAGCGCTCCACTAGCCGGCGCTTTCGGATCCCGATACGCTCTCGACCAGTGCCCCCCACTGTCACTCCAACACGCCTTGCCTCCTGAGCTGGGGCTCCGAAGCATATTTCGCGCCATCGGCGGCCGGAGCCAAGGAAAGGGTGGCGCGAAGAGGAGCGCATCGTGATGCGCGACGAGGAGCGCCGGGCCCCTTGACGCAGGCTTCAGCGCCGAAGGCGCCCGGCCGACTAGGGCGCGAAGATACGAGGAGCATCCAGCGAAGGAGGCAGGCTTGGGCGGGGGACCTGCCCGGCGAACGTGCCGCCTGCGGCATGGGCTTTGTGTCGACGCCCGAGCTGGGCCACCGGGCCGTCGAGCTCGGAGCCCGTGCCCTTGCCCGCCTCGCGCACCGGGGCGGGCTCGACGCCGACGGGAAGAGCGGCGACGGCGCCGGGCTTTTGATCCAGGTTCCGCAACGCTTGCTCGGTGGCGAGCTCGCGGTGGTGTGCGTGTTCGAATGGGACGAGCGAGCGCTCGAGCTGATCGCGCGAGCGATGGGCGACGCGGGCATGCCGGTGCTCGAGTGGCGACCTGTGCCCGTCGATGCTTCGAGCCTCGGCGACCGCGCACGCGAAACGATGCCCGGCATCTGGCACGGGCTCATCGCACGAAGCGATGCGGACGCGGATCGGTTGGAGTCGCGGCTGTACCTTGCGAGGCGCGCCGCGGAAAGAGAGATCGCCGCCGGCGACGTGCGCGCGTACATCCCGTCCTGCTCGAGCAGGACCCTCGTCTACAAGGGACTCATGGCCGGCACGCGACTCGCCGACTTCTATCTCGACCTTCAAGATCCGGATTGCGAGAGCAGGCTCGCGGTGTTCCACCAGCGCTACTCGACCAACACCATGCCTGACTGGCGGCTCGCGCAGCCGTTCCGGCTGCTCGCGCATAACGGCGAGATCAACACCGTCGGTGCCAACCGCGCGTGGATGCGCGCGCGAGAGGCCGAGCTCGAGCCCCAGCTGCGCGAGGCCATGTGGCCCGATGGCTCCGACTCTGCGTCGCTGGACAACGCGCTGGAGCTCCTCGTCAGGCGTGGCTGGGAGGTGTCCGAAGCGCTGATGAGCCTCGTGCCCGACGCCTGGGAAGGACGCGGCGACCTGGCGCCTGCCGTCCGCGACTTCTACCGCTACCAGTCGACGAAGTTCGAGCCTTGGGATGGACCGGCCGCACTCGCGTTCAGCGATGGAGTGGTCGTCGGCGCCGCGCTCGACCGTAATGGCCTGCGACCACTGCGCTGGGCGCGCACTCGACAGGGGCTGGTGGCGGCCGCGTCAGAAGCCGGTGTTGTGACCATGGAGCCGTCCGACGTTGTCGAGCGCGGCAGGCTCGGGCCAGGTCAGGTGCTGCTCGTCGATACTCGCGACAACTCGGTGCTCCGCGACGCCGAGGCGAAGGAGCGCGCGGCGTCGAGGCACGACTACGGCCTGCTCGCGGACCGAGTGCTCGTGCCGGTGCCCCGCCGTCACCTCGAGCTCGACCCGCTTTCGGACCTCGGGCGTCTGCAGCGCATCCACGGCTGGGGTTTCGAGGACGTGAAGATGGTCGTCGACGTGATGGCCGAGACCGGCGCGGAGCCGGTCTACTCGATGGGCGACGACATTCCCATCGCGCCGCTGGGCCGCACCCCGCGCCGTCTCTACGGCTATCTGCGCCAGCGATTCGCGCAGGTCACCAATCCCGCGATCGATCCGCTGCGCGAGAAGGCGGTCATGTCCCTGCGCATGCTGCTGGGTGCGCGCTCGCGCACGCTCGAGCCTGAAGGCGGAGCGGAGTCCGAGCTTAGCCGCAGGCACCATCCCGCCGTGCCGGAACACTCCCGGCTGCTCGAGCTCGAGTCTCCGGTGCTGGGCGCCGGCGAGCTCGCCCGTGTCCTCGACGAGGCGACCGTGCTCGACGCGACGTGCGCACCGGAACGATCTCTCCGCGCCGAGCTGGCGCGCCTACAGCTCGAGGCGGAGCAGGCTGGAGGCATAGTCGCCATCAGCGACCGGCGCGCGGACCTCGACCCGACGCGAGTGCCGATTCCGATGGCTCTCGCCGTCGGCGCTGTGCACGAGCACCTGCTGAGCGCAGGAAAACGCATGGCGATCGACATCGTCGCCATCGCCGGCGACGTCGTGGACGTGCACGACGTGGCATGCCTGGTGACGATCGGCGCGAGCGCCGTGCATCCGTACCTGGCGCTGGCTACGGCCGCGCCGGAGCGCGAGGCCGCTTACAGGAAGGCGCTCGAGGCGGGACTGCTGAAGGTGATGGCCAAGATGGGCATTTCCTGCGCGGCGAGCTACCGCGGCGGGCTCGTGCTCGAGGCACTCGGCCTCGGCGCCGAGGTCATGCGTATGTGCTTCCCTTCGATGCCGTCGCGCATCGGCGGCGCCGACCTCGACGACCTGGACACGCTGGTGCGCCCGCGAATGACCGAAGGGACGGCGCTACCCGACCACGGACGCGTGAGATTCAGGAAAACCGGTGAGCATCACGCGTACAACCCTCTCGGCGTGCGCACCGCGCACAAAGCCGCCGCCGGTGCGGACCCCGCCCAGTTCCAGGAGTGGCTGGGCGCCTCACGCATGGACCGGCCCCAATCGCTGCGCGAGCTGCTCGTGCTCCAAGGGTCGGACACACCTGTGCCTTTGGACGAGGTCGAGCCCGCAACCGAGATCGTCAAGCGATTCGTGAGCACTGCGATGTCACTCGGCGCGCTGTCGCCGGAAGCCCACGAGGCGCTCGCGCTGGCCATGAACCAGATGGGCGCGAGGTCCAACTCTGGCGAAGGTGGAGAAGACCCCGCCACCTACGACGATGCCGTCGTCAGGCGCGATAACCGCGTCAAGCAG
>DASYXY010000012.1:0-58178 GCA_035934385.1 Candidatus Dormiibacterota bacterium
GCCGGTCGACCCGGCGGCCTGCAAGCCGGTCTACCCGAACACCTACCTCAAGGTCAACACGATCTTCATCGTGGCCCGCGACCACGGGATGCGCACCGCCTGGTCCGACAAGCACCCCGCCTACCAGGCCCTGTCCGGGCCGTCCGGCGATGGCGTCCAGGACTACTTCACGCCCGAGATCAACAGCCAGGCGATCGGCTACCCCGCGGGCGATGACTGGACCAAGGACAACGCCGCGACCATGCAGTACGACAGCTACAAGGTCCAGGCGGTGATCAACGAGATCAACGGCTTCGACCACACGGGCAAGCACTTCGTGGGCACGCCCGCGATCTTCGGCATGAACTTCCAGACGATATCCACCGCCGAGAAGCTCCCGGATGGCGGGTACCAGGCGGACGGGATCACCCCGAGCGGGCTGCTCGAAGGCGCGCTCAACTACATCAACGGCAAGCTCGCGGCGATGGAGTCCGCGATCAAGCACCGCGGCCTGCAGGAGAGCACGACCATCATCCTGTCGGCGAAGCACGGCCAGTCGCCCAACACACCCTCGGCGTTGACTCGAATCAACGACGGGACCATCATCGACCAGCTCAACGCGGCCTGGAAGGCGGCGGGACACACCGGTGACCTGGTCGCGTTCGCGGTCGACGACGACGGCTGGCTGATGTGGACGAACGACCGCTCGCAGGGTGCCACGGACTTCGCCAAGAACTTCCTCGCCGGCTACAACGGCAAAGGCGACAAGTCGGACGGAAAGGCGAAGGCGACGGACATCCAGGGCAACCCCAAGTCCTACACCAGCGCCGGCCTGAGCACGATCTACAGCGGCGCCGCGGCGGCGGCGTTCATGGGCGTTCCGTCTGGTGACCCGCGGGTGCCCGACGTGATCGGCATCTCCCAGTACGGGACAGTCTTTACGGGCGGCACCGGCAAGATCGCCGAGCATGGAGGCGACAACCCCCAGGACCGGGACGTCGCGCTCGTCGTCTCGGGCGGCGACGTTCCCGAAGGCAAGGTCGTGACCAGCTCGGTCGAGACCACGCAGATTGCGCCGACGATCCTTGAACTGCTCGGCCTGAACCCACAGGCGCTGCAGGCGGTGGTGGCGGAGGGAACACAGGTCCTGCCCGGGGCCTGACCCCCAGCCCTTCGCCGGAAAGAGCTCGGCGGCCGCAAGGCCGCCGGGTTCTCGCGCCTACAAAGTGGAGATCAGGCGCAGCGCGGCCAGCGACGGGATGAAGTAGAAGGACCCGGTCAGCGGCGTCGCGAAGTAGGTGAGCGCATCACGGATTCCGTCGTGCATCCCACTCATGCTTTCGAGCATCCTGACCAGCCGAGACTGGTCCGAGCTGAAGCCGACGAACATCGTCCCGTGATTGGTGACCGTTCCGTACGGCATGTTGCGGCGGAAGATGTCGCCAAAGTCCGCCTGGTCTGTGCGCGCGACGTGCGAGTCGGCCGGTCTTGGATCGAGCTCGACGCTGTCAGCCTTGGTGCGGCCTATGACCTGCTGCTGGCGGTCGACGGCCAGCGACTCCCAAACCGAGGCTTCGTGCACCCATTTCTGCAGCAGGAGCACCGAACCCCCGGCGCCCGGATTCGACTCTGGGATCAGCGCCACCTCGGGCGCGTCGACCAGCGTCGGATTCTCAGTCCCGTCGATGAAGCCGGTCAGATCGCGGTCGTGGTGGTACGGCCAGCTGGACGTTTCCTCGGCGATCGTGGCCACATCCGTCAGGCCGGTGATCGACAGGCGTGCCGTGTCGAACACGACGTCATAGGCGCTGCCTGAGATCCACAGCACCGCGTCGTGCTGAGACGCCGGCATCGAGAAGCCGCCCGCTCCGCTGATCGGGGCGTTGAACCCTTCGATTCCAGGAGGCGCATCGTCCGGAGAGACCGATCGCCACAGCTCCGGTCGGAAACCAGCGACCAGATTCACGCCACCCATCGTCGTTCGAGGTTCGCGCAGACCGGCCACAGCCGCCACCAACCTGCGCGCCTCGACGCCGCCCCGGATGTCGAACTCGAGGTAGCTGTGCGAGGCCGTCCCCAGCGCGAAGATGCCGGCCTGCGGCGTGGTTCCGACAGCCATCTCAGATCCGGCCGATGATAGTCGCTACCGGCGGTCGCGCTCCTGCAGGACGCCGTCGACGTACAGGTCGACGCGCTCGTTGTAAAAGCTCAGCAGGTTCTCGATCTTCGGACACTCAGGGATCGGCGCCGGGTAGCTCCACACGACGTCCTGGATCATCCGGTCGCCGATCGGAGCCGACCAGTACCGTGCCACACCTTTGTAAGGGCACCTTGTGACTGACGCGGTCGGCTGGAGGAGGTCCATTCGGACGTCCTGCTTGGGGATGTAGTAGCGAGTTGGCAGGCCGGTTTCGAACAGCAATACCGGGCGTCGTGTCTCCGCCACCACCACGCCGCCGATCTCGACGCGGACGTGCCGCGAGCTGTGCGCGGTGTCCACCCTTGTGTACGGATCTCGCGGATGAACGAAGACCTCCTCGTCCTCTTCGAACCACGCATCCATCTCGTCCCAGTAAAACGTGAGGTGGTCCTCGAGAGCGGCCAACTCGCCGGCCGGCTTGGCGTACGCGCGCGCCCCGTTTTCACTCACCATGTCGTTGACGCGAAGCCGCCAGCGAATGATCTCGGTCGACGAATTCGATTGATCTCTCTGCTCCAGATGCTCCATGCGGACGTCGCCGACCGGAAACCAGTACGCGGGTGGCCGCTTGGTCTCATAGACCAGAAGCGCGCGCTGGCTGTCCGCCACCAGCTTGCCGCCGAAGTAAGCCCTGACCCGCCGGGGACTGAGCTCGATGTGAACCCCGTCCTTCAACCTCGCACGATCGGCGCCGGTGTGGACGGCACTTTTTGCTTGCATTTCTGTCCTCCTGTGAGTCGGAATCGCTCAGCCGGCGATTTCGTTCCACCTGGCGTGACGTGTAACAACACGCCGTAGTTGGCGTCGCGATGAGTCGTCTTGCGATCGTCCACGGCCTCACCTATACCGACATCGCCCAGGTCCGCAGACGATGGCTGATCCCGAGCTACGCGATCTCCTATCGCTGGACTGGAAATCGGGCGGACGCGGAGGACCTGACGGCCTGGATCTTCCACAACCTTGGCGGTGGGTTCAGTGGTCCTGAGCCGCTCCATGTCGTCGAGGCACAGCTGGGCCAGCTCACTTCTGAGGCGATCCACCGCCACTGGTCGGACAGATACGGTATCGCAGGCGTGAGTCACACCGGAACCGCGCTGGCGGACCCGCGCCCGACGCTCGAGGACCTGACGGCAGGCCTGACGGCGGAGATGCACCTCATGCTGGTTCGACGGTTCGTTCGCCGCCAGCCAGTCGCCACGATCGCGAATCGGTTCGGCGTATCGGTCCCGGAGGCGGACCGGCGCATCTTCGACGCGCTGGCGCGCGTCGCTGAACGAATCGTTCTCCCTCGGCTGTCCACTATCGCGCCGGAGCTTGGCCAGGTCTCGGCCTTCGTCAACGATCTGGTGGCGGCGAGTCGTCCGGTGCGCTTCGAGGCCCGAACTGGGGTCTGGCCGATGATGGTGGCGGCGTGCCACGTCCAGGCCGCCATCGCCGGCAACGACCTGCCCACCCAGCGGTTTGTGCAATCCCTGGAGACGTCGCCGAGGAGGTTTGTAACGGCGCTGCGTATCTCTTCAGCGTGATCGGGGGGATCCATGCCGATGCCTGAGTTGCGAGTGCTCGGCCCCGAACCCGAACCCGTCCCTGATGCGATGGCTGCGGTTTACCCGGACTGGGAATCCGTCTACCACGACAACATCGTCGGCACCTACCAGCTGGTCTTTCGAAAGGTGGGCAACCCGGCCGACGCGGAAGACCTCGCCGAGGAGGTTCTGATGCACACCCTCAAGACACTTCGCCTGCCGGCGCCCGTGCCAACTGTGCGGGCCTATCTCGTCAAAACCGCGCGCACCGTCCTGGCCGACCACTGGCGGCGCCACTACGCGGTGCGCGACGCGGCCACCGAACTCGAGCAGGTTCCTCTGGAGATTCCAACGAACCCCGACGCGGCCGAGCGCGCTCAGCGTCTGCTGACGCTGCTGCCCGACAACTTCCGGTCGATTCTCGAGCTTCGTTTTCTGCGCGGTTATTCGGTGCGCGAGGCCGCGAACGAGCTCGGAGTGACCGAGTCCAACGCGCGCGTCCTTCAGTTCCGGGCGCTGCGCAAGGCGGCGCAGTTTGAGCGCGAGGTGTTGCGGTGAAGGATCCCGCCGACCGCGTCGCGCGTTTCGTCGACGACCTGCTGCATCGGCGCCGTCCCCGGCGCTTCGAAGCCACGCCCGAAGAGGCCGAGGCCATGACGGCGGCCGCCGGCCTCGCCTCAGCACGAGTCGGCGCCGACCTGCCCGACAAGGAAGCTCTCGAGCGCATACACGCCAGGCTGAGCGGCGCCCTCGATGACAGCCCCGTGTTCGACTGGCGCCTCACGCGGCGCGCGTGGCTGCGCACCGCGGGCACCGCGGCCGCGGCCGTGGTGATCGGCGTCGGTCTGGACGAGATTGCGAGGGGCCGGCAGCAACCAACCGGTCCAGGAGACCTTGGTTCAGCGACGCTGATGCCTGACAACGGAAGCTGGCGGCCCGTGGCTGCAGTCTCGTCGATCCCTCCAGGACACGCCGTGTCGGTGACGACAGCGTCCGTGGACGCCGTGGTCATCAACGACAGCGGCAACATCAGCGCGGTGTCGGGCGTCTGCACGCACCTGGGCTGCAAGCTTCAACCCGACGACGCAAATCGAAAGCTCGACTGCCCGTGTCATCAGACAGCGTTCGCGTGGTCGGGCAAGGTGCTCTATTACCGCCTGAAAGCTTCACCCGCGAATCTGCCTCGTATCCCTTCGCGTATCAACGACGGGCAGGTGGAGCTGTACATCGTCTGAGCCTGTAATGCGCTTCCGTAGTTGCGTGCGTCATGAGCACTCAAACGGAATCGCAGAAGGAACCCAGCCGCCGGGCATTTCTTGGCTGGTGGCTGGGCACATTGCTGGCGGCTATGGCCGCCAGCGTCGTCGGACCGCTCGGTGTCTATCTGTTTCCGCCGCGAGATCCGAAGCTCATGAAGCAAACGATTCGCGTGGCCCTCGACACCGCGCTCGCGAGGCTGAAGGAAGGCGCGGTGTCACGTTTCGACTCCCCGGCCGGCACCGCTTTCATCATGGCCGACGGCGGCGAGAACAACTCACCAGGCGACCCCACGTTCGGTGGCTTTCTCACGCGTGAAGGCGGTCAGCTCCGTGCGTTCGCCATCACGTGTCCGCACCTTGGCTGCTCGTACAACTTCGACGACGCCAAACAGCACTTCCTGTGTCCGTGCCACGGCTCGGAATTCGCGCTGGACGGAAGGGTGCTTCACGGCCCGGCGTCGGCCCCGCTGTCACATCTGACCTGGCGACCAGGGCCGGGAATCAACGAAATCGAGGTCAACGGCACCACGCTGTAACGGAGCCGCATATCTAGCTCCGTTCAACGCCGAGTCAAAAGGAGATTCACGAAAAGCATGAACTGGAAACACGCGGCCAATGGCGCCCTTGCGGGCGCAACTCTGCTGATTGCCGCCTGCGGCGCGCCCGGACCGACGGGTGGCTACGGCTCGACTGCTTACGGCAGCTCATCGTCACCCGCCACGAATCCGGCGGGCGCTCTGACGGTCGGCCTGCGCAGCACGCCGCTCGGCCAGATCCTGGTCGACGGCAATGGAAAGACGCTCTACCTCTTTGAGGCCGACATGTCGGCCAAGTCCACCTGCTACGGCGACTGTGCGTCGGTGTGGCCCCCCCTCCTCACCGGCGGCAGCCCCGTGGCAGGCCCGGGCGTCAGTCAGTCGCTCCTCACCACGACGACCCGAACCGATGGCTCGCGCGAGGTCGTCTACGACGGCCACCCCCTGTACTACTTCGTGTCCGACAAGCAGGCCGGCGACACGACCGGCCAGGGCATCAGCAGCTTCGGTGCCAACTGGTACGTCCTCTCGGCCGCCGGCACCAAGGTCGACAAGGGCTAGCGATGACGACACTCGAGCTGAGCTCCACCACGTTCGTCGCTCGCGATCCCGACTGGATCTTCGGTGAGCTGCAGGACCCGAGAACGCTGGTCAACATCGTGCCGGGGGCGACCCTGACCCGGTTGACCGGACCGGATTCATTCGAAGCGAGGATCGCGATCGGCTTCGGACCCCTTCACTCGCACCTCAACGGAAGGGGTCGCATCACCGCGTCGGATCCCCGCCGGCGCACTGCGTCTCTCGAAGTGACCGGCGGTGCGGTCACAAGCCTGCCCCCCGTCCGCGTGCGCATGGCCATGGCGATCGCGCCGCGGAACGAAGGAGCCGAGATTCGGATGACCTTCGACGTCGACATGCCGACCCGCGCGTCGCTGGCGGCGCATGCAGTGATCGATCCCATCGCCTGCGACCTGGTCGATCGCACTACCCGCCGGCTCAAGCAACAGCTGGAGGAGGCGCCGGTTGTGCCGCTGCCTCCCGCGGCATGAACAGGAGAGGACCCATGAAGAAATCGCCGCTTGCCCTCGTCGCCGTCCTCGGCGTCGTGCTCGGAATCGTCACCAGCACCGCGATCACCGCGCTGGCGACGAACAACGCGCCTCGATCCACACCGCGCGCCGACGGGCGCTCTGGCGCGATCGTGGTCGCATGGAACCGAGAGCTGCTGCACATAGTGCAGACGCCTGGCGACCAGCCGGCGACGGTTCACCCGACGCGCAGCTTCGCGATCGTGCACGCTGCGATTTACGACGCGGTCGTCTCGATCACAAAGCAGGATCCGCCTTACCTCGTCTCTGTTGCCGCTCCGCGCGACGCGCGCATCGACGCCGCCGCGGCGCAGGCCGCCCACGACGCACTGGTGGCCCTGTATCCGAAGCTGCAGCCTGAGCTCGACGCGCTGCTTGCGTCCCAGCTGGCGACCATCCCGGATGGCAAGCAGCGAGCGGAAGGCGTTCAGGTTGGCAGCGACGTGGCCGCACGCCTGATCGCGGATCGCGCCAACGACGGCTCCTCCGCCGTTCCGTCACCATTCGTCGCCGGCACCCAGCCTGGCGATTACCGGCCGACGCCGCCGAAGTTCCCGGCACCGGTCTTCACCGGCTGGTCGCGAGTCGCGCCCTTAGTGCTCGACAGCGCCTCGGAGTTTCGGTCCGCTCCGCCGCCGGCCGTGACCAGCGCCGCTTACGCGGACGCGCTGAACCAGGTCAAGAGCCTCGGCAGGGACACCAGCACGACACGGACCGCCGACCAGACCGTCGCCGCCAAGTTCTGGGCGCCGCCCATCTGGAACACGTGGAACGAGATCGCGGATCGCGCAGTGACCGTTCACAACACAAACCTGGAAACGACGGCACGCCTGTTCGCCGTGCTCAACCTGTCGTTCGCCGACTCCGTCATAGCCTTCTACGACGCGAAGTACCACTTCGCGGTGTGGCGACCCGTGACAGCGATCCGGCTGGGCGACACCATCGGCAATCCTGCGATCCAGGGCGATCCGAACTGGACGCCACTCGCGGTGACCGCGGCGGACCCCTCGTTCCCCGGTGCGCACAGCACAGTAAGCGCGGCGGGCGCTGCGATCCTGTCGAGCTTCTTCGGCGACGATCGCGTCATCGGCGTGACCTCTGATGCCATGCCCGGAATCGTCAGAACCTTTGTCGGCTACGCAGCGATCGAGAACGAGGCGGGCCTCAGCCGCATCTACGCGGGACAGCACACACCACTGGACGACGCAGCGGGCCGGCTCCTTGGGAGCCAGGTCGCGCAGCTCGTGCTGCGCAGCTCGAGGTCGGCTGACTTCGGTTCGCCTGCTGCCGCCGGCAGCACAGCGTACGGCTACTGAAATCCCACCTCTCTGAAGCGGAGGGGCACCACGCGGGGTGCCCCTCCTCCCAGGTTGTGTGAGCTAGGCTCGCACCGACGAGCCGACGAGCGACTCGGCCTCGGTCCGATCGATCAGGCGGCCGTTCAGACCCCCGAACGGGTGGAGGTCACCGCCGACCTCGATGCGCAGCGAGGCATCCACGCCACCCGCGCGCACCGGCTGGAAACCGGCCGCGCCGATCAGGCGCTCCACTTCAGGGCGTGCCCCAGTGTCATCGGTCGCGTAGAACAGCACCGCGGGCTCCGGCGTTCGGTGCGCACCAGACGCCAGCATGGGCGCCGAAAGGGTGCCAAACGCCTTGGCGTACATGGTGCCTTTGGGCAGCAGGCCCGAAACGACCTGGCCCGAAGCCTGCCCCTCCGGCAGCGTGCGCGTGACGGACCCGTCAGCGCCGACAGCGATGGGGTTGGACGTGTCGATCACGAGCTTCCCGGGAAGAAGGTCCGCGATCTCCGGGATCACGACCTTCATCGCGTCGAGCCACAGCGCGAGAACGACTGTGTTCGCCCGCTCGACCGCGTCGCGATTGCTTCGCGCCGCCGCAGCTTTGCCGCCGATCTCGGCGGCGAGCTTCTTGGCCGCTTCAGCGTCGCCGGCCGAAAGGACCACCGATTCGCCGCCCGCCGCCAGCTCCTTGGCCACGGTTCCGCCGATGTTTCCGATTCCGATGATTGCGGTCGCCATTTGATCCTCCTGGAGTTACTTGTATATGCAAGTACCTGCGGGAGAGTACTTTTATTGCAAATGCAAGTACCAGTGGCTCAGGGGATCGCCGCCACAGTCGATCGGCTCATCGCCGAGGCCGTCCCAGGCGGTCGCGGGATCGCCACCTGGCTGGCCCTTCTCCGGGCCCACGCCACGCTCGTCCGCCAGCTGGCTCTCGACCTGGTCGAGGAGACGGGCCTGACCCTGGGCGACTACGACGTTCTCTCTCAACTGGCGTTCGCAGACGGCGCACTGCGCATGACCGAGCTCGCCGAGCGGGCGTACAGCTCCCGGTCGGGGATGACCCGGAGGGTCGACCGGCTGGTCGAGCAGGGTCTCGTCAGTCGAACCGAAGCCGACGCCGACGGCCGTGGGGTGGTGGTCGCGATGACCGAGAGGGGCGTGTCGCGCTTCAAGGAGACGGCGCCCGTCCACATCCGCCGGGTGGCCGAGCTCTTCGTCGCGCGATTGGACGACCAAGAGCTCGCAGTCCTCGACCAGGCCATGAAGAAGGTGACGGTGGACAGCACCTTTGGATGAGAACGACGTAGGGACAGAGTGGCCGGCCCTCCCCTACGAGGAGTGGCGCGAGACCCGCGACACGCTGCACATGTACGCACAGATCATCGGCAAGCTGCGCCTGGCGCTCAGCCCGTTCGAGCCCCAGTGGGGAAACGTGCCTTTCTACGTGACAGCCCGAGGCTTGACGACGTCACCCATGCCGGTGGGCACGCGAGCTTTGGAAGCCGAGTTCGACCTCCTCGACCACGAGCTGGTGCTGCGCACGAGCGCCGGTGATGTGCAGCGGCGGCCTCTAGGCGGCGATGTTGCGGATTTCTACGAGGACGTCACGCGCATGTTGCGCGCCTGGGGCATCGAGGTTTCGATCTGGCCGGTGCCCACCGAAGTCAGCGGGCCGATCCCGTTCGTGGAGGATCACACCCACACCACCTACAACGCCGACCACGCGGCCCGCTTTTTCAACGTGCTCTCACATGTCGATCTAGTCATGAAGCAGCACCGCGCGCAGTTTCGCGGCCGTACCACGCCGGTGCAGTTCTTCTGGGGGACTTTCGACCTGGCCCTGATCCGATATTCGGGCCGCGCCGTGGAACCTCGACAAGGCGCCGGACTGATCGAGCGTGTCGGCGGAGACGCCGAGGGGATCTGCGCGGGCTGGTGGCCCGGCGACGAGCGCACGCCATACCCTGCTTTCTTCGCGTACGCCTATCCGGCCCCGGACGGCATCGATCGAATCTCTGTCGCGCCCGCCTCAGCCGCGTGGAACGCGGAGGTCAGGGAATTTCTTCTTTCCTACGAAGCGGTTCGCAAGGCGCGGGAGCCGCGTCAGACGATCCTCGACTTTTTTCGCAGCACCTACGCCGGGGCGGCGACGCTGCTGGGGATGGATGAGAAGCTTGTTCAGGTTCCCACCATTTCGCCATCGAGTCACCATCAGGCGCCTCCCCCTCCTGACACGAACGGCGTCGCGTAGGTCAGCGAAGCGGCTGCAAGCACGAAGGACAGGATCAAACACCCGAGCATCACGGAACGGCGCGTGAACGCTCCGGCGGCAGCCTCCGTGGACAGGTCCTCCGCAACCGCCGTGGCGCTTCGACGCGAATGGCCGACCAGGTGGAAGAACACCGCCGCCATGAAGGCGACCGCGCTGACGGTGTGCGCCGTCACCCACCAGGTGCCGAAGCGGTCTCCAAACGCCCAGAGTTCGAGGCCGGTCGCCATCACGACCAGGGTTGCGGCCACCAGGGCAGGGGCGACGATGAACCTCAGGAAGAGCGGCGGCGGTCCGGCGACCCTGAAATCCGGATCGCGCAGGTAGTACATCAAGAATCGATGGCTTGTCGTCCAGAGCTTTAGCGCCAGCGGCGGGACAAGCATGAAGCCGATCAGGAAATGGGCTGAAAGAAGCGGGCGGATCAGCAGCACCGTAATCGCAAGGGCAACCAGCAGCACGAAGAGCAGCGCGCCGTTTACCGCCGTCAGATGCTCATTTTCGATTACGCGCGACGCCATCGGTGTCAAACGCCCGGCGCGCGGCCGAACTGCGGCGTTGAGTCCGCCTGAGATCAGCAGCAAGAGGAACGCCGCACCGAAGCTCATCCGCGCCGGACAACCTCGGCAAAGGTTGTCAGAGGGACCGAAGGCAAACGCCGGCGCGCCAACGTCACGTCGAAGCTGAAGTCCATCTCATCCATGACCAACGCGTCGGCTGCCAATCGAGCCGCTGCGGCGTTCAACGGCCTGGCCAGCGCAGCGATGAGGCGCAGGATTGGGCGAGGGATCCGGACGTGCCGAGCCTTCCTTCCGGACTCCGCCTCGCAAACCTGAACTAACTGGGTTAGCGTCAGATTCTCAGGGCCGCCCAGATCGATTGCGAGGCGGCGCATGTTGGGATCGTCGACCGCAAGCGCCACCAGGTTCGCCACATCGTCGGCGGAAACGAAGTTGACCGGATTGTCGCCGCGTCCAAAGATCACCGCCCATCCCGCCTTGCGCAGAGGCGCGCCGATGATCTCGTTCCATGTCTCCATGAATGCGGTAGGACGAATGATCGTCCAGTCCATCCGGCTCCGCTTCAGCTCCTGCTCGGCGGCAAACTTCATTCGCGCCAGCTCCATCGGATGGTGAGGGCCCGCGTCATGCATCGAGACCAGTACGAAATGCCCGACGCCGGCAGCCTCCGCCGCCCTGATCAGGTTGTGGTTGCCCTCGCCGTCCACACTTCGCGGATCGGCCCCGCTGCTCGGGCCGTAGCCGGAGATCGCCGAGATCACCGCTTCGATCCCCGAAACTGCCTGCTGGAGGCTCGCCGGGTCTCGCACGTCCCCAGCCACGATCTCGGTCGCGTCTGACTCGAGGTCTCCCGCGCGTTCTGGGTTGCGCGTCAGGATCCGAACTTTTCGACCCCGTGCCGAGAGGATGCGCACTGTCTTGCGACCAAGCGTCCCAGTGCCACCGGCAAGCAGTATCAACGGCTACACCCGCCCGCTTCCACGAACCGATCTCGTGATTAGACTGGTAGTCTGACGAACATGCCGAGAGCCACCAAGAAGCCATACCGATCGCCACTGCGCCGGGCCCATGCGCGTTCCACTCGCATGGCGATCCTCGAGGCCGCGGGCAAGCTCTTCTCTGAACGTGGGTACGCGGCCACCTCCGTCGACGACATCGCGGAGGCCGCCGGCGTGGGGCGCGCGACGGTGTTTGCTTCGGTGGGCGGTAAGCCGGCGCTCCTCAAGCAGGCTTATGACGTTGCGATCGTCGGTGACGACGAGCCGGTCGCTTTGGTCGAGCGGCCACGGTCCCACGCCATCCAACAAGATCCGGACCCCAGACGCTTGCTGGCCGGATATGCGAAGGTGGCGAGCGAGATCATGGGTCGCGTGGCCGGCATCTACGAGGCAGTCAGGGGCGCCGCCGGTGCCGACCCGAAAGCGCGAAAGCTCTGGGAGGAAGTGTTGAGGCAGCGCCGAGCGGGGATGGACAATCTCGTCGGTGCTGTTGCTTCGAAGGCTTCCCTCCGCGAGGGTCTCGACAGAGAGGCGGCGGCGGACATCGCCTGGGTGCTCACCGATCCCTGGCTCTATCTGATGTTCGTGCGTCGACGCGGATGGACGGCCGACCGCTACACGGCCTGGTTGGCCGAGACGCTCCAAGCTCAGCTGCTGCCTGCGCACAACCGCGACAAGCGCCGGAACGCGGCGACGGCCGGCTAGGCCGCGCGTATCAGGTTCGCGCCCCAGTTCTGACGCGCCAATCTGACCGCCTCGCCAACCCCGTCATGCCACGGCTCGCCATGCCCCGGCAGCATGATCCCGGCCTCCAGGCCCTCGAGCCTCGACAGGGAGCTCAGCGCCCGGGCGCTGTCGTCGGTCACGAACTCGGGCGGGAGCGTGGGCCCTGGCCTGCCGGTGAGACCGTCGACGGTGCACAGCGCATCGGCACTGAAGAGCACACCCCGCGCCTCCAGGTGCAGCGCGCATTGGCCTGCAGTGTGTCCCGGTACATGGATGACTCGAGGCCGCCCTGGGACGTCAAGCACCTCACCGTCGGCGAAGGTCTTGAGGTGCGCCACGGGGATGTGGCGCGCTGCGCCTGCCAAGACACTGTGGAGCAAATATTTGAAGAGAAGCGGGTGCCAACCCTGGCTCAGAAACTTTGGCATCGGACCGGGCTTCGGACTGCTGATAGCCGGCGCGTCGAGCTCGTGCGCGTAGGCCGGGGCAGACGAGATCCCGCGTACGCGTTCTGCCAGGCCGACATGATCGGGGTGGCGATGAGTCAGCAAGATCGCATCGATGTCCTCGGGGCGCCGGCCGATCGACTCCAGTTCGCGGACGAGGTGCTTCCAGTAGCCGGGCAAGCCCGCGTCCAGGAGAGTGAGCTTTCCGCCCTCCTCGATCAGGTAGAAATTGATGTAGCTGGTGCCAAGCCTCCGGACTCCCTGGGCGATCTCCATCTGCGCCTCCTCAGTAGACTATTAGTCTGTTCACTATACCATAAGTCTATCGAATGTGAGTAGGTCCGACGGAGTCGAAGACTGACCAGCACACCTCGTTGCGGAGTCTCTGGTCGTCGAGAACTAGATCCCGAATCTCGCTCGGAAGCTGCGCGCGCTGCCACTTGCACTCGAGGCGGCCGGCTTCCTCTGTCTCGCGCTCGGGAGCCGCGGCCCGGGCGGCTTTGATCGCATAAGCCGCGGCGCCGAGCTCGTGTGCCGCCACGTGGGCCACCGCCGCGGCCTGTGCGGCCGCGTACGCAGCCATTCTCGGAGCGCCTGCCAACGGCCTGGCCGCGCCGTTCGCGTGGCCGGCGGCCGTGCGGGCTTGAGTCATCGTGACCTCGCCTCGACTCCAGGCGCGGGCCAGCTCGATCGCGTGACGAGGCCGGTCATCGCTGGGCGCCGCCCGCTCGAAGATCGGCAGCACGTGTTCAGCACAGGTCGCTGCCCATAGGGCCAGCAGGTGGTGATCGGCGTCCGTCAAGGTGCCACCTCGGCGGACGGTCACGAGCCTCGGATCGCGGATCTTGGTCAGGATCACTGGAGGCGATCCTACGGCGGTGCAGTACGCCTAAGCTGCGAAGCACGAGCTTGTCACACCAGCGCTGCTGGACGTGGTTCGTCCCACTCGCGATGCTCAGCCTTGTTGCGGGCATGGTCGACTCGTGCACCGTCAACAAAGCCTCCGGCTCAGCGCCATCGCCGGCGGCGAGCGCGACACCGGCCACCGTGTCTTCGCCGTCGTCGGCTCGCGGACTCGCCATCGCGTTGAAGGCGACTGCCTCCATCACATTTCGGGCCGCCGGTTTCACGCGGTCGTACACGCTGGATTCAGATTCCAATCCGGCGAACGGACTGACAACCAACAGCGGCCAGGCTTTCCTCGACCTCGGCCTGTCGAGCGGTCAGGAACTTCACGTCACGGTGGTGGGAGATGGAGCTCCAGGGGCCACGCTGAGAGGCGCGACCGAAATTCTGGCCAGCTTCACCGACTCGGTCGCGCACGTTGGGGGAATCTCGACGGTAGGCCAGGGGACCTGCACGCTGGCGCTGACCAGGTTCGGCGCCGACGGGCTGGGCGGCTTCCTCGATTGCGAGAACGTCGCGCCTTTGATGGGCGCGACCGGACCGGTCGCGTTCACAGCTTCGATCGACGCAGTGCCGCGCTAAAACGGCGCTCTTAGCCGGCGACGCCTTCGAACATCGCGTACAACCCCCCAGGAATCGCACCAACGAACTGCCAGCCCGCTCGCTCCATCAGCGTTCGATATTCGTCCTGCGTTCGTTCCCTGCTCCCAAGCTGGACCATCATCTGCAGGTCCATCATCGCCGCGTTGAGATGCTCCGGTGCAGCGGTCACGTGCGCGGGCAGAACGCGCTCGACGATTACGAGGCGACCTCCAGGGCCGGCGGCGGTCCGGCAGGTCGCCAGGATGCGGGTCGCAGGATCATCCTCCCAGTCGTGGATGATGTTCTTCAGAAGATAGACGTCGCCACCGTGTGGCACCGATTCAAAGAAATCACACTCGGCAGTCGTGCAGCGATCCAGCAGGTGGTGGCTCTTCAAGTATTCGCGCGCTCCTGCGAGTCCCGCCGGTAAGTCGCAGACCAGCCCTCGTAGATGCGAGTGCGCTCGCAACACGCCCGCCGCGAGCGCGCCATTGCCGCCGCCGACGTCGACGATCAGGGACGCCGCGGAGAAGTCATATGAGGAGGCGACGAAATCGGCAATTCGCTCGCTGCCTGAGACCATAGACTGGTTGAATCGTCTTGCGAAGTCCGGGTCGCGGCGCAGTGAGTCCCACAGGCTTCTGCCGAAAGCAATCTCGTGCCCGGTCATGCCGCTGCGCAATGATTCCAACAGGTGCTCCCAGTCGCGGTAACTCTCAGGCAGCAGCATCATGACCAGGGCGCGATAGGAACCCTGGGTCCCCTCGCGAAACAACTCGCCCACATCGCTGTTGCCGAAGCGGCCGTCTTCTTTGTCGATCAGGACTCCGAGGGCGGCCAAGCCCCGGAGAACCCGACGCAGACGGTCGGCGTGGATGCCTGTCGCGGTCGCCAGATCCTGTGCCGCCATAGGCCCATTGGCAAGAAGGTCCGGGATCTTCAGGTGAGCCGCGACACCAACCAGCTGTGAGGCGCGGTAGCCATTGACCAGCTCAAACGCCCTGTCAGCGGCAGCGTCAGCCACGCGGGCCACGGTTAAATTGTGAACCCGGCGCCAGGCGCGCCATAGAATTTCCCGAGCCCCCGGCCACCCAGCGAAGAGAGGAACACTGATGCCGCGTCTGCTGCGATTGTTCGCCGGCCTTGTCATGACCGCCGCCCTGGCTGCGCCTGGGCTCGCCCCTTCCGTTGGCGGCGCTATCACCCATCATCCGCGGGTTGCCGCCAAGGGTCCGTCGGGACCGGGCGCGGGCTCATTTGGTTGGGCTTCGAGCAACTGGTCGGGCTACGCCATCACCGGCTCGGGCTTCACCAGCGTCACCGGCAGCTGGACCGTGCCCACGGTCAGCGCCACGAGCAAGGCGACCTATTCCTCAACCTGGATCGGGATCGACGGCTTCAACAACTCGAGCCTGATTCAGACCGGAACCGAACAGGACTACTTCAACGGCAGCGCTCACTACAACGCGTGGTGGGAGATCCTGCCGGCGGCCGAGACTCCGATCGGCAGCATCACGGTGCATCCAGGCGACAAGTTCAGCGCGTCTGTGACCCGAAATTCGGGTAGCAGCTGGACGATCACCATCTCAGACAAGACAAACGGCCAGTCCTTCACCACGGTTCAGAGTTACGGCGGTCCAGGCACCAGCGCCGAATGGATCCAGGAGGCGCCGACGGTGGGAGGAAGGATCGCCAACCTGGCCCACTACGGCCAGACCACATTCGACCCGGGAACGGTCAACGGCGCGAGCCCGCGCCTGACCGGGTCCGAGGGCGGGGTCATGATCCAGCACCGTAGCCAGGTCTCGACTCCATCTAGCCCGGATGGCGACACCGATGGGTTCAGCGTCGCCTACGGGTCGACGCAGCCGGCGCCGCCCGCCAGCTGATAAATGAACGGGCCGCGGCCGGAGTGGCCGCGGCCTGTCATACACGCAAACGGTGGAAGCTAGATGTTGTGCGGGATCCGCCGATCTGGATTGGCCGGCGCCGTTGGCGAGTGAGGATGCGGCTTGGTCAGTGTCTGCCCCTGAATGTTGCTGGACGGAAGCGACAGGGCGAACGTAGGAAGGTTCTTGGAACGGGCCTGGGTGACGGCCTCGAATCCTGAAGCGAGCTTGATCAGGGTCGGCTCGCTGAACGCGGTGCCGAAGAAGCTGATGCCCAGCGGTGCGCCGAACACGTTTTCCGCCGGGACCTGGATGATCGGATAGCCGCCCGCTGCGGCGATGCTCGACGTGCCGAAGATGAAGTGGTCGCCGTAGATGAGGTCGGTCGCCCAGGCCGGGTTGTCGGTGGCCGAGACGATCGCGTCCAGGTGATTCGCAGTCAGCGCACCGTCGACGTTCTGCTGCGTGAACTGCTGGTCTGACGCCAGCGCCTGGTTGTAGGTCTCGTTTCCGAAGGCCGGTTGCGGGTCGTCCGGACCTGGGGCCATGCTGTTGCAGAGGTCGAAGATGTCCTGGTTGAAGAACGGCATCTCCTGGGCCGCGTGCGAGTTGTCGAAGTCGATAGCCGTCTGCAGCGTCCCGCCCGCGACGGGCACGCCGGTGCGCGTGGCGAAGTAGCTCTTCAGGTCGTTCCGGAAGTCGAAGCACAGCACCTCGAACTCTCCCGGCCCTCCGGCGAAGTTGAATCCCTGGGCGTCGAGGTCGACCAGAGTGGCCCCGGCAGCTTGCAGCGCCGCGAACTCGTCCTCGATCGCGCTGTTCACGGGCCCCGGGGTCGGGACGAAGGGATCAAAGCCGTTCAGTCCCTGTCGGGTGACGCCAATGACCGCACCATTCAAACCATTGGGGTTTAGGAACTGCGTGTAGTCGGTCGGGATGTTGGTCGGCCGGGTCTTGCCTGAACCCTGCCAGCCAAGCGGAACGCCGCCAGTCGCCGCGTCGCGGCCGTCGAACGTCCGGCTCTGGATCACGCCGAGCGTGATGGCCGCATCGGCCACGGTTCGGGCGTGAATGCCGACGGTGTCCTGTGTGTGCGAGATCGGCACCACGCCGGCCCGGCTGGTCAGACCGATGGTCGGCTTCAGGCCGACCACTCCGTTGGCGTTGCCCGGACAGACCACGCTTCCGTCCGTCTCCGTTCCCAGCGAGACCGCCGCGAAGTTGGCGGATGCCGCGGCACCCGAGCCGGAGCTCGACCCGCATGGGTTGCGGTTGATCCCGTAGGGGTTGTTGGTCTGTCCGCCAACCCCCGACCACCCGCTGATCGACTCGAATGACCGGAAGTTGGCCCACTCCGAAAGATTCGTCTTGCCGAGGATCACGGCGCCGCCTTTGCGAAGGTTGGCGGCGACCGTCGAGTCGGCTGTCGCCGGGCTGCCCACGAGGGCGAAAGAGCCGGCTGAGGTTTGCATGGAGTCGCCGGTGTCGATGTTGGCCTTGAGCAACACCGGGATACCCATCAACGGTCCCAGGTTGTGGCCCGCGGCGCGCGCGGCGTCGGCCGCCTTCGCCATCGTGAGGGCGTCAGGGTTGAGCTCGATCACGGCGTTGACTCCGGGACCCTCACGATCGAGCGAGGCGATTCGCCTGAGGTAGTACTCGGTCAGCCCGACCGATGTGAGCTGCCCGGAATTCATCTCCGCCTGGAACTGAGCGACGGTGAACTCGTTGAACTGGGTCGGCGCGGCCGGAGTGCCTGCGGCCGACCCGCTTACCGTCGACCCCAGCAGAGCCAGGACGACGGCGGCCACGAAGACGCGAATTCGCATGGCCAAACCCCCCCGTTGTTGGCCGGCCTCACGGCCGGCAGATATTCGAGGTTTACCTACCTCGGGCCACGAATGCAAGTAATCGAATCGCTGGCACCAGTCAGTGAGTCCAATAAGGCGGCGGGCCTGGTGACCCGCCGCCTCGGGATCAGTTTTGGTTACGCCACCTTGGCGAAGAAGGCATCCTCGCCGGAAAGCGTCAAGCCCGCGAACGTCGCCGGCTCGCGCATGTCGGTCCAGAACGCGACCACGCCTCCGTCCGGAGTGGCTGCGATCGCGCTGTAGTCGCCCATGAAGGCGGTAGCCAGCGGGAAGTTGCTGTTGACGATGCGACGGAACCAGCGGTCACCCCTGGTCGGGTCGGAGAGCGCCGTCGTCACCTGGGTCACATTGAAGGTCAGCGATCCAGGCGTGGTCTCAGTCGCCAGGGAGTAGCCGTACTTGTGGTTGGCCGAGTCGTACTGGCGGTCGAAGAACCCGATGCGCAGATGACCGGTCGTGTCGTACGTGCCCCACGGCATGAACTGGTCGTTCAGGATCGTCAGAGCAGTGGGCGCCGACCAGTGAGCTCCGTGGTCGAAGCTCTGGCTCACGATCACGTCCGAGTTGGTCTTCGCCTTGTACGGATCGGTCGGCGCGGGCAGAGTGCTGTTGCGCATGTCGGACCAGACAACCGCCATGTGCGCGCCGTTGGTCGGGTCGACCGCGAGGCTGAACTCGTCGCCGTTGCGGAAGAGCGAGTCCTGATAAGTCTGCCGGCCGAACGCGATCGGGTAGTCGGTGTTGCCGTCGAAAACGGTTGCGATCGTGATCGGGCTGCCGATCTCGGCGCCGGTCAAGGGGCTGAGCTCGACGACGTCGACGTTGTCGCGCCCGTCAGTGCTGCCCGCGGGCGTGTTGATGAAGCTCACGAAGAGGCGGCCGTCGGCTGTCATCTTCGGGGTCGTGAAGTCGGCCGCGTTGAACGAGCCGGAGATCGTGTTCTGCTCGGACCATGTGGCGCCGCCGTCGTGCGACACCGAGCTGTGCGTCGTGACCGACGTCACGTTTCCTTTCTGGTCCTGCAGGAAGTTTGTCCACGTGACGATCGCGTTGCCGTTGCCCCACGCCGTGATGAACTCTTTGTCGAGGGAGTTGCCGACGCTGCTGCCAATTCCGCTGCCAGGCTGGACGACCGCCTGGCTCCAGGTCTTGCCTCCATCCGTTGAGGTATGGACCAGGACGTCAGCGTTGCCGACGTTTGCGGGCCCGATGAACCGGAACCCAAGCGTTGCGTAGTAAGCGGTCCCGTGGTCGTCGAACGCGACCGCGGGGTCGCCCGTCGCCTGGTAGGCCGAATTTGGGTTCACCGGGTAGTCCGACCATGTCTGCCCGCCGTCGAACGTGACGTGCGCCTGGGACAGGATCGTTTCTCCGACCTTGCCGTCAGCGTTGAGCGTCAGTTGGTAGTCGTTCATCCCGCCGATCATGTTCAGCGGGTTGGCCGGGTTGACCGCGATCGACGACTCGTTGTGCGGTCCGACCGTGTTCTGGGCGCAGTCGGTGTTGACGTTGGCGGCGCTCGACTTGATCGTGGTGCAAAACGCCGTCCCGTTCTTGACGCCCGGCCCAGTGCCGAACTGAGCCGATGAGTCCGGCGCCGGGGCGCTCAGCACGTTGTGCATCAAATCGACCGGCTGCGGCGTCGCCTCAGCAGCCGCAGAGGTCGGGCCGGCGAGCACCGCCAAACCCGCGCAGAAAGACAGAACTAAGGGCCTGAGCCTCACCACAACCTCCTTTCGGAACCGTTGGCTCGCGTGTGGAGCCCCCGACAGAACCATCCCCACGTTGCCACAAACCGGGTCCCGACTGCCAGTTTCGAATTCAGCGGCAGCGTGAACGCCGGCCTGGCGGGGCGCTGGCGTCGCAGCCGAGCATAGATGTCTATAATGATTAAGGTATCCTATAGTCAATTAGCTCTTGGAGGCTGGAATGGGACGCAAAGGGGACGTGGTCTACAACCCAAACAGGCGGGAGAAGGTGTTGGTGGTCGAGACGGGTGCTGAGAACGGTGGCCACCGGCTCGCGATGCTGGTGACGCAGGAGCCGACCGACGTCCGGATGCCTGAGCATCTGCATCCGAAGCAGCGGGAGTCCTTCACGATCAAGGCCGGCGCCCTCACCTACGTTCTTGCCGGCGGAGCGCCGCAACTGGCGAGGGCCGGAGAGACTCTCATCGTCGAGCCCGGTGTGCCCCACAACTGGTGGAACGGTGGCCCTGAAACCCTCGAGATGGTGGGAGTGATCGAGCCAGCCGGTCGCTGGTTGGAGTTCATGGAGACCATCTACGGCTTGATCAACGAGGGAAAGATCAAGCCTGGAGGCGGCGCGAATCCGCTGCAGATGGCCGTCATCGCCTGGGAGTTCAAAGACGAGTGGGTTCCTACCGCGATTCCAAAGGCGGTGCGAGTCCTGGTCCTGCCGGTGCTGGCCATGATTGGCCGCGTCCTTGGCTACCGGCCCACCTACCCCCGATTCGCCGAGCATGAGTCAGCGGTCGCGTCCGTATAACTCCCCTGTCCGCTCGCGGCAGGCGCAGGGGACGCGGCAAGCGATCCTGGCAGCGGCCCGTAGTCTCTTCGCGCAGGGCGGCTACCAGGCGACGACGATCGAGAGCATCGCCGCCGCGGCCGAAGTCTCGGTGCCAACGGTCTACGCAACACTTGGAACGAAGCAAGGAATCCTGGCCGCGCTCGTCGACGGCGCCGTGGCTGACCCACAGATTCGCCTGCTCGCTGAAGCGGTCGAGCGTGAGCTGGATCCGGTACGACGGCTGCGCGGGGCAGCCCGCGTTATGACGCTGGCCTTGCAATCTGAATCGGAGCTCACTGAGATTCTCTGGCAGGCAGGCGCCGGCAACCCGGAGCTGCTCGCGGCATGGCGCCAGAGCCACGGCAATCGCCACCGCCGCCTGTCCGAGGTGTTCGCCCCGCTCGCCGTGGGAGCTCGCCGCAAGCACTTCGTCGACCTGGCGTGGGCGTTTGGCAGCCCCGAGATGTACCGGCTTTTCGTCGGTGAACGCCGCTGGACACCTGAGCAGTTCGAAAAATGGCTTGCCGGGTCGCTGGTAGCGCTTTATCGGGAATAAGCAGACACCTGCTCGCTTCTATAGTTGATTACGCAACTATTGGAGGGAGGAACCAATATGGACTCCGTGATCGACTTCGCCGCCCCGTCGTCTGAGGCCGTCCTCGAGGCACTAGCCGGCCGCCTACGCGAGCGCAACTTCGAGGTCGTCGTCGTCAACGATGGCGAGGAGGCAAAGGCCGAGGTTCTCAAGCGCATCCCCGAAGGCGCCAGCATCCAGTCAGGCAAGTCGAAGACCCTCGAAGACGCCGGCATCTTCAAGGAGCTGATGGAGAACGAGCGCTACGACTTCATCCGCCGCAAGACCATGAAAATGGATCGCCGCACTCAGATGGCTGAGATCATGAAAATGGGGGCGACACCGGACGTGATGATCAACAGCGCGCACGCCGTCACGGAGGCTGGTCAGATCGTGCTTACGTCTGCGAGCGGCAGCCAGCTGGGTCCGATCGCGTCAGGGGCCGGCAAGGTGATCTTCGTGATCGGCAGCCAGAAGATAGTGCCCGACCTGGACACCGCGTTCCGCCGCATCAAGGAGCACGTCTTCCCGTACGAGGACGCGCGCCTGCGGGAGCAGCTTGGCGTGGGAACGCAGATCGCGCGGACTCTCATCCTCGACCGGGACTTCGTACCGGGGCGCACGACCGTGATCCTTGTGCGGGAGCCGATCGGGGTCTGACTGCTTCTGCCGAGACGATCGTGATCCTCGGCGCCGGGATGTCGGGTGGCGTCGCGGCCAGATCCCTCCGCGAAGAGGGTTACGACGGGCGCCTCGTGCTGATCGGCCACGAGCCCACGCCGCCGTTCGGCCGCCCACCCCTGTCCAAGTCCTACCTGCGCGGTGAAGAGACGCTGTCGGGCTGGCTCGTCCGGCCCGAAGGTTGGTATGAGGACAATCGGGTCGAGCGCATTCTTGCCACCGCCACCAGGGTCGACATCGATCGCCGTCAGGTCGAGCTGCAAGGTGGGAGGCCGATCGACTACTACAAGCTGCTGATCACAACTGGCGGAGAGAACCGGCGTCTCAACGTGCCGGGGGCCGAACTGGACGGTGTGCTGCAGCTCAGGACGGTGGCGGACTGCGACGCGATCAAACAGGCCGCGCATCGCGGCACACGCGCCGTGGTCGTGGGCATGGGATTCATAGGCTGTGAGGTGGCCGCGTCGCTGACCCAGCTGGGGATCGCGGTCACGGCGGTGCTACCAGGGTCGTTCCCGCTCGAGTCGGTCCTTGGCCGAGACATAGGAAAGCTGATGAGTGGAATCCATCGCGACGCCGGCGTCGAGCTCGTACCCGGAGACGAGGTTGTGCGCTTCGAGGGCGCTGGCCGGGTGGAACGCGTAATCACCAAACAGGGGCGCCAGCTGGATTGCGACCTCGCCGTCGCGGCCGTCGGCATCCGACCGAACCTCGAGGTTCTCGAGGGCACCGCTGTGGCGGTCGACAACGGCATCCTCGTCGACGCCAGGTGCGAAACGAACGTTCCCGGAGTCTTCGCCGCCGGCGACGTGGCCAACCATCTTCATCCTTTGTTCGGCCGCGTCCGGGTCGAGCACTACAACAACGCCGAGAAGCAGGCAGCCGCCGCGGCCAGGTCGATGCTGGGTTCGAAATCGGCATACGGCTACCTGCACACCTTCTGGTCGGACCAGTACGAGCACAAGCTCGAGTACGCCGGCCACGCCACGAAGTGGGACCACTTCGTCACTCGCGGTTCAGCAAGCGAAAGGAAAATCGTCGGCTTCTATCTGGTGGACGGCGTCGTGCGCGCGGCCGTCGGCCTGAATCGAGGCGGGGACCCAGAGCTGGACGAGCGCGATGAGCTCGCGGCCGCAGCCAGGCTGATTGCAAAGCAGGCGCGGCCAGACACCCGTGCGCTTGCGGACGAGACGGTCGACCTGGACGGCCTGGCCTGAGCTGGTCAGCCGAGGTAATCGCGCAGCCGGCGGCAGTGCCATGGTTGGCGCAGCTTCTCCAGGGCCTGGGTCTCGATCTGGCGAATGCGCTCGCGGCCGAGCCCGAAACGCTGCCCGATCTCTCTGAGCGTTCTCGGAGTGCCGTCCGCCAGCCCGTAACGCAGCTGCAGCACCCTGCGCTCGCGGGGAGTCAGCGCGTCCAGCGCGTCCTCGACATCGACACGCAGCATGTTGATCGCGACCACGTCCGGCGGGCACAGCGCGTCGCGGTCTTCGACCAGGTCGACCAGCCGGGCCTGCTGTAGGTTGCCCACGGGAGCGTCCAGCGAGGTGGGCGCCTGCGCGTACGACATCAGCGCGCGAACCTTCCGCGGGCTGATGTCCATCTCGTCGGCGATCTCACCCTCCGCCGGCTCGCGGCCCAGCTCCTGCGACAGCAGCTGAGCAGTGCGGAGCAGCCGGTTCAGAGTGTCGTCGAGGTGCACAGGCAACCGCACAGTGCGTGCCTGGTCAGCGATTGCCCGACGCATGGCCTGCCGGATCCACCACGTGGCGTAGGTCGAAAAGCGACACCCTCTGCGGTAGTCGAAGAGCTCGACCGCACGGATCAATCCGAGATTGCCCTCCTGGATAAGGTCGAGCAGCGACAGCCCACGGCCGATGTACCTCCGCGCGTTCGAGACCACGAGGCGCAGGTTGGCTTCGGTGAGCCGCCGGCGGGCGTGAGCGATGGTGGCGAACCTGTCCACAAGGCACCGCCGCGAGGCATCGAGGTCGCTCGGATCCTCGTCGCCGAACAGCTCTCGCACCAGACGTGCGCGCTTGCTCGTCTTTCTCATATGCGCAAGCCTCTGGACGATGTCGGGCAGCAGCTCGTCCACCGTCCGCGTCGCGCCGCCTGACTGTTCGACCACGCCGAGCGCACGGAGTGCGTCACGCAGCGGCCTGGCCTGGATCGACCGCGACAGCTCCAGCTCCTCGCCTGCCGTCAGCAGGCGGAAGCGGCCGATCTCCTCCATGTACTGGCTGATGGCCTGGTCGGACGCAGCGTGAGCGGCTCCAGGCAGCGGCCGGTCGCCTTCTCCCTGCTCGACCAGGCTGCTCGCGACCGCCATCAAACCCGCCCCCGGCCCGCCATGTTTCGCCGATAGTACTCTCGGCGAAGTTCAGGTGGCAAGGATGCCCGGAAGGCGCGCTGATAGTGTTCACCTCGTGCCGGCTCAGCCGGAGACAGCCGAAAGGCGGCGTCGGGTCGGGCGGCCCGCGGTCACGCGGCGCGAGGCCAAGGAGCTGACGCGCCGCCGTCTGCTGGCCGCCGCCCGAAGGCTCATCCTGGCCGGCGGCGAGAGCCGGTTGGCCGCGAGCATCGTGGCCCAGGCCGCGGGCGTCGGCGGAGCCACCTTCTACGAGCATTTCCGGAACCGCGACGACCTGCTCCGGGCGCTGTCGGACGACCTGTTCAAGGAGCTGCGCGACAAGCTGGCGGTCGCGCGTCGCGAAGGCCTTGCCGCCCCCAACGACGAGGAGAAGCTGCGTCAGGAGTTCCGCATTCCCATCGAAGTCCTGACCGCCAACGCCGACCTGTTTCGACTGGCCCTGCGTGTGAGGCACGCGTCAGGCTCCCCTCTCGGCGATTCCTTTCGCCGGTTGTCCGGAAACACCCGCGACGACCTGGTCGGGGAGCTGGTTGCGCGTGGCTACCCTGCGGCGACCATCGAACAGCGGCGGCGACTGGAGATGGTTGCGGATGTTCACATCGCGGCCACCGAGACGCTGGCTCTGGGCTACATCCCGGGCCGCTATCCGGACCTCGGCGAGCTGGTGGACATGCTGGTGCTGGTCACCCGAGGCACGCGCCTCACGCGCCAGTGGAAGTCCAGCAGAAGCTGACGGGCGCTACCACAGCGTCAGCCTGTGCCGGACACCGCGCGTCAGGCGCAAGCGGCTAGCTTGTAGCCGCGAACATTCGCCTCCTGCAGGTGAGATCCGGCGGGCATTAACGCCAGCGCGAACATCGCGGCGGTGTGACCACCGGCGAACCCAACCTGAGAAATAGTCAGCAACCATCTGACCGATGTTGGTGCTGGCCAGTCACGCGACGTCCATCACGCGCTTGTGACTAACGAGAGATTCCTTCCAGCCCCGGGCGAGAATCAGTCGCGAAATCTCCAACGGGCCGCTCATCGCAAGCAAGCTTGCGAACTCCCGTTAGGCCTTCCCAAGTGCACGGAATACAAGTTCTCGAGCACAGCGGAGGTGAAATGGCGGGGAAATTCAAGGCGATTGGCTGCTCGATGGCGGCCTGTGCGACACTCCTGAACGTGGGCGGCGGCCCGGCCTCGGCAGCGGAGGCCGGCGCAACTGGCGATCCTGCTCCCATCGCGACCCTCACTCTCACCAGCGAGCACCCCGCGTTCGGCGCAGCGATCTCATTTACGGCCACTTTCCCGGCGATGAAGTGGATTCCGGAAGAGAGCGTGGAATGCGACCAGGGCGGGCAGATGGCCTACCTCGACGTGCAGGTCGAGCCCAATGGGACGAGCCCCTGGGCCTCGTCATTCACGCTCTGGAGCCAGTCCTGGGCCGATGGCGGAGGAGCCCCGGCCGACTGCACAGCCAACCTCTACTTCTACACGTGGAAGGGACATACCGAAACGAGCGTGGTCTATCTCGGGACCACGAGCTTCACGACCACGTGAGCCTGGATCCGTAGATATCGAGATAAGGGAGGGAGGGGGCCCGTCGCCGAGCCCCCTCTTTTCACACCCTCCTGGACGGTTACTGGTGGATCAGCTTGATCGTGTCGGTCGAGCCGCCCACACCGGTGGTCTGGAACGTGTATGTGTAGGACGAGAGAGGCGCGGTCGCTGCGGGACCGGTGCCAACGACTGACTTGGGCGAGTACTTGATGCCGATGTAGTAGGTGCCCGCCTTCCCGCTGAACGTCACCTGCAAGTTGCTGGCCGGCCCGCTGAGGGTCGTGGCCAGAGCGTTGCAGCTCGCGTCGAACGCGAAGCTTCCGCTCGCTACGGTGAAGAGGGGACTGCCGCTGGTCGGTGCGTAGTTGGTGGTCTGAGTGATGGTGTAGGTGTGCGTACCGGCCGAGGTCACCGTGACCTTGACCCAGTAGAACATCACGCCGGGGTTGTCGCTGCTGATCGTCGAGCCCTTGGTCGAGTACATGACGCTGGACAGGGTCGGTGCGGTGCCCGACGCGAACTGGCTGCAGGTCGTCTGAGTGGGCGTGATCTGGCTCACCTGTGGGAAGAAGACCGTGAGCACCTCGGAGCCGCACGCGCTTGTCGACCCGGCGGTGTTGGTGCTCGGGTCGCCGCTGTAGTTGGCCACCCAGTAGAAGGTGCCGCTGCTGTTGAACGTGATGGCGTTGGACGGGCCCGCCTGGCCGTTCGTGACCGATGCGGTGCCGGCGCTCGTCAGCCCGGACAGACACTTCGGGTCAGTCGTGTACTGGTAGGTCACGGTGCCGCCCGCGGTAGGCGCGGCGCCCGTGATGATCGCCTGGTCGGTGACGGCCGTGCCCGTGGGCACTGTGATCGCACCGCCGGAGCTGCCTCCGCCGGAAAGCGAGGTGGTCACGCTGGTCGGGCAGTTCACGGCTTCCGTGGCGGAAGCCGAGCCAGTCCCGTCGTTGGCCGCCGAGAAGGTCGCGGTGTTGTTGTAGTTGCCGCAGCTGGCGGTCGCGGTCGAGCTCGTCACGTGAATGGACTCGCTCTGAGCGGCCGCGAGGCTGAAGCTCGCGCAGGACAGCGTCTGTGCGGGTGCGCTGCCCGAGATCGAGCAGGACGCGGGGCCGTTTGCGCTAGCGATCGTCCAGTTGACACCGGCGCCGCCAGGCAGGTTGTCGTTGATCGTGACTCCGTTCGCAGCCCCCGGTCCGGCGTTCGACAGCGTGATCGTGAAGCCGATCGTGCCGCCGGCGTTGACCGACGTCGCGTCCGCGTTCTTGGTAATGCTCAGGCTTGGCGGCTGGACCACGACCGTGCCGCTGCCGGAGGCCGAGCCCCCGTTGGTCGGCGTGGCGGTCGCCGTGTTGTTGATTGTGCCGGCGCTCCCGGCGGTCGTCGGGCTGCTGATGTGGACGGTGGCGCTGGCGCCAACCGCCAGGTCACCGAGGTTGCAGGTCAACGTGTTCGAGCTGATGGGCAAGCAGGTCGCCGCGGCGCTGCCGCCGTCGACCGCCCAACTGATTCCAGTGCCGGTGGGAAGCGGGTCGGTCAAAGTGACCGAGCGCGCGATCCCAGGGCCGCTGTTGCTGACGGTGATGGTGAAGCCGATCTGGTCGCCGGTGTTGACGATGCCGTGGTCAGGCGTCTTGGTCACGCTCAGGCTTGGCGGCTGGACCACGATGGTGCCGCTGCCCGAGGCCGCGCCTCCGTTGGTCGGCGTGGCGGTTGCCGTGTTCGGGTAAGTGCCCGCGCTCGTGCCGTCGGTCGAGCTGCTGATGTGGACGGTGGCGCTGCCGCCGGCCGCGAGGTCACCCAGGTTGCAGGTCAACGTGCCTCCGCCGATCGAGCAAGTGCCAACGCTCGTGCTATCTATTGACCAGTTGATTCCGCTGCCGGTGGGAAGCAGGTCGGTCAGGCTGACCGAGCGTGCGACCCCTGGGCCGGCGTTGCTGACGACGATGTTGAAACCGATCTTGTCGCCGGTGCTGACGGGCGTGTTGTCGGGTGTCTTGGTCACGCTCAGGCTGGGCGGCTGGACCACGATGGTGCCGCTGCCCGAGGCCGGACCCCCGTTGGTTGGCGTCGCGGTCGCCGTGTTCGGGTAGCTCCCCGCGCTCGTGCCGTTGGTCGAGCTGCTGATGTGCACCGTGGCGCTGGCGTTGGCCAGCAGATCACCGAGGGTGCAGGTCAGGGTGTTGCTGACGATGGGCAGGCAGGTTGCCGCGGCGGTGCCGCCGTCGACCGCCCAGCTGATTCCGCCGCCGGTGGGAAGCGGGTCGCTCAGTAAGACCGAGCGGGCCACGCCTGGACCGGCGTTGGTGACCGTGATGGTGAAACCGATCGTGTCGCCGGTGCTGACCGTGCTGGCGTCCGGCGTCTTGGTCACGCTGAGACTCGGCGGCTGGACCACCACGGTCGCGCTCGAGTTAGCGCTCGGGGCGTTGGTCGCCGAGACCGTCACGTTGTTGGTGTAGGTACCGGCGCTGGTGGCGTCGGTGGCGCTGGTGATGTGGATCGTGAAGTTGGCGCCTGAGCCCAGGTCACCGAACGAGCAACTCAAAACTTGCGGCGCGCTGCCCGCGATGGTGCAGTCGAGCGCTCCGCTCCCGCCCGCGATGCTCCAGCTGATGCCGGGGCCGCCAGGCAGGCTGTCGAGCAGGGTGACCGAGCGCGCGATGCCCGGCCCGCCGTTGCTCACGACGATGTTGAAGCCGATCGGGTCGCCGGTGCTGACGGGGGTTGCGTCCGCGGTCTTCACGACGCCCAGGCTCGGGCAGTTGATGGTTATGGGCACGGGACCGATGCTGACCGGCCCGTTGTTGTCGGCGAGCGCGCCGGCGGAGTTGTTGATGACGGCGCAGGAGTCAAAGGTCGTCGGCGAAACGATATGGACGTGGAAGCTGGCACCCGAAGCCAGGTCCACCGGCCCGAAGCCGAGCACGCCGCCGCTCAGAGTCCAGCTCCCGGTCGTGCCGGAGGGGTCGATGCTCCAGCTGATGCCTGCCCCAGTCGGCACGGTGTCGCTCACCGTGACGTTGTGGGCCGTGCCGAGGCCGGCGTTGGTGACGGTGACCGTGTAGCCGATCTGGTCGCCGGTGCTGACCGTGCCCGCGTCAGCCGTCTTGCTGATCTCGAGATTCGGGCAGTTGATCGTGATTCCGACGGGGCCCGCGCTCGGGCTGCCGTCGTTGCTGGAAGAAGCGATGGCCGAGTTGTCCACCGTTCCGCAGGTGGCGCTGGTGGTAGGCGAGGTGATGTGCACGCTGGAGCTGGCTCCCGGGCCAAAGCTCGCCGCGCTGAAGCTCAAGACGCCGCCGCTGATCGACCACGTGCCGCCGGACTGGCTGGCGATGCTCCAGGCCAGGCCCGCGTTGGTGGGCAGGGTGTCGTTCACCGTCACGTTGGTGGCGGTACCGGCTCCTGCGTTGGTGAGAGTGATGACGTAGCCGATCGGGTCACCCGCGCTGACCGTGCCCGCGTCCGCGGTCTTGGTCAGGGTCAGGTGCGGCGCCAGCACCATGATGTCCGCGCTGGCCTGCTTGGTGGGCGCGTTGCTCGCCGTCACCGTGGCCGTGTTCGGGTAGTCGCCGAAGCTGGTCGCGTCGGTGGTGCTGACGATGTGGACCATGTAGCTGGTCCCGGGCGCCATCGTGCCCAGGTTGCAGTTCAAGGTCTGGGTGGGCGCTGTGCCCGAGATCGAGCAGGAGTTGAGGCTCTGGCTGTCGATTGACCAGCTGACGTCGCCGCCTGCCGGCAGCGGGTCGCTGACCGTCACGTCGTGGGCGCTGCCGGTGCCCGCTGCGCCGCTGTTGCTCACCGTGACCGTGAAGCCGATGTTGGTCCCGGTGCTGACCGGGCTGGTGTCGGCCGTCTTGGTGATGGTCAGGAGGGGGCACTCGACGGTGATGCTGACGGGGCCCACGCTCGGGCTGCCGTCGTTGCTGGAGATGGCGCTGGCCGAGTTGTTGACCACGCCGCAGGTCGCGCTGGTGGTCAGCGAGATGATGTGCACGGATGAGCTGGCGTTTGGTGCAAGCGTCGCCGGTCCAAAGCTCAGGACTCCGGCGTTGATGCTCCAGCCGTTGGCCGGGCCGGAGATGCTCCAGCTCAGGCCCGCGTTGGTGGGCAGGGTGTCGTTCACCACCACCCCGGTGGCGGTGCCCGCACCGGTGTTGGAGATGGTCAGGGTGTAGCCGATCTGGTCACCCGCGCTGACCGTGCCCGCGTCCGCGGTCTTGGTCAGCTGCAGGTTGGGCGCCTGAACGACGATGTCCGCGTTGGCCGACTGGGTGGGCGCGTTGCTCGCCATCACCGTGGCCGTGTTCGGGTAGTCGCCGGCGCTGTTCTTGTCGGTGGTGCTGAAGATGTGCACCGTGTAGCTGGCCCCGGGCGCCACCGTGCCCAGGGTGCAGCTCAGGGTCTGCGGCGCGGTCGGCGAGTTGATGGCGCAGGCGTTGGCCGGCGGCTGGCTGTCGATTGCCCAGCTGACGTTGCCGCCCGCCGGCAGCGGGTCGTTGACCATCACGCCGTAGGCGTTGCCGGCGCCGCCGTTGATCACGGTGACCGTGAAGCCGATGTTGGTCCCGGTGCTGACCGGGCTGGCGTCGGCCTGCTTGGTGATGGATAGGACAGGGCAGTTGACGGTGATGCTGACGGGGCCCACGCTCGGGCTGCCGTCGTTGCTGGAGATGGCGCTCGCCGAGTTGTTGACCACACCGCAAGTCGCACTGGTGGTCAGCGAGATGATGTGCACCGTGGCGCTGGCCCCGGGACCAAGCGTCGCCGGTCCAAAGCTCAGAAGCCCGGCGCTCAAGTTCCAGCCGTTGGCCGGGCCGGAGATGCTCCAGCTCAGGCCCGCGTTGGTGGGCAGGGTGTCGTTCACCACTACCCCACTGGCGGTGCCCGGACCGCTGTTGGAGATGGTCAGGGTGTAACCGATCTGGTCACCCGCGCTGACCGTGCCCGCGTCCGCGGTCTTGGTCAGGCTCAGGTTGGGCGCCAGCACCGTGACGACCTCGCTCGTGCACGCGCTCGAGCTGCCAATCGTGTTGGTGGAAGGATCGCCGCTGTAAACAGCCTGCCAGTAGAAGGTGCCGGCCGAGTTGAAGGTGACCGACTTCGACGCGGGAGCGATGCCGTTGGTGACGGTGTTCACCCCAGGAGTTGCGTCTGCCACCAGCGTCGTGCATGTGTTGTCGCTGTAGACCTTGTAGGTGATGGTTCCGCCGGCGGTCGGCGCCGCGCCACTGATCGTGGCCTGGTCGCTGACACTTCCTCCGGTCGAGATCGTGGTCGCGGACAGCTGCGTCGCGACAGTTGTCGGGCAGTTCACTGAAGTGCTAGCCGACTGCGAGCCGCTGCCGTCGTTGCCGGTGGTGAAGCTGGCGGTGTTGTTGTAGTTGCCGCAAGCGGCGGTGGTCGTCGCGCTGGTCACGTGGACCGTCTCGGTTGTGCCTGAGGCCAGCGTGAACGTCCCACATCCGAGCGCCTGGCTAGGTGCGCTGCCCGTGATCGCGCACACGGCCGGGCCTGACTGGGAAGCGATGCCCCAGTCGACGCCCGAGCCGGAGGGACCGGCGGGCAGGTTGTCGGTCAGCGTGACGCCGGTGGCGTCGCCGCCGCCGCTGTTCGCCAGCGTGAGCGTGAAGCCGATCGGGCTTCCCGCGTTAACCGCCGCCGCGTCCGCCGTCTTGGTCAGCTTGAGGCTGGGGGCAGCGACGGTCACGATCTCCGAGGTGCAAGCACTGGTCGAAGGCTGAGTGTTGGTGCCGCTGTCGCCGCCGTACGCCGCCAGCCAGTAGTAGGTGCCGGCGGTGTTGAAGGTGACGCTGGGCGAGACCCCGGTCAGGGTCCCTGCACCGTTGTTCGAGACCGCGACCGATCCCGGCTGGGCGCTGATCTGTCCGCCAGCGCCAGTGGTAGCCGGCGTCGTGCAGGTGTTGTTGGAGTAGACGGTGAAAGTCACCGTGCCACCCGCCGCCGCGGCCGCTCCGGTGGTGGTCGACGTGTCGTGCACCGAACCGCCAACCGAGATGGCGGTTGCCGACAGGGCAGTGGTTGTAACTGTCGGGAAGAAGATTGCGGTCGTGGCCA
The DNA here is from genome assembly GCA_035934385.1 of Candidatus Dormiibacterota bacterium. Taxonomy (GTDB): domain Bacteria; phylum Chloroflexota; class Dormibacteria; order Dormibacterales; family Dormibacteraceae; genus CF-118. The sequence continues at coordinate 31,885 of DASYXY010000012.1, forward strand.
GGGCGCGGTCCTGGCTGCCCAGCGTGGTCCCGTCGAGGTTGTCGAGGGCCATGTGGTAGGGGGAGCCGTTGATGCCTTGCGCGGAGTTACCAGCACCCCAGTTGGCTTCGCTGGCGATGTGCCCGCCCCAGGCGAGCACGACGTTCATGGAACCTGATCCGCCGATCGTGAATGAGATTTTCACCGTGGTGGTGCACTGCCCGGATCCCGACGCCACGTTCTGGCCGACGTAGGTGACGGCGCCGACGTTCGAGCCGTTGGGCCCGAAGATCTTCACGCTGCCGGGCACCTGCGAGCCGGTGAAAGTCCCGTTAATGCCGGCGGAGCAGTCGGCAGCAGCCGACAGGTCCGCGCTCGGAACAGCTCCGGCTGTTCCGGTGGGGGTGGCCACGGTTGAGCCCGGGGCACCGTGCTCACAGTCTGTGAGCGCCATCTGCGACGGCGAGGCATACACCTCGTCAGCGCAGGGGTTGTTGTAGTTCGCATTGAACGTTGACGCGGTTGGGGAGGTCGTCTCGGTGCCGTCGAAGTTGCCGAGGTAGTCGATGGCGTGGCCGCCGCTGTGGACGGTGTCGTAGTGGATCTGAAGCGAGTGGGCGCCCGCCGGGGCGAAGACCTGGGCCCTGTAGGAGATGAAGTCACTCTCGCGCCAGTGGGACTTCGAGCCGTTCGAGTTCCCGTTGACCCAGTTCTTGACGCCGCTTGCACTGGCGCTTCCGTTGAGAATGGCGGCCGTGCTCGAGCCGGCGCATTGCTCGGGCGAGATGGGTGGGCCGACAGTGCCGTTCGTGCACTGGCTCAGGTTTGCGCTGGTGGCTGCCGCTGAGCCGGTGACCGGCAGAAGCGACGCGACGAGAGCGACCACCGTGGAAAGTACAAGGACCGCGTGCACGCTCGCCCGAAGGCGACGAACTGACACCATCACCACTCCTCCATCTCGGCTACCAGGGACGCGCGAAAGCGAACAGGCCGTCAGTTCACGTGCGCACGAGCGGGCGTGACCTTCTGCAAGGTCTGACTTGGGTTCTCCAGCACAGTAGTGCCTCCTACGTCGCGATTTCTATAGGGGCTTTCTCCTATCGGTTACTCCGGCCTTGCCACAAAATGGCAATCGCGTCCATGGCCTCGCGGCCTGTACAAGCCGCGACATAAGCCACCCTTGACAAAAATCCCACGCCATGTCTTCACATGCGGCTTTACACTTGTGATCTCCAACGCGCAGGATTCCGCCTTCAGACGGAATCGCAGGTATCAAGGAGAGGGTGAATCGGATCGTGCCTGGAATTTCCAAGGGTTATCGACACGCGCCTATCGCTACTGGAAAAGATGAGTCGACGGATCCTTTTCAGACGACAGTGCTTGCGATCCCTCGGCGCAAGCTCGACCTCTCGGACCGCGAGCTCGAGGTCCTGCGGGGCGTCGCGGACGGACTTTCCGACAAACAGGTGGCCGGTCTCTTGGGCATCAGCCCGAAGACTGTGCGCAACCACATAAGCGGGATATTCGACAAGCTGGGCGCCGGCAACCGCGTGGACGCGGTGCTCCGAGCCATGAGGGCGGGCCTCCTCTCGATCTGACGCCGCCTACGCGTCTATCTATATATGCGCGCGGCTGAGCTGTATCTGCTTCGCGAGTGCGTAAGCGCTCGGCAGGTCAGGGTCGCTCTCCACAAGAACACGACCAATGACTAGCACCGACCTGTGCGGCGAGCGAATCGGTGTCAATCCCTTCGACACACTCCCGTTCCAACCCGGCCCGCTGATCAAGTAATCGCCGGCCGCCGTCCCGGTGGTGCGTGTTCCGACGTACGCAAAGTTGGTGCCGTCTGTCGGATCGGTGAACTGAAGGCTGTAATAACGGTTCGCGATTTCTGGCACGTGCAAGACGAGTGGTCCTGATGCGAGGTCGAGCCAGCCACCGATGTACAGAAGGTCCTCGGTCCCGGTTGCCAGCAAGCTGGCGTTTGATGCCGCGGCCGAAACACGACTGTCCGTTGCGTACAGCGTGTTGATGGGGATCGGGCCGCCGCCGAGACCATGATTGAGGGCCGCCCTCTTGAAGGCGCTGTACGTGAACGACGGCCAGAGATATACGAACACGACCGTGCCGATTCCCCACACGATCGCTGCCACGACGGCGTACGTGACGAATGCCGTCCACCCCATCGAGAACTGTCGATACCCGGCCCACGCGAGGATGGCCAGGATCGCAACGGTGATGGGATACCCGTACTTGAGGACGAGCCTGTTCACGTCACCGCACTCGCTCGACTGGCGGCACGTGGTACTCGCCATCGAGAACAGCACGCCCCGGCACATAGGCTCGCAGCGTCAGCTTGAACCTGCCTGCCGGCGCAGGCAGCCAGTTGGACTCGTGACCCGAAGGAGCGGTCCGCTGCAGGTATATGCCGATGGAGCCATCGCCGTTTCGCGTGAGCGCGGAGCGACTACCGACGCCGGAGCGATCGATGGGGTTTCGCACCATGAAACCCGCCACATCGGTCATGGTCAGTGACCAGAACGCATCGTTCGGCGGGAGCTGCCCATCGGGAAAACGCAGGACGTAGTCGCGCTGGCCATTCAGTGTCTGTCCGGCGCCGTCGACTGTCGACGTCCAGTACGCGGCCTCTTCCACGACATTGACGGCTGGCAGGATCCTCGCGCACGCAGCCCGGAGGAGGACACCATTGCCGGGCCGGCCGCATTTGAAGGTCGTGCTCCAACCGTTGACGGTGGTGGTCACGCTTCTCATCGCCGCGTACATGAGGAGGTTTGCCGTGAGAAAGGCCAGCACGGCGCCGACGATGATTCCCTGAATTGCGTGTGAAATCGAGAGAGTTGTGAGGAGCTGCGTCAACGCCCGCGGAACTCAGGCTTGCGATGGCCCGTGAATCCCGCGTGAAACTCCTTGAAATCTTCGGCGGTCATCAAAAGCGCCTGTGTAAACGCCTCCATCTCGATGCCGGTGGCGTAATCCGATGACGCGGATCGGTTGAGCATCTCCTTCGTCATCGCCAGGCCCCACGGAGCGAGGGCCTTCACGTTCGCGACGTATTCGGCAACCGCCGAATCCAGCTGATCGTCAGGTACCACCTTCGATGCCAGGCCCCAATGAAGTGCGTCGGCACTGGAGATCTTGCCGCCCAGCAGCAGGGCCTCGGACGCGCGGCCCCAGCCGATGATCCGCGGCAGCAGCCAGCAGATGCCCATGTCTCCGCCCGACAGGCCGACACTCGTGAACAGAAAGCGAAAGGTGGCTGTCTCAGCCAGGAGGCGGATGTCTGCCGCTGCGGCCAGGACCGCGCCCGCCCCGGCCGCGATTCCGTTGACCGCTGCGATCACTGGCTGCGGCATCTCGCGCAGGTTGCGGACGCACTCGCCCGTCATGTGGGCGAACTCGAAGACGTCGCGGGTGTCGCGTTTCAGCAGCTCCCCGATGATCTCGTCGACGTCACCGCCGGAGCAGAATCCACGACCCTCTCCACGGATCACCAGCACTCGGATTTCGCGAGCCCTGGCGCGCAATTCGGACGTCAGGTCGCGAATGTCCGCGTAGACCTCAAACGTGAGCGAGTTGAGGCGCTCTGGCCTGGCGAATGTGACGGTCGCGACGCCCTCGTGCTCCTCGTAATCGAAATGCGCCCAGCGCTTCAAGTGCTGCGCACCGCCACCGCATCGATCTCGACCAGTGCATCCGGGTCGAACAGCGAGCTGACCTCGATCAGCGTCGTCGCCGGATAGTGCCGGCCAAAAACCGCGCGGTAGGCAGCCCCCAGCGCGTTGAGCTTGTCGCGGTACACGTGTACATCTGTCACGTAGTAGGTGAGTTTCACTGTGTCCTCCGGCGAGCACCCGGCCGCGCGCAGGGCGGTCTCCACATTGCGAATCGCCCGATCGAACTGGGCCACGACATCGCCTCGATCGACAACCTTGCCGGTCGAATCGCTGCCGATCTGTCCCCCAATCCAGACGGTGTCGCCGGCTACGGTGGCGTGCGCGAAACCTCGCGCGGGAGCCAGTTCCTCAGGGTTGATGTTGCGCGGCCGGTCCCCCCGCTGCATGCGGGTAGTATGTCGATACGAAGGCTGCACGATCGGCGCACCTCGACACCTTCACCCGGGACAACCTCCCCGCAAGTGATGAGTGGCCCGAGTTCCTGTTCAGTCTTCCGGAAGTCAGCTATCCGGCCAGCCTGAACTGCGCCACTGAGCTCCTCGACCGGCACGTCGCAGCCGGTGGCGGCGCGCGACGCTGCATCGTGACCGACGCCGAGACGTGGTCTTACGACGACCTCCTGGCACGTTCCAACCAGGTCGCGCACGCGCTGGTGGATGAGCTGGGACTCGTCCCCGGCAACAGGGTGCTGCTCCGCGGCCCGAACAACCCGTGGCTGGTCGCGAGCTGGCTCGGTGTCATCAAGGCAGGCGGCGTGGCTGTGACCACCATGCCGTTGCTCCGTCAGCGTGAGCTCGCAACCATGATCGAGATGGCGGACGTGCGAATGGCAATCTGTGACCACAGGTTTCTCGAGGACCTCGCGGCTGCATCGCCATCGGGTTTTCAGACACTCGCTTACGGCGGCGGTGGACAGACGGACCTGGCCGGCATGGCTTCGACCAGGACTCAGAGGTTCGAGAACGTCGCGACGGCTGCGGACGATGTATGCCTGCTGGCATTCACGTCAGGCACGACCGGCAAGCCCAAAGTGACCATGCACTTTCATCGCGACGTGCTGGCGATCGCCGACACGTTCTCGCGCCACATCCTGCGACCCAATGCCCAGGATCTTTTCGCTGCAAGCCCGCCCCTTGCCTTCACTTTTGGGCTGGGCCAGAACGTGATCTTTCCGTTTCGGGCAGGCGCGTCTGTGTACCTCCTCGAGCAGCCGTCGCCGAAGGCCCTGCTCGAGGCGGTCGAACGCCATCGCATCACGGTGCTGGCCACGGCTCCGACCGCGTATCGCGCCATGCTGCCCGACCTCGGAGCTGCAGATTTGAGTTCGCTGCGCACATGCGTCTCAGCGGGTGAAACGCTGCCTAAAGCGACGTGGGAAGCAGTCCATGACGCTTGCGGAATCCGGATCGTGGACGGCATCGGCTCGACCGAGATGCTTCACATCTTCATTTCGGCAGCGGGCGACGACATCCGGCCGGGGAGCACGGGTCGAGCCGTGCCCGGCTATGTAGCCGAGATCCAGGATCCGGACGGCAGACCGGTGCGCGACGGCGAGCTCGGACGGCTCGCGGTGAAGGGTCCCACGGGCTGCCGCTATCTGAGGGGCGACCGGCAGACGACCTACGTCCAGCGGGGTTGGAACATCACCGGTGACGTCTACGTGCGTGACGGCGACGGCTACTTCCAGTACCAGGCGCGCGCTGACGACATGATCATCAGCGCCGGTTACAACATCGCCGGCCCGGAGGTGGAGGAAGCCCTGCTCCGGCACCCAGCCGTCGCGGAGGTAGCGGTCGTCGGCGTACCCGACGAGCAGCGCGGGATGGTGGTCAAAGCGGTGGTGATACTGCAACGAGGGGCGCAGCTGGGACCAGATCCCGCGAAGACGCTGCAGGATTTCGTGAAGAGCCAGATCGCTCCATACAAATACCCGCGCGTGATCGATTTCGCTGACTCGCTACCGCGGACACCGACGGGGAAGCTGCAGCGGTTCCGGCTGCGGGAGCAAGGCTGAGAGCCTCGAAGTCCGCGCTCGACATAGCGATCATCGGCGGCGGGCCGGCAGGCCTGTACCTGGCGACGCTGGCGAAATCGCTCAACGCTAAGCACAGGATCGAAGTCTGGGAGCGAAATGCGCCGGACGACACCTTTGGGTTCGGCGTCGTCTTCTCTGACGAGACGCTCAGCGGCATCGAGAATGCCGACACCGCTTTCTTCGACGAGCTCAGCAGGAGTTTCGCCGTTTGGGACGACATCGACGTCCACTTCCACGACGAGGTGCTCACCTCAGGTGGCCATGGGTTCGCGGCCATCAGCCGGCAGCGCCTACTCGGCATCCTGCGCGAAAGATGTGAAGGATTCGGGGTCACCATCAACTACCGGGAGGCGGCGCCGCCCATCGACCAGCTCCGCGTTTCGCACGACCTGGTTGTCGGCGCTGATGGCGTCAACAGCCTGACCCGCAACGCGGGCGCCGAGGTCTTCCGACCCCAGACCGATCTTCGGCACGCCCGCTACATATGGCTTGGCACGCCGCTCGTCTTCGACGCCTTCAAGTTCTTCATTGCGGAGACCGAGATCGGAACCGTGCAGGCGCACGCCTACCCCTACAGCGACTCGATGAGCACCTTCATCGTCGAGCTCTGTGAGGACAGCTGGAGGCGCAGCGGCCAGGTCGATTCGACCGATCGCGCCTGGAAGCCCGGCGAGAGCGACCAGGCCGGCATCGAGTTCTGCGCCGAGGTCTTTCGCAATGACCTGCAAGGTGCGCCGCTGCTTGGCAACAACAGCCGGTGGATTCGATTTGGGACAGTGCGCACGCGGTCGTGGCGCGACGGCAAGGTGATTCTCATCGGAGACGCCGCTCACACGGCGCATTTCTCGATCGGATCCGGCACGAAGCTCGCAATGGAGGACGCGCTGGCGCTGGCGGCCTGCCTGCACGAGAACCCGAGCGTAGAGACGGCGCTGACCGCGTACGAGAACGAGCGCCGGCCGGTGGTCGAGAGCGTCCAGCGCGCGGCGCAGGCGAGCCTCGAGTGGTTCGAGGAGATCGGCCAATACACGCACCAGGAGCAGTTGCAGTTCGCTTTCAACCTGCTGACGCGCAGCCGGCGGATCACTCATTCGAACCTCAAAGTCCGGGATCCGGATTTCGTGGCACGAGTCGAAAGCTGGTTCAACCCTGAAGGCGCGCCGGTCCCGCCGATGTTCGTGCCGATACGTCTCCGCGAGCTCGACCTCTCGAATCGCGTGATCGTGTCGGCCATGGACATGTACTCCGCGCAAGACGGCCTGATCGGTGACTTTCACCTGGTGCATCTCGGCAGCAAGGCGCTGGGCGGCGCGGCGCTCGTCATGACCGAGATGGTTTGCGTGTCGCGGGAAGGACGCATCTCCCCCGGATGCGCGGGCATGTACGAGCCTGCGCACGAAGCGGCATTCAGCCGCCTGGTTGACTTCGTGCACGAGAACACACCCGCCAAGATCGGCATCCAGCTCGGCCACTCCGGCCGCAAAGGCTCGACCAGGCTCATGTGGGAGGGCATGGATCAGCCTCTCGAGTCCGGCAACTGGGAGCTGATGGCTCCGTCCCCGCTTCCCTACCTGCCCTTCAGTCAGGTACCGCGAGAGATGACTCGCGCTGACATGGTCAACGTTTGCGATCAGTTCGCGGAAGCGACCAGCATGGCCGCGCGCGCCGGCTTCGACCTGCTGGAGCTCCACTGCGCGCACGGCTACCTGCTCGCGAGCTTCATCTCTCCGCTCACGAATCTCCGTAGCGATGAGTACGGCGGCAGTCTCGAGAATCGCCTGCGGTTTCCGCTCGAGGTCTTCGACGCCGTCAGATCCACGTGGCCAGCGGACCGGCCCATGACCGTTCGTCTCTCCGCCACTGACTGGTTCGAAGGCGGCCTCAGCGCCGAAGACTCGGTTGAGGTTGCGCGCGCGTTCGCCGAGCACGGGGCTGACGCGATCGACGTGTCGACCGGCCAGACGGTAGCGGAGGAGCAGCCGGTATTCGGGCGGAGCTACCAGACGCCTTTCTCAGACCGGGTGCGAAATCGGGCGGGTCTGAAGACGATCGCGGTGGGCGCGATCAGCAGCTATGACGACGTGAACACAATCGTGCTTGCTGGACGCGCGGACCTCTGCGCTCTTGGCCGTGCCCACCTGCACGATCCGGCGTGGACGCTGCACGCCGCCGCCGATCAGGGCGTCGCAATCGAATGGCCGGTGCAGTTTCAGCGGGGGAGTCGGAAGCCGCCTTCAGGTCGAACCGATGGTCCCCGGCCCCGCCTGGATCTGCTTCGCGCCGGAACACCCGGCCGCCACCGACGCTGGCGGCCGAATTAGGTAACCGCTGCTCGAACGCTGTATCTAGCGTCGCGCCACGACTCGTCATTCAAGACGCTTTCGAGGATCGCCGCCGCCTTGGCCACGTCCTCATACCGGATGTAAAGCGGCGCGAACCCGAGGCGCAGGATGTCTGGCTCGCGAAAATCGCCGACCACCCCGCGATCGATGAGCGCCCGGCACACGCGGTAGGCCTCGGGGTGTCGGAGAGCGACCTGGTTTCCACGTTTTGCCGGCTCGAGCGGAGTCGCGATCTCCATGCCAAACCGGTCGAGCAGGGGCGAGACCAGCTCAACGAACAGGTCGCTGAGCCCGATCGCCTTGTTCCGCAGCGCGGCCTGATCCACTTCGAGCCACATGTCCACGCCGCACTCGAGAGCGTTCATCGCCACGATCGGCGGCGTGCCTGTAAGGAAGCGCCGGATTCCCTCAGCGGGGACGTATTCGGGCGACATGGCGAATGGCGACGCGTGTCCCATCCAGCCCGGCAGCGGATTCTCGAGCCGAGGCTGCAGATCTTGGCGGGCGAAGAGGTACGCCGGTGCGCCTGGACCGCCGTTGAGGTACTTGTAAGTGCAGCCGACGGCCAGGTCGGCTCCCGCCGCCCCGAGGTTTACGGGCACCGCCCCCGCCGAGTGACATAGATCCCAGAGCACCAACGCTCCGACGGCGTGGGCCGCCGAGGTCAGGGACTCCATGTCCAGCAGCTCGCCGGTGCGGTAGTCCACCTGGGTCAGGTAGAGAATCGCGACCTCCTCGTCGAGCTTGCTCAGGAGCTCGTCGTTGGGGACCGCGACGACCCGGCGTCCACCACCCAGGATCTTCACCACGGCCTCCGCCATGTAGAGATCGGTGGGGAAGTTCCCCTGCTGCGTCAGGACGACGGGCCGGCGATCCTGCAGCGCCATGCCGGCCATCAGCAACTTGAAGAGGTTGATCGACGTGCTGTCGCAAACGATCACTTCGCCAGGTTGCGCGCCGATGATCCGAGCAATCTTGTCGCCGATGCGCTGAGAGGCCGAGATCCAGCCCGCGTCGTTCCAGCTCCTGATCAGGCCCACCCCCCACTCATGCTCGACCGTCTGGTTGACCCTTTTCAGCGTGGCAAGCGGGAGCGGGCCCAGCGAGTTGCCGTCCAGGTAGATCAGGCCGGGCGCGATCTGGAAACGGTCACGAAACCCTCGAAGGGGGTCCTGGGCATCGAGGGCCGACGGGTTCACGTCAGCTCGGAACGCACGTCCCACAGGTCGGGGAAAAAGCGCTTGTCGAGGGTCGACCGCAGATACCGAGCCCCGCTGCTGCCACCGGTGCCTGGCTTGGACCCGATCTGACGCTCGACCATCAGCACGTGCCGCGCCCGCCACTCGGCGAAGGTCTCATCGTGATCCAGGAGTGCCTCGCAGAGGCTGAACAAGTCGGCGAAGTGCTCTCGATCCCGAAATATCTGCAGCAGCGCCGGGGAACCTCGGCGCTTGATCACCGCCTTCAGCGCGTCGGCGAGTGACGGCTCCGCCAGGCGCCTCTCCAGGCGGCCCCTTTCCTCTGGCGTCACCTCCAGCCGCTCGAGATAACCGGCATTTTTCGATCCCGAAAGGAACTCGATCTCGCGAAACTGCACCGACTGGAAGCCACTTGCCGGGGCGAGCTTGTGCCGGAACGCCAGGAAGTCCTGCGGCGACATGGTCTCGAGGACGCCGATCTGCTCGACCAGCAGCTTTTCGATCACGGATACACGCCGCAACTGGTGGCACGCGGTGAATATGTCGTCGGCGTCCATGTCTGAGCGGACGGCTTCCAGCTCGTGCAGCACCACTCGAAACCAGAGCTCATAGACCTGGTGCGCGACGATGAACAGCAGCTCATCGTGCTCGTCGCTGAGGAGCTGCTGGAGCGACAGGAGCTCGGGGACTTTCAGGTACGAGCCGTACGAGAGCGCACGCCCTTCTTCTCCGAACCGAGCGCCCACGGTCTGGCGCTGCGTCAGGTCATCGCCGGAACACGGGGCAGCTCTTCGATGGCCGCGTCGATGCGCGATTGGGAGAGCTCGACGTCCTCCAGCTTGCCGGCAAAGTACGCGTCATACGCCGACATGTCAAAGTGGCCGTGGCCCGACAGGCCGAACAGGATGACCCGCTTGTCGCCGGCTTCGCGCGCAGCCGCAGCTTCTTGCGCGACTGCTCGCAGCGCGTGCGCCGACTCCGGAGCCGGCAAGAAACCCTCCGTCCGGGCAAAGCGAACGGCCTCGGAGAAGACTTCGTTCTGCTTGTACGCACGAGCCTCGACAACCTTGTGCTCGACGAGAGCGCAGAGCGACGGCGCGTCACCGTGGTAGCGAAGTCCGCCGGCGTGTATCCGGTCCGGGACGAAGCTGTGGCCGAGTGTGTACATCTTCACCACGGGGCCCATACCGACCGCGTCACCGAAGTCAAACGCATAGACGCCGCGGGTGAGCGTGGGACACGCTGCCGGCTCGGCCGCGATGAAGCGCGTACGCGGGTGCTTGCCCTTGAGCCGGTCGCCTATGAATGGATAGGAGAGACCGGCAAAGTTGGACCCGCCGCCAACGCACCCGATGACGACGTCGGGATACTCGCCGGCCATTTCCATCTGCTTCTGGGCTTCGAGGCCCGCCACGGTTTGATGCAGGAGCACGTGGTTGACGACCGAGCCGAGCGAGTACTTCGCGTCCTCGTGAGTGGCCGCATCCTCGACCGCCTCGGAGATGGCGATGCCCAGACTTCCGGGAGAGTCAGGATCGCCGGCCAGGATGCCGCGCCCTGCGTTCGTCAGGTTGGTGGGGGATGCGTGAACCGTCGCGCCCCAGGTTTCCATCATCGCCCGCCGGTAAGGCTTCTGCTCGTACGAAACCTTGACCATGTAGACCGTCACTTCGAGCCCGAACAACGCCCCCGCAAAGGCGAGAGCCGAGCCCCACTGGCCCGCACCGGTCTCCGTCGTCAGCCGCTTGACGCCCTCCTTCGCGTTGTAGTAGGCCTGCGGCACAGCCGTGTTGGGCTTGTGAGACCCGGCGGGAGATACGCCCTCGTACTTGAAGTAGATGTGCGCGGGTGTGTCCAGCGCCTTCTCCAGCCGATCGGCTCGATATAGCGGGCTCGGCCTCCAGATCTTGTACACCTCGCGGACTTCGTCCGGAATCGCGATCCAGGGCTCCGCGGACACCTCCTGGGCGATGATCGCCTGGGGAAAGATCGGCCCCAGGTCGGCCGGGCCCATCGGCTGCAGCGTTTGCGGGTTCAGGTACGGCGCCGGCGGGGCCGGCATGTCGGGCAGGATGTTGTACCAGCGTTCGGGAATGTCGTTCTCACCGAGCAGGATCTTCTTGGCCACAGTTCCCCAGCCTCCGCAAGAATTCCGGCAGGAAGGCGCGTAGAGGGCTAGGGTAGCGCTACTCCGGTGCGTTTGCCGGGTGCCGAGCCGCGAAGACGATCTCCCTCATGAGGTCACGGTCGGTTTCGTAGATGTGTGCCGACTTGACCGTCATCGTCAGCGCGCCAACCGTGACGCCGAGCTCGCCGGCGACGCGAGCCTGGAGCGCGGCCAGCTCCACCAGGTTCGCGTAGCCCTTGGTTCCGAAGTCGATGGAGTGGGCGTAGACGGCGAGCTGCAATTCGTCATTCGCAATCCAGAAGTCCAGCATGCTGACGCACGGTATGTAGCTCGTGTCAGTCAGTGGCTGGAAAGTGGTGATGGTCGCGTCGCGCGCCGACGGGTTGGCGGCCAGACGGTCGATGACCCAGCGAACCTGGTCGCGGCCGGCGTGGGCGTAGTCGTACAGCCGAGACGCGTAGCTATCGGAGTCGCCGAGCTCTGCCACCCGGGAGTGGTCGATGAAGTTGGCGTGCATCCACGCCAGCCGTTCTGGGTCGCCGTACTCGGCGACGATCGGGTCGTCAACGGCAGGTGCGCGGATATCGAGCGTGAGCTGCAACAGCTCGAGGATCGGCTGCTCTTCCCAGCTCCCAGCGCGCCCGTCTTGGAGGATCGCGTCCGCGACGCCGATCCAGGCCTCGCCAAGGGTGGCCGTTTCCACGCTCAGCGTGGGGTAGTCGCGTCCGGGACAAACGGCGCGCCGTGACCAGGCACGATTCGATCCGCGATCCTCAGGACTCGGACTCGACTGGCGTGGAGCGACTCCATCTCGGCGTACGGGTCCTCGGCCGGACCGGCCGAACTCCACCAGGCGTGAGTGAACGCGACCACGCCGTCCTTCGTCCCGACCAGCGTGGTGATGTCTTGCGGCGTGTGACCGGGAGTCTCGATCAGGCGCACCGACGGGCTGAGTACCGACCCTTCGGCCGGCCGACTCGTCCAGCTGTCGCCGTGATACACGGCCCAATGGTCGTGGACCCTGGCGTTGGGAAACAGAGCCGCGTTCAGGGTGTGATCTGGATGGTGGTGCGACAGCACAACGTCGGTCACCTGTTCCGGGCTGACGCCCTGCGCGGCCAGGGGATCGAGGATCTGACGCCGGTCCGCGACCATTCCGGGATCGATGACGATCAACGTGTCGCCGTCGCGGACTAGGCTGACCGTGGATTCGACGCCGCTGCGATCCGCCTTGCCCACAACCAGGATGGAGACGACCGCGTTCATCGCCTCCGGGCGATCGTCTTGCTGCATGTTCATGAACTGCTCGCGAGGTGGCGGAACAGCTCTCCGTATCGTGCCCGCACGAGGGCCTCGCCATCGCGCTCCGACCAGTCGTAGAAGCCTTTGCCGCCCTGCAGGCCCGGGCCCGCGGCGGCCATCGCCGATGGCGGAGACGCCGCGTTGTCCAGGCTCGGAAACAGGAACGACGCGAAAGCCCGCATGGTGTCGAGGCCGGCAAGATCCGCCGACTCGAGAGGCCCGGTGACCGCGAGCCGGCGGCCGAAACCCGTCTTGACGGCGGTGTCTATCGCCTCGGTGGTCGCGACGCCGGAAGCCCATAGCGAGAGCGCCTCCCGCAGCAATGCGAACTGAAGGCGATTGCCGATGAAACCGTCGATCTCTTTCTCCACGACCACCGGCGCCTTACCCGCCGCCGCCAGCTCACCCACGAGCCAGGCTGTCACTTCCGCGCTGGTCTCCGGGCCGGCGCAGACCTCCACCAAAGGGATGAGCTGCGGCGGGTTCCAGAAGTGGGCGGCAATCACACGCTCGCGGTGGCGAACCCTGTCCACGAGGCTGCTGGCGGGACGGCCGCTCGACGAGCTCAACACCGCCGGGGGCGGGCAGATCGCGTCCAGGCGCCGGAACACCTCGAGCTTCAGCTCTGTGTCCTCCGGCACAGCCTCGACCACCAGCTCTGCCTTCGCCGCGTCTTCGAGTCGGGTCGAGGTGTCGACGCGCTCCAGCGCCGCCCGCGCGGCGCCGTCATCGATCAGCCCGTGGCTGCGGAAAAGCTCCAGGCCCTGGCGGATCCGCTCACGCGCATGTTCGAGGCTGGGCTCGCTGCGCCCGATCAGCACCACCCGCTTGCCGGCGGTGGCGAACACCTGCGCCACGCCATGGCCGATCAGGCCATTGCCGATCACCGCGACCGTGGTCAGGCGTTCGGGAACCATGTGCGCTCCTCGCTAAGAATCCTGGCGGCCTCCATGTAGACGTCCGCGCACCGCGCGACCGAGGCGACCTCGACCCATTCGACGTCCGCGTGCTCACCGCCGCCGGAAGGGCCGTACGCGAGAGTGGGGATTCCCGCGGCGTTGAGCAGGGCCGTGTCCATCCAGTAAGCGACGCCGATCTGGTCGGGTTGGCCCGCGGCCTCGGCGACTGCGGTGGTCAGGGCGTGGCCTGGGTCCAGCTCGGAGGGCGTGCGTTCGAGCATCAGCCGGACCGACGCGCGGCGCCCGGCGGCCAGCTGTTCGATCTCGCGCACAGCGGTGGCCCCGTCCTCGCCGGGCACCGTGCGGCGCTCCAGCCGGGCGACGCACCGCTCCGGATATGTGCTCATCTCGCGCCCGCCTTCGATCACGGAGAGGTGGACCGAGCCGGTGCCGAGCAGCGGGTGGCGCGCTCCGGCGCGTAGGCGCAGGTCGAGCTCGCGCACACCAGAAAGGATCTCGCCCATCTCCGCGATGGCGTCCACGCCCAGGTCGGCGCGCGAGCCGTGCGCAGCGATGCCACTGGTCTCGACTTCGACCCACGCAAAGCCCTTGTGCGCCAGGCAGAGGCGCAGCTCGGTGGGCTCGGTCACGATCGCGACGTCGGCGCGAAACTTTTCGAGCACGGCGCTGGTGCCAGTGCTCGCGACCTCTTCGTCGGCGACGGCGGTGATGATGAGGTCGCCTTTCAGCCGCGTCCCTGTCGCGCGCCGGGCGCACATCATGATCGCGGCGAGGCTCCCCTTCATGTCGTAGGCGCCCCGACCGTAGACGCGGCCGTCGCGCAGCTCGGGCGCGAACGCGTTCTTCATGCCGCCCTCGCCCACGGTGTCCATGTGGGCGTTGAGCATCAAGCTGCGGCCGCCGCCGGTTCCGCGGACGACGCCGACCACGCTGGGCCGGCCGGGGACCGGCTCGACGACCGTGACCTCGGCGCCAGCGTCGCGTAGCCACTGCGCCACGAAGGTTGCGATCTCCGCCTCGCCGCGCCCGGCGGCCACGAGATCCGGGTTCACCGACTCGATCGCCACCAGCTGGCGGATCAAGTCCGCCAGATCGTTCACGTTGTTTTTTGCCTTTGCCGCCGTAGTAGCAGGGCGCCGACAGCGACGAGCACAAGCGCTAACGCCGTCTGAACGACTTCGATTGAAGCGATGGCGGCGGGCGGGCGAAGGCTCGAGAAATGGCCGGTGACCTCAGTCACCGGAGCAGGCAGGAACAGTAACCCGGCCGCAATGGCGACCATCGGAGTGCGGGCTGACCGTCGAAAGAGCAGTACCAGGGCGAGAATTGCGAGCGCGAGTCCGACGAACAGAAGCGCCAGTGCAGCGATCCCGATCGGCGTGACGAATGCCGGGTTCCGCGTCTCCAAACCTGCCAGTGGCGTCAACAAGACGTCAGCCACGATGTAGGCGAACAGCGCCACCGCGAGCATTCGCTTTGGGTTGGAGAACTTCATGCGGGTAAGGCTAGCGCCGGCACGATCGGGGCAAGATGGAACAGTGATTGCCGAGTCCGACGTTGAGCTGGCCGATGGGCGCAAGCTGCATGTTTACGACACGGGCGGCGGCGCGGACCGACTGCCCGTCTTCTGGCACCACGGCACGCCGAACATCGGTCCGCCGCCCGAGCCGTTGTTCGCGGCGGCCGATGGACTCCGCTTGCGGTGGCTCGGCTACGACCGACCGGGATACGGCGGATCGTCACCGCACTCAGGGCGGAACGTGGCATCGGCTGCGGCCGACGTCTCGTCGATCGCGGATGCGCTGGGCATTGCACGCTTCGGAGTGATGGGCCATTCGGGCGGGCCACCCCACGCGCTCGCATGCGCGGCGCTGCTACCACAACGAGTCGTCGCCGTGGTCTCGGTGTCCGGCCTGGCGCCACTCGATGCACTCGCCGACTGGTTCGGCGGCATGGGACCGGCCGGCGAAGCTGAGCTCCGCGCGGCTCTCGGCGGGCGGCCTGCGCTCGAGAGATACCTGAGGTCAAGCGAGTTCGATCCCGAGCTGTTCACGCCGGCAGACCATGAAGCGCTGGCTCGAGAGTGGTCCTGGCTGAACGGCATCGCCGCCAAAGGTTTGGCGACCGGCTTCGGCGGGATGGTTGACGACAACCTGGCTTACGTCGCCCCGTGGGGCTTCGACCCGGCGAAGGTGACGGCGCCAGTACTCATCGTGCAGGGTGGTTCGGATCGCATCGTGCCGAGCTCGCACGGTAAGTGGCTTGCGAGCCACATTGCTTCGGCTGAACTCTGGCTGCGCCCGGGCGACGGACACATCTCCGCGCTCAACTCCGGCGAGTCGGCACTTAGATGGCTGCGCGACCACGCAACCGTCAAATGAGGCCGGTCGTGCGACGCGAGCTGATGCGCGGTCTCGAGCGGCTGAACGCGACCTCCACGGTCCTGCAGCGTGCTCGCCTGGCGGATCCATTGGGTGGCATGTGGGAGGCCGCCGACGTGCAGTGGTGGTGGCGCCGTCCGCGGTCAACCGATGAGCTGGCGCTCCCGGTCTGGTTCGATGAGGTCGGCCCGGTGGCGGCCGCAGGGCTGACGGATTGGGGCGACCACTGGCAAGCAGACGCCTTCGCCGTGCCGTCGATCGTCGACGAGCTAGACGTCTGGGCCGCGATCTTGGAAGCGGCCGCAGAAAATCGAGGCGAGGTGCTACAAGTGCTCGTCCCCAACGACGACGGGCCCTTGGCACCTCTTGCCCTCCAGAGTGGATTCGCGTCGACCGACGAGCTGTCGGGCACCGCATGGATGGAGGCCGACCAGCGACCGCCGGTCGTGCAGGTCGAAGGGTTCGCGATCGTTGATCGCGTCACACGCGCCGATCGTTCCCACCCGATGATTGCTCGCAACGGGGAAACGGTCGAGGCGCGACTTCGACAGTGCTCGCTGTACGATCCGACGCTCGATCTGGCCGTCGAGGATGCTGATGGCAGGGTCGCCGCGTATGCATTGTTCTGGTTCGACGACAAGACGCTCGTCGGACTTCTCGAACCGATGCGCGTCGAGGACGTGTATCAGCGACGCGGCCTCGCCCGCATGTTGCTGACCAACGGCCTTGATCGACTAGCCCGCAAAGGTGCGCGCCGCCTCAAGGTCGGCTTCCAGACCGACGCCGCCCGGAACCTTTACCTCGGGGCCGGCTTCGTGCAGACGTCGATCGATCGGCTCCTCATTCGACGACCGACGCCGTGACCTGGCGGCATCAATGGCCGCGGAACGCCTCCTCCAACCATTCGGCGACCACAGTGGGTGTCACCTTCGCATCAAGGAGCAGCGGCCGGGGCCGATCCTGCTGAAGCCACTCTGAGACCACCTCGAGATCGCCGAGCCCTCGCACGGTGGCGGAGTCCAAACCAACCGCACGTGCGAGCGCGGCGAAGTCGGTGTCCGGGAACCGAACTGTGTCCATCGGCGCGCCCTCGTGGGCGAAGTGATGCACCTCTGCGGCATGAGAGGCGTCGTTGTAGACCACGACCAGGGCTCGCAACCCGAGCCGACCCAACGTCTCGAGCTCTGGCAGAGCCATCAGTGCGCCGCCGTCACCGAGCGCGATGACGGTCAGCCGGTCGGGTCGTGCAATCGAGGCGCCGATGCCGGTGGCCAGCCCGAGCCCGATGGACATGAAGGACTGCGTGAACACGAACGACCGGCCGTCCGGCACGTCCATGAACATCGGTGGCCAGCCCATGAAATGACCCGAATCAACGGCCAGCACTCGCTCCTTGGGGAGCAGCCCGTCGAGCGCGATGCTCAGCGCACGCGGGTCGATGTGGTTGTCGCCGGAAAGATCCTCGAACGGTTGCTCACGCCAGCTGCCGTGCCGAATCCGCTGGGCCAGGTCGTCGTTTCTCCAGCCGGTCGCCTGGTGCGCACCAAGCGCTTCGCCGACTGCCTGCGCGGTGACGGCGCAGTCGCCGGCGACGGAGAGATCAACCCGCTGATGGGCGCCCAGTGATCGTTCGTCGAGGTCGACCTGGGCGATCTTCGCCTCTGCCCCTATGAGGTGACCACGTCGCGTCGTCCACATGTTGAGCGACGCGCCAAAAGCGATGACCAGGTCCGACTGTTCGATCAGCTCCGCAGCCAGCGGTGATGCGAACCCGCCGCTGATGCCTACGTACCAGGGGTTACCTGCAAACAGCCCATAGGCGACCGCTGAAGTAGCAAGCAGCGCCCCGGTCTGGTCCGCCAGCCTCTCTAGAGGTTCTCGAGCTTCAGCGAGGACGGCGCCCCGTCCCGCCAGCAGCAGCGGCCGCCTGGCAACCGCCAGCATGCCGGCCAGCGCCTGGACCGCCTGGCCATTCGGCGGTTGTGCTTCGTGATCGGACCGCACGTCCACATCGTCGGGCGGGTCGCAGTCGCCGGCCTGCACGTCAAGGGGCATGGAAAAGACCACCGTCCGCCGTTGAGCCACCGCGATATGGGCCGCCTCAACGATCTCCGCCACGGCGGCCCGCGGTGTGCTCATCCTGCGATGCACGGCGCCCGCCACCGCAGCCAGTCCACCTTCGTCGATGAAAAAGTTCGACAACGGCGATGTGGCCTCCGCGGCGAGAAGCAGCAGTGGCGTCCGAGCCTTCGCGGCTTCGGTCAGCCCCGTCAGTGCATTGGTCAAGCCCGGCCCCTGGTGCACGGTGCACACGCCCAGGCGACCAGAAGCACGGGCGTACGCGTCGGCCATCGTCACAGCCCCGGTTTCGTGTCGCGCGGCGATGAAGCGAGCGCCGCCGGCGATCAGACCGTTGGCAACATGAAAGTTGCCGCTGCCTACCAGGCCGAAAAAGTCGCGAACGCCCAGCTGGCCAAGCGCCCGACCCGCGGCTTCGGCAGCACGCATCCGATCGCTACCGCTCGACTAGGGCAAGCACCCGCGCAGGGCTACCAGACCCCCGCACGATGGGCAGCGGGCCGGCGATGACGACCGCACCCGTGGCCGGGAGCTTGGCCAGGTTGGCCAGCTGGGTCAGCCCGTATTTGCCGGCGCCCAACAGGAAGGCATGGCATGGGAACGCGGGGTCGAAGCTGTGCGCCTTGCCGGCGTCCGTGCCGACCGTCTCGACGCCGACCCCGAGTATCGGAGCTTCCTCAGCGAGCCATCGCGCGCACTCGACCGAGATACCCGGCGTGTGGGGCCCAGTCTCATCCGCGTTCAGGAAGCGTCGCTGGTCACCCGCCCGAGCGTCCCATCCAGTGCGATAGAAAAGCCAGCCGCCTCTGGGTAGCGGGCCGTGCTCGCGCTTCCAGGCCTCGATGTGGGCGACCTCGAGCAGGAAGTCCGGCTTCTGCGCGCACTCGCGGCTCTTGTCGATCACGACTGCGGCCGCGATCAACTGTTGGGCGGGCACCTCGGATACGTCGATCCGGTCTTTACCCGTCACCCAATGGACCGGCGCGTCGAAATGCGTGCCTACGTGCTCGCCGGTGGAGATGTCATTCCAGTACCACGCTGGACCGCGCTCGTCGTAGTTGCTGATCTCGGTCAGCTCGAACCGTCGAGTGTTCGCGAAAGGCGGCGGCAGCTGGATGATCGGGGTCTTCTCGGAAAGGGGCGCGGTCAGGTCAACCACCTCGATCTTCCCGCTTGCGATCGCATCGATCAGGTCATGCAGCACAGCTCAGACCTCCCGCCGCAAACAGTACCGCCGGTTCCTACATCAGTCCGGCTGAAGCCAGCGGCGACGTCAGCCTGCTCTTTCGGCTCGGATTCATGGCCCGCCAAACCTTTCACCTCCAGCGGCATTTTGGTATCGAGCGATGTGCGGTACCTCGAGCGCGTAATCAAGGGCCGCTGCGAAATCCATGTTGCGCCCGGCGGCAAAGGCCTCGGCGGCTGCCTTCTCGCCAATTGACCCCCGGACGGGCTCCAAACGGTGTTCGAGCAGCGCGGACCACGTCCCGGGTGGCCGCCTGCCTGCGGCGGCGAAGATCTCCGCCGCCGCGCCCGCCAGCGTCAGGGCACGCTCTCCCTGCCCTTCGGTCGCAGCCAGCCAAGCCAGGCCGTCGAGCGCCCAGGCAACCCGCCGATCCCCCTGCGTCCGCGAAAGTTTCACCCCAAGCGTCAGCGTCGTCCGCGCGCGGTCCAGGTCGCCCGTGAACAGCAGGGTGATGCCGAGAAAGACCATGCTTGCGAGCCCTTCATCATCACGACCGACGAGCCGCAACAGCTCGAGCGACTCCTCGAAACGCGCGATCGAGCCCACCAGGTCGCCTCTGAGACTCATGAGCAAGCCAAGCTGGTAGAGGCAATGAGATTCGAGAGCAGCATCGCCCACCTCCCGGGCCAGTCGAAGCGCCTCGTCGGCGGCGCTCTCGGACGCTTCGGGCTGACCACCAGCCGTGAGCACCAGCGAGCGGGTGTCCAGCGCCTGGACGAGATTCGTCTTGTCACCAAACCGCCGTGACTGCTCGATGGCCCGGTCGAGGTAGTCGTGGGCCCGGCTCATGTCGCCCTGCTCGTAAGCGAGGCCTGCAGCGACCTCAAGGCAAGCGCGCTGCGCCGGCGATTCCTCCGCCTTGGCCAGCAGCCGCTCGAGGAACTGCCTCGCCTCGGTCACGTGCCCTCTCACCTGCCACCACTGGCGAAGCGCCTGGCACAGCGTGAGGCCTCGATTCGAATCGGCCTCCCCCGCCCAGCTGAGAGCCGCGCGTATCTCGTCGTGCACCGACTCGAGCCTGTTCAGCCAGCCGGCCAGCTCACCGGGGGCACGATCGGCGGACAGCGCGACCAACCAATCGGCGTGCCGGACTTGCATGTCCGCCAGCTCGCCAAGCTCCGTCAGCCGCTCGCGACCGTACAACCTGATGGTGTCGAGGCAGCGAAACCGCCCTTCTTCCGGAGCAACGAAAGACTTGGCCACCAATCCCGTCAGCGGTTCGAGCAGCCGGCTTCCCTCGATCTGTCCGAATGCGCAAACGGTATCGGCTGCGCTGGTTGAAAAGGGTCCCGCGAAGATGGCGACTCGCCGCAGCAACTTCTTCTCATCCGGCTCAAGCAGCTCATAACCCCAGTCGATCACGGCCCGCAGCGTTCGTTGCCGGGCGACCGCGGTGCGACTGCCACCGGTCAAGAAGCTGAATGCCGCCCCCAGGCGATCGACTATCTCCTGAG
This sequence comes from Candidatus Dormiibacterota bacterium, assembly GCA_035934385.1. Lineage (GTDB taxonomy): Bacteria > Chloroflexota > Dormibacteria > Dormibacterales > Dormibacteraceae > CF-118. The sequence continues at coordinate 52,645 of DASYXY010000012.1, forward strand.
GTTCCATCGCGCCGACCCGCGCTGCCGCGAGCTCGATCGCAAGCGGCAAGCGGTCAAGGCGCTCACAGAGGGTGTACACAGCTTCGCTGTTGGCTTCGTCAAGGCGGAACGAAGGCAGACCGGCTGTCGCCCGCTCGACAAACAGGGATACCGCGTCGTTGCGGTTGAGCGGACCTACTGGCCACGAGCGCTCGCCTGGAACTCTCAACGCCTCGCGGCTGGTGGTTAGGATCCGCACCTTGGGCGCAGCGCGAAGAAGCCTGTCTGCAAGCTCGGCGCACGCATCGACAAGGTGCTCGCAGTTGTCCATTACGAGAAGCAGCCTGCGGTGTGCAAGAGCCTCCACGAGCGTGTCGATCACCGGTCGGTTGCGCTGCTCCTGGATCGACGCCGCCGCCGCCACAGCAGACGGAACCAGCGCACCGTCTGAAAGCGTCGATAGATCCGCAAACCAGGTGCCGTCCGGATTCTCATCGAGCAGCTCCGCGGCAACCTGCAGCGCAAGCCTCGTCTTGCCGCAGCCACCCGCACCGGTGAGCGTGACCAGGCGCGCCGAGCCCAGGATCGCCACCACGTGGCGTACCTCCTTGTCGCGCCCCACGAAACTGCTGAGCTGGACGGGGAGGTTGTTGGAGGATTTCTCCAGGGATTCGATGGCGGGGAATGGCTCGCGGCCCTCAGCCGCCAACTCGTAGACATGCTCTGCCCGGAGCAGATCCTTGAACCGATGGTGGCCCAGGTCGCGAATGCTCGAGCCGGGTGGAGGCTGGCCGCCCAGGAGTGATGCGGTGGTACCACCCATCAGGATCTGACCGCCATGGGCCGCTGCAAGCAGACGCGCGCAGCGATTCAGCGCCTGGCCGTAGTAGTGGTCCGCACGGAGCTCCGCTACGCCTGTCAGCAGTGCAATCCGGACTTTGACCTGAGCGCCTTCCGGCCACTCCTCGGCGCTCAGGCCCTCCTGCATCTGGAGTGCCGACGCCGCCGCGTCGCTCGCGGAAGTGAAGACGGCAAGGATGCTGTCGCCCTCGCGACCCGCCTCGACCACGCTGCCACGCTTGGCCTTGACACATTCGTTGAGCACTCGATCGTGCTGCTCCAGCGCGGCTCGCATGGCTTCGGGTCGCTTCTCCCAAGCCTGGGTCGAGCCGACAACGTCCGTGAGCAGGAATGTCAGCGTGCCTTCCGGAAGACCGGCCATGGCACGGCAGACACTAACTCAAGGAAGTGCTACGTTTCCGCTGTGTGGATCAAGCGCAGCGAGGCGGCCCGCGGTAGGCGCGCGGCGGCTGAGCTGAGAAAGATCGCCGATTTGCTCGAGCGCGTCAAGGTCGACCCGGATGGCAAGCCGCACCCGGAGATCGCCACGATTGCTGAAAACCTGAAGGTGATCCGGATCGAAATGGGAAAGACCGTGAAGGCGCGCGGCCTGAGCGATGACAGCCGCCGAGCGATCGCGGACGGCTTCACGGATATTGGTAAGGCCCTACGAACAGCGAGGACTGGAGCGCCGGCTCGACGCAAGTAGTAAGACCTGGAGCTGGCCTCTAAGGGGCTCGTGAACCTGGAGCGCAATCAAGAGTCCGGGCCGCCGGAACGGCCGGCAGACGATAAGCCAAACCCCGCTCCCAAAAGCAACCAGGGTCGTGGCTTGGAATCTTTCTCACCTAGCGGTCTGCTGGGCTTTTGCGTGGGCGATCGTTACAACCTCAGTCACGATCGAGATTTCGAGTGGAGAGACGCTCTCGGTTGCCTGTGGTTGCCGGGTTTGGGCGTGATTATCAGCGTCGCGATCTGGCTGGGCCAGGTAGGCGTGCCAACCGTGCCGCTCCAGGTCGGAACAGTCGTCGCGCTAGTCGGATTCGGAATCGCCATGTGGCGCATTGGAAGGTCTGGGAGAAGCGACTAGACCCCGACGTCGTTGCGCAGGGTTCGCGCAAAGGTTGGGGCTGTAGGAGGATATCGCGCGTATGGAACCCGCGATTCAACAACACCTGCGGGAGATCTTCGAAAGCGGTCGGCGCCATGACGAGACCGAAGCCGACCACTCGAAGAGGTTCTTGAACCTCGAACCAGACACTGCTCGTCTGATCAGCATCCTGGCACGTAGCTCGCATCGAACCCGGGTTCTCGAGATCGGCACTTCGACTGGCTACAGCACAATTTGGCTGGCTTGGTCCGTGCGCCCGGGCGGCGGCCGCGTCACCACCATTGAGCGCGACGCGGCTAAAGGACGAATCGCAGAGGAGAACCTTCGGAAATCTGGGCTCCTGGAGTCGGTCGACCTCCAGCTCGGTGATGCGACCACGGTCGTTGCCGAGATCAGCGGTCCGTTCGACATGGTGTTTTTCGACGCCGATCGGATAACTGCGCCGGCCCAGCTTCGACTGCTTGTCCCAAAACTGACTCGAGATGCGCTGGTACTTGCGGATAACGCGCTCTCGCACCCCTCAGAGATTGCCGATTATCTGCAAGCAGTGGAATCTTTACCAGGCTTCGAACATCTCGTCGTACCCATCGGCAAGGGCCTGAGCCTTGCCTATCGACCTGAGCTCTAAACAGCGCGCCAGACTTGCCGTCTATCTTCGACGCCTGTTTTCGAATACGAACGCCTTGCCCGGCTGAGTCCCACTAATGCCCCGCCACCTCCCGGGCTCTCAGGTGAATCGGTCGAGCCTCGAGGCTTGCGCGAAAGTATCGGGGATGGCTGATTGCAAGTACCAGACCCAGAAGCGACGCCTCCTGGCCGAATCGCCGGAGTCTTCCCAAGTAGCGCCGCCAGATATCGCCAGCGAAGCGAAGAAGCACGGAGCCCATGACTCGGCATCCGTTTGAAATTCCGATGCCGCGTCGTCGACCAGCGCGTGACCGGTGTCGAGAACGTCCCGCACCACTGCCCATGCGGCGAACCCGCCATAGACCGCAGTAAAGAATCGCTCGCCCAGAAGAAACTTGTTGTCTAGCTCGGTCTTCAACCGGCCCAGTTCGCGGATCGTGACAGTGTCTCCGCGCGCGTCGGTGAGGAGTCCTGAAACGGCTGACTCCGCCATTTGCATCGGCTTGGGCTCGGCAGGGAAACGCGACTGCCATACCGGCCAGGACCGTTTGGCACAGTTCAAGCCCAAAGACACATGGAAGGATCGTCTCCCGAGTTCGCCCGCCAGGTGTGCGTCCAGGTTGTCAATTAGCCTCCGTCGCGAGGCGAGCGGCAATTCCCCGGCCGGCGTTATTTCTCCCCGAAATTCTGAAGCGGCGGCCGCCACATCGAAATCGTTCAAACGTTGCCTGTCAGATAACCCGTCAAATACCCTGCCAAACGGTCCTTATTCGTCGCCAAGATGGGCGCTGACAGGCCATTCGTATTCAAGAATTTGGTGGACCCGAGGGGATTCGAACCCCTGACCGTCTGAATGCCATGCTGAGGGTAATCCGTCCACTCGAGTCCAGCAGACTCGTTTTCGAGTTCAAACTTAGCTGTGATTTCTGGAGATTCGTCCACCAGAGTCCATAGAAGTCCAGCCGATAAGCTGTCAACTTGCCTTTTCACGGCATGCGCGACGATTCGACTCTCACAGCGATGGCGGAAGGGACGGTGAAATGATGTCGACTGAGAAAACTCGGCGCGTGGCCGTTGTGACAGGGGGCGCCGGCGCGATCGGCAGCGCAATCGCAGCTCGGTTGGCAGCCGATCATACGGTGGTCGTTCTCGACCGAAGCGGCGACGTCGCCGTTGATTTGGCCGACCCCGACGAGGTGCGCCGGGCCGCGCAACTTGTGCTTGAGCGCTACGGCCGGTGCGATGTCTTCGTGCACTGCGCTGGTGCGTTCGATGCCACCACACTCGCCGAGTTCGACCTAGCGACGTGGCGCCGGGTCCAGGCGGTCAATGTCGAGGCCGCCCTCTGGCTGGCAAGGGCCTTCACTCCTGGAATGGCCGACCGGAAGTTCGGCCGAATTGTGTTCATCACGTCCGACACGTTCTGGGACCCACCTGTCAGGCCGCAGAACGAAGCAGAGCCGGCACCCCTGCCATACATCGCCAGCAAGGGCGCCCTCATCGGAGCAATGCGAAAGTTGGCGCGGGCGCTTGGGCCAGATGGCATTTCCGTGACGGCGGTAGCGCCTGGCTTGACCGAGACGCCGGGCACCATGGAAAAGACGGCCGAGTTCGTCGACGTAGTGAACCGTCAGGCGCTCAAGCGGCGACTGACACCGAATGACACGGCAGCTGCCGTCGCCTTCCTTGTATCAGATGACGCGGCGGCCCTGACAGGACAGGAACTGTGTGTAGACGGCGGACTCGTCCTTCGTTGAACCGGTATGCCTGCAGATAGATGACCAGCCGGGAGAGCAGCAGATGAGCGAGATGATGTGGGCGGTTCTGCTTGACGAACACCGCCAGTACGTGTTCGGACAACGGCCCGTGCCCAAACCCCGACCCAACCAAGTTCTGGTTCAGGTAGACCTCTGCGGCATCTGCGGCAGCGACCTTCATGCCGCCAGTCTTCCGCAGGTCTACCGCGGCGGTTGTGTACTGGGACACGAGTTCACCGGCCGAGTACTCGCGACCGGCCACGAAGTCGATGGATGGAACATTGGGGAACGTGTCGCGTTGAACCCCAACGGAAACATCGACGGGACTTGCGGGTACTGCCTGGCCGGCCGCATGAACTTCTGCCATCAGGCCACGATGGAGACCGCACTGGGACTTCAGTCTGACGGCGGACTCGAGCCTTTCGTCGTCGTTTCACCAAAGACGCTTCGCCGCGTACCCGAAATTGCCGGCCGGTTCGAGGCAGCATGGACCGAGCCAACTGCGGTAGCTCTACGGGCGGTTCGGCGAGCAGGCAGCGTGGCCGGTAAGAAGGTGTTGGTGACTGGCGGTGGGCCGATCGGTCAACTTGCCTGCCGGTTATTGGCACACTTTGGGGCCGCAGAAATCGTACTCATCGAACCTGCCCAGGAACGGCGGAGATTCGCCCATGCATCTCACGTCGATTTAGCACTGACCCCACAGGAAGCAACAGCCCAACTGTCATCGGCTGACCGAACCGCTCTCAAGGTCGATGTGGTGCTGGAATGCTCGGGCAGCGCCGCGGCGACGGCGCTAGCACTGCAAGCGCTCAGTCCCGGGGGCGAACTCGTCGTCGTAGGCGCGGGGCCCGATTCAGGCCTCGACCCGCTGACGATCCTCATGAAGGAGATCAATGTGCACGGATCGTTCACATACATCGACGAGTTCGACGAGGCCATCGAGCTCCTCGCGGCGGGCAAGATCGAAGTCGCCGACTTGACCACTTCGGTCGTTCCGCTCGATCAAGCCATCGGGGCGATCGAGTCGCTTCGAGCCGCGCGGACGATGAAAGTGCTAATCGATCTTCACGCCTAACGGAGCAGCGGCCTAGGCACGCGCCCGGCCCCGATTCAGTCCCACAAAAGGACGACGGGATTGGTCAGAGGCGCTCGATCGTTGCGAGCCAGGCCTGGGCGCCCGGTGGGAGTTCAGCCACCTGAACCTTCATCGCCTAACCGCC
>DASYXY010000067.1:0-16685 GCA_035934385.1 Candidatus Dormiibacterota bacterium
TTCAGGTAGTCGGCACGGCCGAGGTCGTAGCGAGGCTCCCTGATATCGATGCCGATCACCTCGGCGACGTCTGGGTCTTCGACGAGGCGCTGCACCAGCAGCGCGCCCCACCACCGGGCCACGCCCGTGACAAGGATGCGACGCTTCTTGGCCACGAGGTTTCAGTCTAGGGGTCGAAATATCATGTGGGTTGGCGTGAGGTTCGCGGTGCTCGGTCCGGGCGGAGTGGGCGGCTTGCTCGCGGCCCTTCTATCGCGCGGTGGGGATCACGTGGTGGTGCTGCACGACTCGGCGCCCCGCGAGATCCAGGTGGAGAGCAAGCGTTTCGGCGACTTCACCGCCGAGGTTAGCGTCGCGCCGCGGCTGGCTGAACCGGTCGACGCGGTGCTGGTCACCGTGAAGGCGACGCAGCTGGACGACGCCCTGCGCCGCGTGCCTGCGTCGGTGCTCGGCGATGCGCTCGTCATCCCCCTCCTCAACGGCATCGAGCATGTGACGCGGCTGCGCAGCGTTTATGGCGCGAGCGTCAAACCTGCGACCATCGCGGTCGAGAGCACCAGGGTTTCTCCTGGACTCATCAGGCAGACGAGTCCGTTCGCCGTCATCCAGATGACGGGGCCGCAGCCGGTGGCCGACCGCTTCAAAGCCGCCGGTTTCGACGTGCGCGTGAGGGACGACGAGCTGGCCATGCTCTGGGACAAGATGGCCGCGCTGGCGCCGATGGCGCTGCTCACCACTCACGAGCGGGCGAACGTCGGGGAGATGAGGGCGCGGCGGCGCGAAGATCTCGAAGCGGTCCTCCGCGAGTTCGCAGCAGTCGCCGCCGCTGAAGGCGTTGTCATCGATCCAGTCGCCAACCTCGCATTCATCGACAGGGCGCCGGCGTCGATGGAGACGTCGATGCAGCGCGACCAGGCGGCAGGACGGCCCACCGAGATCGATGCACTTGGCGGCGCGCTTCTCCGGAGGGCAGCGAAGGCCGGCATCGAGGTGCCGGTTACGACGCGCTTGGTGCATGAGCTCGAGTCTCGACCCGTGACCTCGACACCCGCCTAGCGCTTTGACCATGAGGCATCCGGACGTCTTGATTGCGTTGCGCCGGGCGCGCGACCTCACGGATCGCGACTTCGCCCAGCCACTCACACTGGACTCGATGGCGCAGGCGGCGCATCTGTCCAAGTTCCATTTCGCACGGGCGTTCACCAAGGCCTACGGCGAGACGCCGAGGACCTATCTGACTCGGCGTCGGATCGAGCGTGCCAAGGACCTGCTCCGCGCGGCCAACCTGACCATCACAGAGATCTGCTTCCTGGTCGGTTTCGAGAGCGTCGGCTCCTTCAGCTCGCGCTTCCGAGACCTCGTGGGCATGTCGCCGACCGAGTACCGGGATGCCTCTAGGGCCGCTCCGCCGATCCCGGGTTGCTTCGTCCTCATGTGGACACGGCCGGTCTCGCCATATCCCGGGTGAAGAAGTCAGCAATCCGGAAGAAGCACCGACGACGGGAGCGCTGTAGCGTCGGCGCCATGATCAGGAAGCTCTCGCACGTGAACGTGTTCGTTGCAGACCAGGAGCGCGCCAAGGCGTTTTACACCGAGAAGCTCGGCTTCGAGGTGCGCAGCGACGCGACCATGGACGGGTTCCGCTGGCTCACAGTCGGCCCGAAGGACCAGCCCGACCTCAACATCCTCCTCGCTCGCCCTCAGCCGCCGATGTTCAGCGAGGAGGACGCAAAAGCCCTTCTTCGGCTGGTCGCCAAGGGCGTGATGGGCGCCGGCGTCATTGAGACCGACGACATCCGCACAACCTATGAGGAGTTGAAAAGCAAGGGCGTCACCTTCCTGCAGGAGCCGGCCGAGCGGCCCTACGGCATCGAGGCCCTGTTTCGCGACGATTCCGGGAACTGGTTCAGCCTCAACCAACACAAGCGCTACGGCAACTGAGCGTTCGACTAGTACGTCCTCTTGATGACGTCGCGCTCCATTTGCGCGACCGCCTTGCTAACCGGTTCGAACAGGGGGTGCTTGGCCTGACGTAGCGCCCACTCGAGCTGGCGCAACAGCGAGTACAGGCTCTTCATCGCCTTGATCGCGTCGCCGATGTCGACGTTGGTGGGCAGCGGGATCTGGTCGAGCGACTCACCGCTTGCCCACCGGTAGGCGAAGTCGATGAAATCGTGCGACGGCTGACGAAGGTTGGGCTCGTCGAGGTCCTTCTCCATGTCGGCGAAACGGAAATAGAGAGTCCGGACGAGGCGCGCGCACTGGGCGATCGCGTGTGTCGGGTAGCGGCGCGGACCATGCCGGCCGGCGCCGCCCGCCCCGTTGTCGCGACGTCGCGGAACGTTGCGGTCCTCGGCCGCGAGCATCACCAGCACCGCGCACAGCTCTTCGGACGTCAATCCCTCGAGCCAGCCTGCCCACACAGCCTCGGCCACGAGAATCGTGTTCTCGCCGTACACACGTGAAGCGAACGTGCCCTTGTCGGTGGGCTTGTCGTGATCGAGGAATCCGGTCTCGGTGAGGATCCGGCTGAGGCGGCGCAGCTTGCGCGCGTACTCGTCCATCTGCCCGCCAAGCTCCCGCTCGCCCTGCTCCACCTCGCGCTGCAGCGCTCGGATCTCGCCGTGGCGCTGCAGGTACTCGCCAAAGCGAGGCGACCTGACGACCTTGAGCTTGCGCTGCCGCTCAAGCAGGCCCTTCGCCTCGATCTCCAGCTTCTGCACGAGCCGCTCTGCGCCGCCCATCGAGCGGCCTCGTCCCCGACCGCGGCGGCCGCGCTGCGCGTGCCTGGCCGCCCCTGCGTCGCGCCGGAGACGCTTCAACTCGATGCGGATCGAGCGCCGCCGGTCCTCCAGCTTGAAGTACTGCTCCACCTCGTCGAGCGAGACCTCGCCGTCGTTCCACATCTGGCGTATGTCCGCCAGGCGCGCCCGCACGTTCACCAGGCGCTCCTTCGTTTGATCCGCCGCGAGCCTTTTCTGGAACTGGCCGAACGACCGCTGCATCAGCGCTTCCGCCTCCGCCGGCGTGTAGATGCGCAGCAGGTTGAGCGCCATGTTGTAGCTCGGGAGGAACTTGGACTCAACGACCAGGGTCGGACCCATCGCCACCTCGTAGATGGTCCCAACCTCTACGTCGGATTCCTTGAGGATCACGCCGTGGCCGATGACGTCGATGCCACGCCGTCCCGCACGACCCATCAGCTGCGTCAGCTCGCCGGTCGTGAGGTTCGAGAAGTTCACGCCGTCGAATTTCGTGAACGACGAGACCGCGACTGCTCGGGCCGGCATGTTGATTCCCAGCGACAGCGTCTCGGTCGCGAACACGACCTTGATCAGGCCTCGCTGGAAGAGCTGCTCGACCATCTCCTTGTGGTACGGGAGCAATCCGGCGTGGTGCTCCGCGAGGCCCCGCCTCAGCAGGCGCGCATCTACCATGCGCCGGAACAGCGTCTCTTCGTCACGATCCTTCAGCTCGGCGAGTCGTTCGGCGGCGACCTGGTCGATAGCCTGCTTCTCTTCGGCGGTGGTCAGGTCGAACTCGTGGTACGAGCATCGCTGCAGCGCCTCGCGGCAGCCTCGCCTCGAGAAGATGAAATAGATCGCCGGCAGCATGTCCATCTCTTTCAGCTCGTCGATCACGTGGAGGAGGTCGTTGGACGGCAGGTTGCGGTAGCGACCGACGCGGTATGAGGCTTCTTCCTCCTGCGCCGCCTTGGACCACGTGCGCTGGTCGATGCCCCCGTCCTCCTTGAACAGTGGCAAGAACTTGTTGTGGATCGCCAGCCACATCTTCAGCTCGACCGGCCGCCGGTCGTGGAAAACGGTCTCCATGCCGCCGCGGTTCTCGGCCATCCAATCCGCGATGTCGCGGTAGTTGCCGATGGTGGCCGACAGCCCCACGAGCTTGATGTTGAGTGGGGCCTGGATGACGATCTCCTCCCACACCGAGCCGCGCGGGAAGTCGTCGATGTAGTGCACCTCGTCGAGCACGACGTAGCGCACGGGATCAAGTCGTTTGAGGTCTTCGTAAATCAGGTTGCGGAGGATCTCGGTGGTCATGACGACCACCGGCGCCTCGTCGTTGATCGTGTTCTCACCGGTGACGAGCCCGACGGTCGCCTCGCCGTACTCGCGAACGAAGTCGTGGAACTTCTGGTTGCTCAGCGCCTTGAGCGGCGTCGTGTAGACGACCTTGTGCCCCTCGCGCAGCGCGCGAAAGATCGCGTACTCGGCCACCACGGTCTTGCCGCTCGATGTGGGAGCGCTGACGAGCACGCCGCCGCGGCCGCTGTCGAGCTTTTCGATCGCTTCACGCTGGAAGGGATCGAGCTTGAACGGCAGCGATGCCTCGAACTCGTCAACCAGGCTGTCCGCAACCTTCACAGGCGAACGAGCTCCGTGCTCACGTTGGTGATCTGCGCACCGTCCGAGTGGCGCTCGACGAACGTGAGCGCGCGCGCCAGGATCTCGTCCGCGTGCCGCGATTCGCCACTCACGCATGTGATGGCGAGCTCGGCGAGCTGCCACCGATCCTGCTCGCCGACCTCCGCGGCGGCGACATGCAGCTCCTGGCGGACGCGACGCAGCAATCCACTGACGACCTGTCGCTTCGATTTCAGCGATCCGCTGGCGGGCAGGTGCAGCATCACACGGAGGACGCCGACGGTCATGGGCGCTCCCATCACTCGGTTAGATTAGGTCTCGTGGCGACGGGGGCATCGGACGTCGCGGATCTTGGCCGCGAGATCGTCAAGGCGTCTTACCTGAAAGGAGATTTCATCCTCCGCTCGGGCAAGAGGAGCGATCGCTACTTCGACAAGTTCCTCTTCGAGACTGACCCCGCGCTGCTGCGCCGGCTCGGGAGACATCTCGCGGAGCTGGTGCCGGCGGACACGCAACTGCTTGCGGCGCCCGAGCTGGGCGCGGTGCTCCTCGGCGGCGCGGTCTCCATGCAGATGGGCCTGCCGCTGGTGCTCGTGCGCAAGGAGCCCAAGGGTTACGGCACGGCCAGGCAGATCGAGGGCCGCTTCGAGCCCGGGCAGCGCGTCACGGTGATCGAAGACGTCGTCACGACAGGCGGCGATTCGCTCCGCACGGTTGAGGTGTTGCGCAACGCCCGTCTCGAGGTCATCCACCTCGTCGTCGTGCTCGACCGGGGCGAGGGCGGCGCCGAGAACATCGGCCAGGCCGGCGTTCCGTACTCACCCCTGTTTCGAATCTCCGATCTGACACTTGACTAGCGAGCTCCTGTTTCGAGGAGCCACCGTCTACACGCCGGATGGTCCTGCTGATTTCGACGTCACGGTCAAGGATGGCGTGATCACCGGCGTTCACCCTCGCGGACGCGCCGGCGGCAGCGTCGTCGACGTCTCGGGCAAGTGGCTTCTCCCCGGCGGAATCGACGCTCACGTGCACGGCCGCGACCCTGGTTTCCCCGACAAGGAGGACTTCGGCACGCTCACCGCCGCGGCCGCCGCGGGCGGGGTGACCACTGTGATCGACATGCCGAACACAGTTCCCGCCGTCGACTCGGCCGGCGTGCTGGAGGCGAAGGCCGCGTTGGCGCGATCGAAGGCGCGGGTCGATTTCGGGTTGTGGGCGCTGATCCGGTCCGCGTCGACCTCGGAGCAGCTCTACGAACTCGCTGCAGCGGGCGCCGTCGGTTTCAAGGCGTACCTGGGCTATTCGTTCAGCCTGAGCCGCAAGCAGGTGCTGCACGCACTCGACGCGGGCGATACGGACCTGGAATCGCCGCCGGACTACGGCACGCTCGCGCGCCTCGCTCCCGCGATGGCGGAGATCGGTCTGCCGCTCGTGATCCATGCCGAGGATCCGGGGATCCTGCACTCGTTCCGGCGGCCATATGAGACGTACGCAGACGTACTCGCCGCTCGCCCGGCAGAGGCGGAGTCGGTCGCGATCTCCGCAACGGCCGCGCTCGCCAGGCAGCACGGCGTCCGCGTCCACGTCGCGCACCTCTCGAGCGCGCTTGGCCTGCAGGCGGCCGAGGAGGCGATAGCTGCCGGGACGCGGCTCACGCTCGAGACGTGCCCGCAGTACCTGTGGCGGACAGATGCCGACTTCCCGCGCCTCGGCACGGCCATGAAGATGAACCCGCCCGTGAGGACGGACGCCGATCGGCGCGCGCTGCGCGACGCTCTCAGGCGCGAGGTCATCGGAGTCGTCGCGACGGACCACGCGCCCCACACGGACGCCGAAAAGGGGCTGGACCTCGAACACGCGGCACCCGGGACGCCTGGCGTGCAGACGCTGTACCTGAGCTGCCTGGAGCTCGCCAAAGAGATGGGTGATCCGTGGCTCGCGGCGAAATGGGTGGGTGAGGGCCCTGCGGCGCTGGCCGGGCTGGGTGAGAGCAAGGGGCGGATCGCGCCGGGCTACGACGCGGACCTGGTGGTGGTCGATCCGACGCGGTCCACGACCTTCAGTCCGCGGGCCATGCGCTCGCGCCAGAAACACGGCGCGCTCGAGGGCCTGAAAGTTTCTTTCGCGATCACCTCTGTGTACCTGCGTGGAGCGCCGGTTTACTCGAGAGGACGCGTCACGACCCGGCCGAGCGGCCGGATGGTCCGGCCTATCTCGTAGCTGCGCCTGCTCCGCGAAAGATCGGGTTCTGCGCCAGCTCTCTTTCCAGGCTCGTGGCCGGGCCGTGACCGGGGTAGAGGGCGGTCGTCAGAGGGAGCCTCAGCAGCCGAGTACCGATGCTCATCATCTGCCGGCGCAGGTCGGTCTCGGGCATCTGGCGGCCGATGCCGCCCGCCAGGATCGTGTCGCCGACGAAGGCATGGTTCGCGATTACCAGGCAGATGCTTCCTGGCGTGTGCCCTGGCGTGTGGAGGACGGACATCTTGAACTCGCCGAAGTCCAGCTCGTCGCCGTCGATGAGATAGCGGTCCGCCGAGCGCAGGAACTGCTTGGCGTCGGCCGAGTGGATCGCGGTCTCGCCGCCCACCAGCGCCTTGAGGTCGTCCTTGCCGCCGACGTGACCCGGATGGCCATGCGTCGAGACGATCCAGCGCACGGTCGCGCCGCCGAGCTGCTCGGCGATCTTTTCCGCGGGCATGCCGGGGTCGACGACCACGACTTCCTTGGTGGTCTGGTCGGACACGACGTAGCAGTTGACGTCGCGGTCGAGCTTGACCTTGACGATGCCGATCTTCGCCATCAATCAGAGTATTTACCGGAAATGGAGAGATGGGCGGTGGTGGCGTTCGGCGTGGCGCTGCTGCTGCTGTGCCTGTACTGGACGTACGGCTACTACCGGCGACGCTCCCGGAAGCGGTACTAGCTAGCCGCCCGAGTCGCCCTGGACTTTGAGCCGCAGCGCATCGAGCGCGTCGAACTTGTCGAGCGGAGGCTTCGGACGCGGGCGATCCGGGTACTTCGCGGTCTGGATGGCGTCGATGAGCAGCTCGATTTCCTCGGTCGTGAAGCTCAGCGCCCTGTAGACGACCGGCTCCTTCTGCACTGGTCGGTCGACCGTCTCCTTGATCACGTCGTCGGTGTCGCTGACCACCTGGGGTCTTGTCGGCCGGAAGAGATCTTCCGAGCCGCCGAGGGAAGCGCGCTTGAAAGTAGGCAAGGCTACTTGTGATTCTCCATGACTCGAGCCGCGAGCGCCCGATAAGACCTCGCGCCGTCCGACTCGCGGGCGTACTGGAGGATCGACTGACCCGCGAGCGGCGTCTCCGCGAAACGGATCGAGTCGGTCACACCGAACTCGTAGACCTTGTCGCCGTACTTCTCGCGCACCGCGGCCAGGACCTCCTGGGAATGGAGCGCGCGCTGCTTGTACAGCGTCGGCAGGATGCCGATGAGCTCGAGCTGCGGGTTGAGGCGGCGCTTCACTCGTTCCATCGTCACCAGCAGCTCCTGCATGCCTTTGAGCGCGAGAAACTCCGCCTGCAGCGGGACCAGCACCTCGTTGGCCGCGACCAGCGCGTTGATGACGATGAGGTCGAGCGACGGAGGGCAGTCCATGATGATGAAGTCGTATCGGCGCTGGACCGGCTCGAGCTTGTCGCGCAGGATGCTTTCTCGCCCGATCTCGTTGATCATCTGGTTCTCGGCGCCCGCCAGCTCGATGTCCGCCGGGATGTAATGCACGCCCATCTGGGGGGCCTCCTGGACCACGTCGGTGACGGTGGTCTCCGGCTCGAGCAGCAGGTGGTAGATGGTTTTCCCCAGCTCGGCGGGCGGTTTCATGTGGAGCGTGAGGTGGCCCTGCGCGTCGAGATCGATCAGCAGGACCCTCTGGCCGAGTTCCGCCAGCGCCGCCCCTAGGTTGACGGCGGTGGTGGTCTTTCCGACCCCCCCTTTCTGCATCGCGACGGCGATCGACCGCGCCAAGATCGATGCGAGTCTAACTTAAGCCTGACTCGACCGCCCGTAAAGCTCGCTCCCCGGACCCCGTACTTACAATGCACGCGGGTTGTTCATCGACATCGCCGTCGGCCTCCTGATCCTCGTGGCCCTGTTCCTCGGCTACCAGCGAGGCGTCATCCAGCCGCTGATGGCCGAGATCTTCTTTTTCGGCACCCTGCTGCTGGTGTTCAGGTTCCACGACCAGTACACAAACGAGATGCAGAACGTGGCGCACATAAACGCCGTCATCAGCGTCTTCGCCGCTCTCATCGGAGCGGTGATCCTGGGCGGAATCGGGGGCGCGATCGGCGGAAGGTTCCACCGCATGGAGTCGATCCGCGGCATCGACGGTCTGCTCGGAATCTTCGTCCACGTGATCGTGATGCTGGTGGTCATTTACCTCGGCATCTCCGCGCTGGTCACGCTCGACAACGCGTTCGTGCCGACGCTCAACAAAGCCACCCTCACGCTCGACCAGGTCAATCAGCTCGAGTCGGTGATCCTTTCCAACCCGATCACGTCGGCGCTGGTGTCCAAAGACGACCTCGACGCCCTGAAGAAAGCAGCTCAGTCGACGAACGGCGCGAACATCGAGAGCGTCAACGGCATCAAGCAGCTGAAGCAGATCTACACCAACTTCCTCGAGCCGCAGCTGCACAGCTCGCGCACGGTCCCGATCATCCTGGGCATCGGCCAGCACCTGCCGCTCATCGGGCATGTCGGACCGAACGACCTGCATCCTGCCCCGCCATCGCCGACGCCGACCCAGCCATGTCCGACGCCGAGCCCGACCAGGTCGCCGAGCCCTTCCAGGACGCCGACGCCGAAGGTGACCCCGAAGCCGAGCCCGACGCCGACCTGCGCGCCCAGGCCGTCCCCGACCAAGTAACTTAGGCGGCGATGCTCGACCTGGCTCTGACCCCTGACCAGGAGCAGCTCGTGGAGACGGTGCGCGATTTCTGCAGCCGCGAGTTCGCGCCCCGCATCGCGGCCGACGACCGCGCCATCCGCCACGACCCGGAGATCTTCGCCAAACTGGCGTCGATCGGCCTGCCAGGCGTTTGCTTCCCGCAGCGCTACGGCGGCCATGGCCTCGACTACCTGTCGCTCGGGCTGGTCTGCGAGGAGCTCGAATACGTCGACACCGTCTACCGCACCGTGCTGTCTGTGCACGTCGGCCTCGTCGGCTGCGGCATCTACACCTGGGGTAGCGAAGACCAGAAGCAGCGCTGGCTTGGGCCGATGGCGCGCGGTGAGAAGCTCGCGTGCTTCGGGCTGACCGAGCCCAACGCCGGCTCGGACGTGGCCTCCATGCAGGCCACCGCCAGGCGGAGCGGCGGGAGCTACCTGATCAACGGGCAGAAGATCTGGGTGTCGGACGCCGACACCGCGGACTTCATGCTGATCTTCGCCAAGACCGATCCCAAGGCCGGCGCGCACGGCGTCTCGGCGTTCATGGTCGACCGAGCCGCCTCCGGCAAGGCCCTGCGCACAGAGCCGATCGAGGACCGCCTCGGAATCCACGCCGGCGATGTCGGCTCGATCTTCATGACCGACCTCGAGGTGGATGAGGCGGACCGCATCGGTGACGAGGGCGACGGTTTCAAGGTCGCGATGAGCTGCCTCGACAACGGCCGCTACACGATCGGCGCCGGCGCCACCGGGACGGTCCGCGCCTGCCTCGACGCGTCGGTCAAGTACGCAAACGAGCGCAAGACGTTCGGCCAGGAGATCGGCCGGTACCAGCTCGTGCAGCAGATGATCGCTCGCATGGCCCGCGATTACGAGATCTGCAAGCTCCTCTACTACAAGGTCGCCTGGATGAAGAACAACGGGCTGCGGCACACGCGAGAGGTCTCGATGTGCAAGCAGTACAACGCCGACGCCGCTTTCAACGCGGCCAACGACGCGGTCGAGATCCACGGCGCGTACGGCTATTCGGCGGAGTACCCGGTGGAGCGCTACCTACGCAACTCCCGCGCCCCGATCATCTACGAGGGCACCCGCGAGGTGCACACGGTGCTGCAGGCCGAGTACGCACTCGGCTACCGCGAGGATCGTCCGGTGAAGAAGTCGCTGCCGAAGTACGAACCCGACTAGTCAGTTGCCTTGATAGACGTCACCGGGCTGAAGCCGTGGGGAGGGTTGATTGGTGCGCCCGAAGGCGCGCCGGTGACCCTGGCGGGCATCCCTTACGACGGCTCGGCCGTGTATCGGAAAGGCGCCGCCCAGGCGCCGCAGCGCATCCGCTCGCTGTCGGCGGTCATGCCGCCAGTGACGGAGGAGGGGCACGTGCTCACCGGCCTGAGCGTGCACGACATCGGCGACCTCCCGGCGGGCTCGGACATCGAATCGAGCTGGTCGCTTGTGGCGGATCGCCTGGCCGCCGTGCCGCCGGACTCGGTGCTCACGGTGCTCGGCGGCGACCACTGCACTGCGATCGCGACCCTGGCCGCACAGGCGCGCCGGCATCCGGACCTGCGCATCCTGTGGGTGGACGCGCACCCCGACCTCTGTGACTTCTCGCGTGGCGGGCGGTGGACCTGCGGATGCGCATTGCGGCGCGCGCTTGACGTGTCGGGGATCGCGCCCGATCGCGTGGTCATCGCGGGCGGCCGCGACTACGACCCGGAAGAGCTCGATTTCATCCGCGATCATGGCGTCACGCTGGTCGGCGCGCGGGAGCTGGCCTCCAGTCCGGACGCGGCGCTCAGGCGTATCCAGGAAAAGCTCGCCGGCCAAGAAGTCCACGTATCGTTCGACATCGACGCGCTCGACCCGGCCTTCGCGCCGGGGACCGAGATCCCGTCGTCGGGCGGTCTCAGCAGCAGGCAGGCCCTCGAGGTCCTGCATTCCGTGGCCGAGGTCGCGAAGCTCGTCGGCCTCGACCTGGTGGAGCTGTCGCCTCCCTTCGACAACGGCAACATCACCACCCTCGCGGCACTGAAGGTGATCTTCGAGTTCTGGGGTCTCGCGACGCGCCGCTCAGCCCTTGAGGAGCAGCGCCACGAGGATGAGCCCGAGGCCGCCGGCTAGCAGCACCCCCGAACAGCCGGCCTGCACGACCGTAAAAGCGATCCCGCCGGTCGACCCGTAGGTAGCGGCAATCTCAGCCCGCCGGGCCCGCCGCCGGATCGCTGCGTAGATTCCACCGGCGCCGAGCAGGCACGCGAACAGCCCCATGGCCAGCCCGCCCGCCTGCTCACCCGACATCGATCCTGAGTATGGCCGCTAGGATTTTCGATCGTGGCCAGGATTCTGCTGCTTGGGTCAACTGGATTCGTCGGGCGCGCGGTCACGCACAAGCTCCTGGACGCAGGGCACCAACTCCGTGTGCTTGTACGCGACCCGATGAAGGCCGCCGCCTACAAGGTTCGCGGCGCCCAGGTGATGACCGGCGATGCCACCAACCCAGCGGCGGTGAATCAGGCGTGCCAGGGAGTTGAGCACGTGGTCAGCCTGGTCGCGGTGCGACGCAACAAGCCGCAGTCGATGTTCGAGGTGAACGCCGACGGTCCGCGTGTCCTGGGACAGGTGGCGAAGGCTGCTGGCGCGAAGTCGGTCATTCTCGTCAGCGCGATCGGCGCCCGACTCGACCAGAAGTACAAGTACCTGACCTCGCGTTGGATGGGCGAGCAGGAGCTGGCGAAAAGTGGAGTTCCCGGCACGGTCCTGCGCTTCTCGTTCATCCTGGCAGAGGACGGAGGCGTCCTTGTCGATTTCGAGCGGGCGGCCGACTTCGGGCCGTTCCTGATCATTCCTGGCGACGGTAAGACGCAGATCCAGCCGATCCTGCGAGAGGACGCCGCACGCTGTGTGGTGGAGGCGATCGGCAAGGCCGACCTCCTGGGCAAGATCATCGAGCTCGGAGGTCCCGAGGTGGTGACCTACGAGACGATGTTCGATTGGTTCATCAAGGCGCGAGGGATTAAGAAGCCGAAGCTGCACATGATGCCCATGCTTCTGATGCCTGGCGCGACGATGATGGAACTGCTGCAGGACAATCCTCTCGCCACCCCGGACGAGATCAACACGATCCAGCTGCCCAACATCGCCGACGGACTCGACTCGGTGACGGCGCATTTTGGCTGGCGGCCAAGTCCCCCCAGCGCGTGGGTGAGCGAGCACTGGAAGAAGCGGATCAGGTAAGCATCCGGGCGTTTTTTGGGATCCCGGTGCCTGAGCCGCAGCGTGAGCAGCTCGGCGGCTTCCTGGCCCAATGCGCGGTCGCGGCGCCCGAGTTTCGATGGTCGGTCACCGAGAACCTGCACCTGACCGTGCGTTTTGTCGGCACGGTTGATCGGGCGGTGGTCGAGGGGGTCGCCGATCGCCTCGAGGGCTCTGCAGGTCCGGCGATTCAGCTCGCGCTGGGCGCGGCTGGCGTCTTCAAGCGGAGCCGGCTCGCACGTGTGGTCTGGCTGGGCTTGAGCTCAGGCGCCGAGGAGCTGACCCGGCTCGCGGCGCAGGTCGAAGCCGAGTGCCGCGCCGCAGGCCTCGAGCCGGAGGCTCGACCGTACCAGCCGCACCTGACCCTGGCCCGGGCGCGATCGCGTGACGGCGCAACGCCGCCAGACCTGCCGCCCATCCCGGCCCTGGCGCCGTGGCGCGCCGAGGACCTCGTTCTGTACTGGAGCCACCTGCAGAAGAACGGCGCCGTGCACGAACCGATCAGACGGATCGCGCTCGGCTAGCTGAAGGCGGCCGCACCGGCCTCCGCGCACTCCAGGTCTTGCTCGGGCTTTGCGCCGCTCACGCCCACAGCGCCAACCACGACGCCATCCCGCACGAGCAGCACCGAACCGTGACCCGGCACGAGCTTGGTGCGGGTCAGGCCGCTCACCGCGTTGAAGAACGCCGGCCTTTCGGTCGCGGTCTGGAGGAGCGACCCGCCGTCGCGCTGGAACATCGCAGCGCTGACCGCCTTCGCTTCTGCGATCTGAGGAGATATCGGATTCGCCCCATCCATTCGGCCCAGGGCGACGAGATGCGCGCCGGCGTCGACGACTGCGACGGACACGCGAATGTTCAGGTGGGCCGCTCTCACATGAGCTGCCTCGACAATCTGATGCGCCACCTCGTGCTTCAACATCGGCGTCGCCTCAGGTTAGCTCGGCATGGCTACTTGCAGTGGGTTGGCGGCGAACTGACTTTCGGACTTGCGCCCCGATCCGTTGGGCCATACAGTTCTGGACGGCCCCGAGGGAAACGTTCGAGGGGACAGGAATTGGCCGCAAGGCCGGTGCCGGTTCCCAAGAGGCGATCCGTCGGGGTCATTTCTTTTTCGCGGGTAAGGACGGCCGTCCTCCCCCGCGGGACCCCCTCCTCCCACCAACGACGTCTGGCTGCGCTTGGAAAGGGGCGCGCCCCGTGACGGCCGGGATGAACCCGGCCTGAAGCTCCACCTCGTTTGTTTTGATCCGGCGGAAATCCCGCTCCGGGCCGTTACCCTCACCGGAAGTGAAGGTCGCCCCTCGGCACGATCAGCGCCTCGACTCAGGCACGCGCTCCGCCGTCGAGGTTTCGATCGTCATGCCGTGCCTCAACGAGTCCGAGACGATCGCCCGATGCATCCAGAAGGCGCTGCGCGCGGCTGAGAAGCTCGGGATCTCGGCCGAGGTGATCGTCGCCGACAACGGCAGCACGGACGCCTCGGCGGTGATCGCGCGCGAGCTGGGCGCCCGTGTCGTCGAGGTGGCGCGCAAGGGCTACGGCGCGGCGCTGATCGGCGGCATCGAGGCGGCAAACGGCCAGTTCGTGGTGATGGGTGACGCCGACGACAGCTACGACTTCGGCGAGATCGGGCCGTTCATCGATCGCCTGCGAGCCGGTGACGAGCTCGTGGTGGGCAACCGCTTCGCCGGTGGTATCGAGCCAGGCGCCATGCCGTGGCTGCATCGCTGGCTCGGCAATCCTGTCCTTAGCCGCATCACTCGCACCTTCTTCAACGCGCGTGTCGGCGACACGCACTGCGGGCTGCGCGCCTTTCGTAAAGAGGCGTTCGAGCGCATGCAGCTCCGCGCGACCGGAATGGAGTTCGCGAGCGAGATGGTGGTGAAGGCGTCGCTGAAAGGCATGCGCATAAGCGAGGTTCCGGTCGTGCTTCACCCTGATGGCCGCTCCCGGCGACCGCACCTGCGCACGTGGCGCGATGGGTGGCGGCACCTGCGGTTCATGCTGCTCTTCAGCCCGCGATGGCTGTTCCTCTATCCAGGCCTCGGGCTGCTCGCGGTTGGCGCGGTGCTCTCCGCGTTGTTGATTGCGAGACCGCTGCACGTCTTCGGGGTGTCGCTCGACATCCACACGCTGCTCGTCGCCGGGTTCCTGTGCCTGCTCGGATACCAGCTCGTGCTGTTCGCCGTGTTCACCAAGATCTTCGCCATCCGCGAGGGGTTTCATCCGCCGCACCCATTGCTGTTGCGGATGTTCGATTACATCACGCTGGAGGTCGGGCTTGGCGTCGGCGCGCTGATGGCCCTCGCCGGGGTGATTGGAATGATCGCGGCTGTGATCAGCTGGCATGCGGCCGGTTTCGGCACCCTGGACCCGTCGCTCACGATGCGCGAGGTCATCCCGGCGGTGGTGTTGATGGCGCTCGGCACGCAGACCGTTTTCGCGAGCTTCTTCATCTCGATCCTGTCGATCGAGCGCTAGCTAGTAGACGGGCGTCTCCAGGCTCACCGCCTCGAGCCATTTGCGGCAGGACGTCAGCCAGCGCGCGGCCTGCAGCCCGTCGAGCACGCGGTGGTCGAAAGAGAAGCAGAGATACATCATCGGCTTGATGCCGATCATTCCGTTGACCGCCACGGGTCGCTCCTGGATCGCCTCCATCGTGAGGATGCCCGCCTGGCCGGGATTGATCACCGAGTAGCTGAAGAGCGTCCCGAACGTCCCCGAGTTGTTGACGGTGAACGTGCCGCCCGCCAGCTCGTCGGCCTTCAGCTGCTTGCTGCGCGCGCGACCTGCCAGGTCGTTTACGGCGCGAGCCAGGCCCGCGATGGAGAGGCCATCGGCCTTCCGTATTACTGGCACCACCAGCGTGTCCTCGAGCCCGACCGAGACTCCGAGGTTGATGTCGCGGTGGACGATGAGCTCGGTGTCGTTGAACGTCGAGTTGACCTGCGGGTGCTCGCGCAGTGCGCTGATCGCAGCCGCCATCACGTAAGGCAGGTAGGTGAGCGAGAACCCTTCCTGCTTCTGGAAGGCGGCTTTGTTGGCGTTGCGGTTGGCGACCACACCTGACATGTCCGCTTCCTGCGTCTGCCATGCGTGGGGGATCGTCGACTTGGAGCGGACCATGTTCTCGGCGATCAGCCTGCGAACGCGCGTCAGCTGTATGACCTCGTCGCCTTCAGACGGCGTTGCCTTGGCGGCGGGCGCGGCTGCCGCCGGGGCTTGCGCCGGCCGGGCCGCGAAGGCCTGCACGTCTTTCTTGGTCACCCGGCCGCCGAGTCCGGTGCCGTGAATGCCTGCGAGGTCGACCTTCAGCTCGTCCGCGAGCATCTGCACGGCGGGCGAGTAGCGGTGCTCGCCGGTCTCCAGCTGCTCGGTCGGGGCGGGCGCGGGCGCGGGAGCTGGAGCTGGCGGGGGTGGGGGCGTCGCAGGCTTCGGTGCCGCTGCTGCCGCGGCCGGAGCTTCCGGCGGTGCCGCCACCGCGGCCTTGCCGTCGCCGCCCAGCTCCACGACCGCGATCTCAGCCCCTGCCTGAACGGTCTGACCCTCCTTGGCCAGGATCTCCTTGAGGATGCCCGTCACGGGCGCCGGGACCTCGGCGCTGACCTTGTCGGTGTCGACCTCGAGCATGGGCTCGAACTCCACGACCTTGTCGCCCGGCTTGACCAGCCACTTGGAGATCGTGCCTTCGTGCACCGACTCTCCGAGCTGGGGCATCACGACCCGGGTGGTGGTCGCCATCTCAGTAGGCCGCGAGCTCCTTCAATGCTCGCGTGATCTTCTCGGGGGTCGGCATGAACGCCTCCTCCATCGCCGGCGCGTAGGGCATCGCGGGGACGTCGAGCCCGCCGAGGCGCTTCACCGGAGCGTCGAGCCAGCGCCACGCCTCATCCGCGATGAGAGCGGCGACCTCTGACCCGATCGCCACGCTGAAGTTGTCCTCGGAGAGGACCAAGCACTTGCCGGTCTTGCGCGCAGATGCGATGACGGCGTCCTTGTCGAGCGGGTAGACGGTACGGAGGTCGACGATCTCGACGCTCACGCCGCTCTCCTCGAGCGCCTTGGCCGCCTCCTGCGCGTACTGGACCATCAGGCCGTAGCAGAAGACGGAGATGTCCGTGCCTTCTCGCG